>JAURQH010000101.1 GCA_030836185.1 Planctomycetota bacterium
CGAAGGCCTGCTCGGTGAGAAGTTCACCGAAACCAGCATGAATCCAGGCCTCAAGGGCCGCGACATGCGCAAGGCTTTTGATACGCCAGATTACCAAGTGATGATCGTCGCCAACAAATTTCAGACCGGTTTTGATCAGCCGCTGTTGTGTGGCATGTACGTCGATAAACGACTGGCCGGCATTCAGGCGGTGCAGACGCTGTCCCGATTGAACCGACGGCACGACGGGAAAGACACGACCTATGTGATCGATTTCGTGAACGATCCCGAGGAAGTGCTGAAATCCTTCAAGCAATATCACACGACGGCGCAACTGTCGGATGCGACCGATCCGAATCTGGTGTTCGACCTGAAAGCCAAGCTGGATGGGGCCGGCTTCTACGATGAATTCGAGATTGACCGCGTCGTGAATGTGGTGCTGAATCCAAAGTCAAAACAGGGGGATCTGCAGAAAGCCTTGGAGCCGGTGGCAGATCGGCTGCTCAAACGCTTCAAAGCCGCCCAGGAAGAGCTGAAAGCAGCGACCGAAGCGAAACAACAGGACAAGATCGATACAGCCAAGGGGACGCTGGACGCTTTGACGTTGTTCAAATCGGACATGGGATCGTTCCTGCGGATCTACACGTTCCTGTCGCAGATATTTGATTACGGAAATACAGCCGTCGAGAAGCGGTCCATCTTCTACAAGCATCTGATTCGTCTGCTCGACTTCGGACGGGAGCGGGAAGGGGTTGATCTGTCGAAAGTGGTGCTGACCCATCACAACTTGCGGAATGCGGGGAAAGCAAAGATGAACCTCCACGAAGGGGCTGATCAGAAGCTGGATCCGCTCACCGAGGCCGGCACGGGAGCCGTTCAGGAGAAAGAGAAAGCGTTCCTGCGCGAGATTATCAGGAAAGTGAATGATCTCTTTGACGGCGAACTGACTGACGGGGATCAACTCGTCTATGTGAACAATGTTCTCAAAGGCAAAATGCTGGAATCTGAGACACTGGCCGAACAGGCACGCAACAACACCAAACAGCAGTTCTCGAACTCACCCGATCTGGGGAAAGCCCTCACCGATGCAATCATTGACGCGATGGACGCACACAACACGATGAGCACCCAGGCTTTGAACTCTGACAAGATCAAGAGAGGTTTGCTGGACATTCTACTGGGCCCGGCAAAACTGTACGAGACGCTGCGAGAGACGCCGCCCGTTGAGGGGGCACTGTAGGCGAAAACACTACTGATCAGTAATTGATCTTTTCGTAATTAACTCTCGTGAAGTTTGCATTTCTTGGCATCCAACGCCTGAAGAGAATGTCAGATTATCTGACAGTTTTTGATCAAGAGGTGCATTTCACTGTCAGATAATCTGATAATTTCTCTCTCCACACATAAACGGACTTCAAAATCGGGCCAAATCTGGGGTGTGTGACTTCTTCGGGATCCGTTTCTAATAAATCCATGTCGGTCTTTTAGTGAAACCGCCCAATGCTACTGTGAATACAGTAACCGACATCAGCTTTTCTTCGCCAATTACAGTGGCTTCTGCGTCGAGCTGTACGTTTCTGTTTACCTGTTTTCGACAACCCCTGGATTACTGCTTTCGGGAAGTGTGGTAGAATTATGGTCAAACATCGATATTTAAGTGATGGCGTTTTTAATTGCAATCTGACTTTTGATAGAGAACTAACGCACTGGATATCAGATTCGATGAGCCAAAATGATCAAGCGGTACTTCAGGGTAAACAACATGGTCTTTTCGCGGCGAAGGAGCTTGCAGGCTTACTCAATGTATCGCTCCGCCATGTCCAGAGCTTGAAAGCTGCCGGTCGCTTACCACGTCCGATTCGTTTGGGACGCTCAGTGAGATGGAGAGCCTCTGAAATACATCTATGGATTGATGAGGGGTGTCCCTCGCAGCACAAGTGGGAAGAGATTCAGAACTCAAGCTGACTCTTCGAGAATCACTTTATCTTCTTTGCATAGGAAAGCAGAAGTCTCCTGATAACTATCCTCAGAGGTAGTTGGTTCGAGGAGCTAAGGAATTGTCTTGAGATTTGGTTTTCATAGTTTTGAAACCGGTCGAAAATAGACTGCATTTATCAATGATGGAATTTCCAAATATGACAACATTTGAAGAAAGTAATTAAAAAGATGAAGATTGAAATGTACTTACCGACAACACTGGAACCCGAATCCTTTCCGATAAATATTCGAGAATCCTGCTGCTTCATGCTGGAACTAATTTATTGTAAGTGGAGACAGCGAAAGAACAGGAAGGATCAATTTGTTCAAATCAAGTGTGATTATGCACGAAAACCAATGGGGCGAAAGAAGTGGTCACCGACTATAAAATATTTGGTTGAGCAGAAAATCATCACAGTCGATCGCAATTTTATCCCTGATAAGAAATGTTACGGGTATCGACTGGAGCCAAGTCACCGCCGATTCAGGCGAATAGAAGTCAAGGCTCCCAAAATTGCCAAATTTCGTAGTGAAAATTGTGCAACCGAACATAAGCGTTGGTCCAAGGTCCATCATTGGCTTTCTGATTCTGTTCAGCAACTCGAAATTGATGCAGAAGCTGCTGAGCAGATCATCAAATACTTAAAACCTAAAAAGAAAAGAAGAAAGCGTGATCTATCTACTCATGAGTATCGTGATCTACTACGTGCTCAGGTCGTGCAAATTGGAGAGGGGATTCAAAAGCTGGATAAGTACGGAAGAATACATTCTCCGCTAACTTCACTTCCAAAGAACCTGCGGCAATTTGTGACATACAAAGGAGAACACTTGGTTCAGTACGATATCAAGAACAGTCAACCACTGTTTTTAGGAATACTATCACTAAGTTATTACGGAGGATCAAATGCAACTAAAACAAGGATGAGACAAAGAGAGTTTAAAGAAGAATCAAAGCTGAAGTACAACACAAGAAGAACTGAAACAGAAGGAAGAGAGAAACACCAGGTATATACTACGGCAGAAAATGCGAAATCTATTAGAAATACAGCTATAAACACGAAGAGTAACCCGTTCAATATTCCAGAAGATGTCTTTCGATACATTGATCTTTGCGAATCCGGGAAACTGTATGAACGATTGGGGGAACCAGAAAAAAGAAAGAGGACCAAGAGGCTACTTATGGTCTGGCTGAACGAAGATCCTATGAACTGTTATTCAAATCCAGTCGGAACCAAATTTCGCGAATTCTATCCTTCGGTTGCTAATCTCGTCGATGATTTGAAATTCGATCAATATCAAAGACTTGCTTGGACACTTCAGCACAGAGAGGCGAGTTTCGTGATTGGGCAAGTTGCCACCAGAATCATGAGAGAACACCCCGAGTGCCCAATCTTTACTATTCATGATGCCGTCCTGACTGCTCCCCAATTTCCCAAGTATGTGGAGGGCATTATGCATGAAGAGTTCTTGAAGATTGGATTTAGGCCGAAGTTGGATTTGGAGAGGTTATCTCCACAACCAAAGAATAAGAATAAGAGACGACATCAAAAAAGCACAGCAAACTGCTGACCAATTTCGAGAAATACCGTTGCGCATTTCTAGAATTTTTATCAGAATATCTGACAAGTCAGTGTCTATTGATCAATGCAGACATTCGTAGATCACAAGAAAGAGATCAAGTGAGAATCTTCAAACAACAATACAGCAAAAAAAACGGAAAGACGAAAGGGTCCAATAAGTGGTATGTCGAATTCGTTGATCATACTGAGCGACGACGGAGAATCCCAGGATTTACCGATAAGAAAGCTACGCAAGAACTTGGTCGAAAGCTGGAGTCACTTGTAGCCTCCCGGATGACAAATCTGCCATTGACCCCCGAATTAACTCGGTGGATTGAATCGCTCGGTTCGAAGAAACGCGAGCGATTGATAGAGATTGGGCTTGTGGACGCTCAGATTCATGCGAGTAGCAAGTTGCTCTTGCAGCACTTGGATGAGTTCCATCAATCGCTGCTCAACAAAAATCGTGCGATTGTTCATGCGGACGTGCAGAAAGCACGCATTCGAAATGTGATCAATGGATGCGGCTTTCGATTTTATGGTGACATCCATGCAGCTAAAGTTGAGCAGTTTCTTGCTGATCGCAGAGCGGACAAGAATGACGGGATCTGCGTTCAAACCAGTAATTACTATCTCCAAGCGTTCAAACAGTTCTGCAACTGGATGGTCAAGGAACGCCGAATCAGCGAATCTCCAGTATCGCATCTCAGTTCTCTTAACGCGGATACAGATCGTCGTAAGGAACGTCGAAATTTGCCCCCGGAGGATCTGACAAAGCTTTTGGAAAAAACTGCAGAAGGACCATTCCACCACAAGTTGAGTGGACGCGACCGAGCGATGCTCTATCGAGTCGCCATGGAGACGGGATTCCGTCGAAGCGAACTTCGCACAATCACACCAAGGTGCTTGAAGTGGGATTTGAAAGTGCCGGCTATCGCTATTGAAGCCGGAAAAACCAAGAACAGACGCCATACTGTGCAAACAGTTCGTCCTGAGCTGCTTCGAGAGCTTAGGCAATGGATAGAAGAGCGTGAAATTGACCGAGAAACTCCTCTGTGGGGTGATCTGACCAATCGGACTGCTGATATGCTTCGGCGGGATTTAATAGCTGCTGAGATTCCATACACGGATGAATCAGGTCGTGTGGCCGACTTTCACTCTTTACGCCATTCGTTCGTCTCTTTGCTTGCTAAGTCTGGAGTGCATCCCAAGATGGCCCAGAAGCTGGCTCGTCACTCAGACATCAACCTCACAATGAACCGATACAGCCACATTTCGATGATGGATGAAGCGAAGGCCCTTTCATCGTTACCTTCGCTTCCGTCCATGATGGAGCATTCCCAGAAAAATCAGCATTCAGAAGAAGTGAATGCAAAATTTGGTAGTCCTAGCCGTTCCAGTAGCTTACCGAATTGCTTACCTAAACCAAGTGCTAAAGAGTGCACTTCAGCGCGTCAGTCTGCAGAAATGACGGGGAGGAAACGAGGTGTTGGAACAAAATCGGGCGCAAAAGAAAACCCCTGTAAAACAGGGGTTGAGGCTTCATCTGAAGAGTCAGATGAAGCAAGTACCGGAGGCGGGACTCGAACCCGCACGAGTGTTACCTCACTGGATTTTGAATCCAGCGCGTCTGCCATTCCGCCACTCCGGCAACGGTGCGATTATTTTGACACGGAACACCGGGTCAAGGATCGCTTATCTGATTCA
>JAURQH010000102.1 GCA_030836185.1 Planctomycetota bacterium
ACAATGACAAAGAGAAATTTTGAAATGATTTGTTTGTACTTCTCGGGTTGGGCCGATGAAGATGAACTGTTGGAATCACTCGGTCAACGACCTCCATAAATGGTGCAAACAAAGTGCCGAACATCATTGGGCTCCCGCCTGACCTACAAATACTATGACTCACTGACACGACCAGATCCCTATGTGACGAAGAGAACCTGAATGGCCACAAGAAACATCAATAGTCACAAGAGAGAGTATCCTTTTCGAGTCTTTTGTGGCGATTCTTTGACCAACTTATCTGTCTTCAATTCGGGAAGAATCGATCAAACTCATCATCATCGAGAAGTTGAAGACCAAACTTTTCGATTTGCTCCTGATCAAAATTGAATGCTGTTTCGTCAGGCTTTCGTTTCAACCAGGAAATGCAGAAATCTTCAATACGATCATTCTCTGGTAAGAGATATATGAAGCCTCCCCAGGCTCCGACAATCCATTTTTGGCCTATTTGACTGACCCAGAAACTGTTTCCCGAAAATCCGCCCGAGGGCAGTTTCTTTGAGCAGACGGTGATACGATCACAACCGAGCATCGGTTCCACCGAAGGTGCAAACAGCCCTGCCTTTTCAATGGCTTCTCGCAACTCTGAATATTTTTGTTCCGCAGCAATCGCATCAAAGTTGACGTACGAATCGACTCGCTTTTGAATCCAATCCAAAAAATTCTGATGATCCTCAACAACTTCTCCAGTTCTTAAATTGACTTGCAGAACGGTAGACGGTGATATCTCGCAGTCGAGGACATAGTATGTATCCAAGCCAACAACGCCTGACACAAAATAAGTGTCCCTCCAGAACTCGGCGTTTGCGACTTCTTTTCGAACCTCAAGATTCTGATGAACGATATACTTTGCAGACCCGTAGAGTTCCTCGCTCGGTCGTGAGTATTCCAAAAATGGATATTCGAGCATGAAGGAGCGATAATCTTCGGGAATAGTCAATTTGAGTTCTTGCTCGATATGATCTAACTCCTCAAGATTCATGATGACTCTCCTAAGCTTTTTACCTACATCTCCAACCCTCGCACACTTTCTGCCGTGCTGCTGCCGAAGGTGTCTGTCTCGACGCCCATGCGTTGTGCCAACGAAACAAACATGTTCGCGAAACGCGTATTGTTCTTCGCATCGTGAGCAACGTAAGAACCGTGTTTGTATCCACCACCCGCCAGAACAATGGGTAGGTTGTGCCAGTCGTGAGCCGAGGCATTCCCTAAGTTCGACCCGAACAGGACCGCCGTATGATCGAGGAGAGGTTGATCGAATTCTTCGAGTGCTTTCAGCTTGGTCAGGAAGGTGTTGAACTCATTAAGTTCGGCTTCTTCGATTAATCGCAATTCTTTGATTTTCTCTTCATCTTTCCCGTGATGCGACAGGTTGTGCCAGTCGGTCTTTACGCCGGGAATGTTGCTGGGGACGGCGTTCATGCCGCCGAGTGAGAGTGTCATCACGCGTGTGGAATCAGTTTGTAGCGCGAGAACCATCATGTCGTACATGAGTCGCTGTTTGGAGACGATGTCTTGTTTATCGGCGACATCTTTGGGGGGCTCATAATTGACGTCGGGTTTCGGTTTGAGGGTCCACTCTTGTGATTGCCCGATACGAGTTTCGAGATCACGAATGGCGGTGAAGTATTCGTGCAGTTTTTGTCGATCTTTGGGATCGAGTGTGCGGTCGAGTTTTTTGGCTTCGCCGACGACTGTATCGAGGATCGATCGTCCACGACGGAGTTCTCCCATCTTGGCTTCGATTTCCTGTTTCGTGCCGTCAATGAATAAGGTTTTGAACAATCGGGACGGAGAGTTCTCTGCCGGGATATTGATGCCGTTGGATGTCCACGCGAGCGATCCGCCATCATTGGCGAGTGATAAATATGGTAGTCGTGTTGTTCCTCCCAGATGCTGGGCCATCAACTGATCAAGTGAAATCGTGTTTCTGAATCCGGCTAAACCGGGGCGTTGTGCCGAGGTGAGCCAGGTGAGGCTCGATGCGTGGCCGTTGTTGCCATTCTGTTCGGGATGTGACAGCCCGGAGAAGACGGTGAAATCGTCTTTGTGATCTTTGAGGCGTTGCAGGTAAGGCGTGAGTTCGTAGTTTCTTCCTTCTTGATTCGGAAACAAATAGGGCGTATGAAAACCAAGTCCCCCGCAGATGGCGACGAAACGAGGCTGAGCGGCGACCTTCGTCGCGGCAGAACCGATAGTCGGTTGCATCGCGCCAAGCATCGGCAACGCGAGCGATGTCCCAGCCGCTTTGAGGAAGAAACGCCGATCCATTGGCTGGTGGAGAGAACGGCGGGGATCGGGGGATGAGGTTTTGTGGGGATGGGGTGTAAACCAAGTCATCAGTTTCTCATTTCTTGAGGAGCCAAGGTTTGGGGTTGATTATCAAAGCAACCAGCATTCCTAATACCTTATCATACTCTGTGTAGAGTTGGGTGGCTTGTTCTCGGGTGATGTACTCACATTTGACTGCAAACTGTATCCAGACCTGAGTTTCCGCCGCCTCGGTTTCGGAATCGCTCAATTTACTCACAAATGCGGCTTCATATCGTCTTTTTCTCCACGCTTCTGCCATGTTGGCACAAACGGAACGGGAAGATCGCCGAATCTGATCTGTCAGTGAATAAGTTTCTGCTTTCGGAAAAGATTTAGAGACTTGAAAAATTTCCATCGAAAGATCAAACGCGAGTTGATAGACCTCCAAGTCGGTATGAGTACGCACTAAACCCGCACGAGGTTTCTGTTGTTCTTGATCTTCTGTTTCAATCATTATTTCATCTCCCTCTCCCCCCATCACTCCACTCCCTATCTTCCCATCTATTTGCTTTGGAAGATTTCACTCGCAACCGCAAGATGAATCATCTCACGCACGCCATAATTATGCTGTGAGGACTGTTTCACGATCTCGTCTATGAGGGGACGATCAGAGAATCCAAGTTCTCGACCGGTGGCGAAGGTGAGAAAATTTTCAGTCAAGGTTTTTGCGAGCAGCTCTTTTTCTTCGGCAAGTTGGTCGCGGAACTTCTGGAAACCGGCAAATTGGCGACCGTCGGGAAGTTGGCCGGAGGCATCGACATCAGGGCCGAGTCGATAGCGGACATTGCGACCAACAATCTGAAGGTTGATTCGTTCCCCTTCTCCCAGTGAGCGGTATCGTTCCCGATAACCGCCGATGGGATTGAACGCTTCCAGCGCGAAGCCGGGAGGATCGATTTTCTCGTGACATGCCTTGCAACTGATTGAGTCGCGGTGTTTATCCAACAATTCTCTCAACGTGGAAGCACCTCGGATATCGGGTTCGACGCCGGGGATACCGGGTGGAGGTGGCGGCGGTATCTCACCTAGAATTCGTTCCATGACCCACGCACCACGCGTGACGGGAGAACTGTTCGTGCCGTTGGCGGTCACTTTCAAAATCGCGGATTGAGTGAGAAACCCTCCGCGCGGAGAATCTTTCGGCAATGAAACTTTCTGAAGTTTCGAACCATTGACGACGGGGAGTTCGTACAACTGAGCCAACCGACTATTGAGCATGGCGAAGCCAGACTTCACAAGGTTCGTGACGGCAAGATTCGAGCGAATGAGTTCTTTGAGGAATTCTTTGGTTTCGAGGGGCATCGAGTATCGAAGATACTCATCGTATTCGGGAAACAATTGAGAATCGGGTGCGGTGAAGTCCATTTCACGCAAGTCGAGCCAGTTGTCTGTGAAGTCGTCGATAAATCGCTCGTGACGTTCATCTTTCAGAAGCCGTTCGGTTTGAGCACGCAAAACTTGCGGGTCGGAAGTCAATTTGCCCGCGGCGGCGAGTCGCAGAAGCTCTCCGTCGGGAGTCGTTCGAGTGAGAAAGTACGAAAGGCGTGAGGCGAGTTGGTAATCGTTGAGTTTGCCGGGAGATTCTTGCAGATAGAGAAAATTGGGTGAGCAAAAAACCGCGATGATCGCCGTCTTCAATGAGTCTTCAATGGACGACCCGTACTCTCGCTCGGCTTTGTATAAATCAAAATAGGGGGTAATGTCTTGCTGGGTGACGGGGCGACGGAACGCCTTTTCGGCCACCCGCAATAACGATTTCCGAATGTCGGCATCTTCGTTGTTCGTTTTGATCTCGAATTTTGGCTGGTACCAACTCTTCTTACGATCATTGGGATTCCGTGGTGGTATTTCTTCGCGGCTGATGCCGTCAAAGATGAGTTTGTGGCCGCGGGACGGGAACTCTCCCACCAATGGTCCTTCGATTTCGACTTTCAGAATGGCCAGACCGGGGCCTTTGTAATCGTCGATCGTTTGACCATCTTTGTAACGATTGGGATTGGCGATCCGGTAAGGTTCGATCTGAATCATATACCGCTCTTCGATCCAGGTTTCAAATTCGATGGAGGTCAGTTTGTCGGGAGGGAACGAATAGAAGCCGTAAATCGGTTTCTCGGAACCGCGTGCGAAACTGGTGCCGCCCACAGAGAACGTCATCGGAGTGTCTGATTGATGGGCGTAACCGCTCACTTTGACGCGATAGCGCCCCCGTTCCCGGACTCCGCTGCCTCGCATCATCCCGGATGGATACCCGCCGCTATCGAAACGGACGACGGCTCCATCAGGAAGTTCCTTCCAGCGTGTGCCGATGAACTGATTCCCTTCCCGTTCGCCTTTGTAACTTGCGACAAGTATTTTCGTCTCCGGCTTTTCGGTGGTCTTTGAAATGGCCGCGTCGAGAACTTGTGTCGCACCGTCCATATATTTCTGTAAGTGAACGAGTGAAAGCCCCAACGAGTCACCCACGTTGTCAAACTCTCCCGAGCGTCCATCTTCGGGCAGCATTTTTTCGAGATCGACGTTCGTGCCGAACAGATCGTTCATCGTGTTTTGGTATTCGCGACGATTGAGGCGACGCAGGACGGTCCCTTTGGTTTTTTCATGAGCGAGCGTTAATGCCGGGCGTAATGATCTCAGGAAATTGTCCCGATCAGATTGCGCCGGTTGGTCGGCGTCCTGGGGCGGCATCTCGCCCGTGCGAACACGATCAAACAATCGTTCCCATTTCGCGAAGGTCGCCGCGTCAGAGAGATTGTCTCCCAATTTCCCGAGATCGAGCCCCCCTTCCGTGGCACCGTTGCTATGACAGTCGGCACAATGTTGAGTGAGGAACGGCTGAATGCCTTGTCGAAATTGTTGAGCGGATAACGAACACATTAAAGCTGGGCAGGTATGAAATACCAACAAGGCGAGAACAATGAGCGACTTACTACGAATCATGGGGTTATGAATCCTTGGGTGTAATGAACTCAATTGTAGGCTGGGACTGGTCCCAGCAACTGACCACAAATGCACATCGCTATGAAATGCTGGGTCACGACCCAGCCTACTCAGAATCGCGACCTGTCGATTGTCTCATGCAGTCGCTGATAACTCAAAGCGAATTATGTAGGAAAATGTGGAGAGAATTACGAGCTGAATGGTCGCTTCATAAAAATTCTCAGCGCCTCTGTGCCTCCGCGTGAGTCTATTTTCTTCAACAACGGCCTGAACAGCTTGAACTATCTGCCGCCACGGAAACCAGTACGGCCAGTCGGTATCGTAAACTCGAATATCACTCCAGATTGCTTGAAGATCACTCGATCAGTAGACTGGCACATGACCAGTCAACGGTGATTCATTCATTCGACCACACATTATTATAAGTCAAACGATTCCTATGCAATCCCACTTCAATTCTGAATACTCGTCTGTCGAATTTTTGCGTGCGAAGGCCCAGTCGCGCATGCCACGCTTTGCTTACGAATATCTGGCGGCGGGTTGCTTCTCAGAAGTCAATCTGGCCCGCAACAATAGCGACATTCGTCAGGTCCAACTCAAGCCGTGGTATCTGCGGGATTTTGCCGGTGCGGATCAAACGACCGAATTGTTCGGTGAAACCTATGATGCTCCTTTTGGAATCGCACCAGTCGGCTTGCAAGGACTGATGTGGCCGAAGGCCTGTGAGTATCTCGCTCAGGCTGCGACCGATCACAATGTACCGTTCACTCTCTCAACGGTCAGTACCGCCAGCATCGAGACTGTTTCAGAGATCACGAATGGCAAATTCTGGTTTCAACTTTATCATCCTGCCGAAACGGAATTGCGGGACAAATTATTGGAACGAGCGTGGGAAGCGGGATGCCGAACATTGGTGATCTTGGCCGATACGCCGACCTTCGCTTATCGTCCCAAAGAGATTCGGAATGGGTTGTCGATTCCTCCCCAGATGTCGTTACGGAATGTCGTGCAAATGTGTGGTAGTCCAGCCTGGGCATGGGGACAACTGATCGCCGGGAAACCCGAGTTCAAAACCATGAAGCAATACATCCCGAAAGGGTTGAGCATGAAGCATCTCGGCCTCTTCATGAACAAAACATTTTCAGGTCGGCTGACCGAAGACAAAATTGCACCGATTCGTGACAAGTGGCAGGGCAACCTGGTCGTCAAAGGGATCGTCAATCCCGAAGATGCCGAGATCGCCGTGAAACATGGTTTGGATGGTTTGATTGTGTCCAATCATGGCGGTCGTCAACTTGACCGCGGACAATCGACCATCGTGCCGCTTCACAAACTGGTCCCGGAATTTGGGAGCAAGTTGAAGATGATGATTGATGGCGGGATGTATTCGGGAGCCGATATTGCGGCCTGCCTGGCTTGTGGTGCCGACTTGGCATTCATGGGACGGACTCCCATGTTTGGTGTTTGTGCTCTTGGAAAATATGGAGGTCACCACACGCTGGAAATGCTCAAGAAACAATTACAGCAAGTCATGGAGCAGGTTGGCTGTGCGAACCCACAGAAATTAAGAGAGCATTTGCTGTCGGAGAGCGTTCCTGCATGAAGTGACTTGTTTATAGTGAGTCGTAGTCGTAGGGCCGGTTCCACCGGCCAGCCCTGTCGATAGACTCAAATCGCGTTTGAAGAGAGAAAAACTCTGGATGTTCGTGACATCGAAGTGCATATGAGAGAGTGAATTGTTTTCAGGCCGGTAGAACCGGCCCTACTTCTCAATTGTGTCAACAGAGAATCAGGAAAGCACACATCATGAAATTGGGATTAATCAACTCCGCTTGGGTTCAGGCAGGTCGAGACACGGCTTGGGGACTGCAAAAAACCAAAGAGCTCGGCTTCGATACGGTCGATATCTTCACCGATCCGCTCGATATCGATGTGCGGGAAAAGTTGCTCATCAAGCGAGAATGCGACCGGCTCGAGTTACCCATCGTCAGTGTCTGCTGTGTGGCGGTTGGTTTGATCGATTTCAATCCGAGCGTGCAGCGTTTTCATCTCGACCGTTGCAAACAGTATCTTGACTTGTGTTATGAATTCGAAGCTGACAATTTGCTGTTGGTCTTGGGGGAATACATCTGGAATCGGGAAGTGATCCCGCCCGAAGAGCAATGGCAGACCGGCGTGGAAAACTGCAAACAACTGGCCGACTATGCTGACAACTTGGGATTAAAGATTGCGTTGGAACTCGAACCGTTCCCTTTGTCGCTCTTGAACGACGTGGACAGCATGGCACGGTTCATCGACGATGTCGGACACCCGGCGTTACAAGCGAATATTGATGTTTCGCATTTGCTTCTTGCCGATGTGGGAGCCGAAGAACTCCGCAAGCTGGCTGGTAAAGCAATTCACGTCCATATCTCCGACTGCGATGGCAAAGTCCACGGCGACTTGCCTCCCGGACGAGGAGTAGTCGAGTTTGAACCGTACTTACAGGAGATCAAGGATCTCGGTATCGACGGTGCTGTTTCGATTGAACTCGAGTACTCCCCCGAGCCGGACAAAATTGTCGAGTGGGTCACCGAAGCCTACGAATCGACCGACAAGTTGATGCAGGCAGTCGGCTTGCGCGGATGAGAAGATCAATCGCTCTTGATTTCCTCGGCTCGTTTCTCTTTCTTGGTCTTGAAGCGGGATTCTTCCCCACGCCATAGCCGAACGATGTTGGTTCGATGTCGCAGAATGATTAAAGCAGGAATAAAAAGGCTGAATGCGGCCAATGACCAGGTTTCCATGACGAAGGGGTTAGGGCGCAGTAACCAGAGTTGTAATCCCCCGAAGGCAGCGGACGCCAAGATCGAACTGAGTGAGACGTAACGAGTATAGACGACTGTTCCTGCAAACACGAAGAAGGCCAGCAGTGTCGCCCAGGGGCCAAGCATCAAGACGACACCAAGAGACGTGGCAACCCCTTTGCCTCCTTTGAATCCTAGGTAACAGGGAAACATGTGACCGATGATGGTGGCCAAGCCGCAGGCGACTTTGAGATGCAGGAAGTTGGGATCGTCGGGAGACATCACCAATAACGGCAAGCCCCAAACAGGTAGCAGACCTTTGCAAGCATCGAGGATGAGAACGATCAACCCCCATTTGCCACCCAGCACTCGGCTGACATTCGTCGCGCCAATGTTGCCGCTCCCCAATGTGCGGATATCCTGACCACTCACCAGTTTGGCGGTGATGAAGCCGAACGGCAGCGCACCGATCAGATAGGCAAGGACGACAATCAAATAAGGCATGAAATTTCAATCAACGTGTGTGGGATTCGACCAGCATACAAAGTGGAGGCCCCATGTTCGACTCTCCGCGTAACCAGGCCTCGCGAACGGAGGTTGATGAGATATCTTCCTCGAATAAATCCGGCGGTATTTTTGCAAAAAGATCACGGAACTTGTGTGGAATATCGATATCGCCGAGTGTTTGTAATCGACCTCGTTCACGACGAGCGGCCACCAGGAATCGGCACTCGTGTTCGGCGAATTTCCCCAAAGCGGCTTCTAAGTCTCCCGCTTCATAAAATCGACGATCCAACACGCGAACAGCCGTATCCCAGCCAATGACAAAGGTGCTTTCGGGGAACAAATTTGCTTTTTCACGGAACGTCGGCACGGAAGTCAGTAGGAGTTCACCCGACGAAAATTGTCCGGCACGCGCTGAGAGACTGAGATAATCGAGCGGAGGCTTGTCGGCATTGCGTAGCGTCATTTCATAAAGAACATCGCAGCCCAGAATCTCCGCAGCAGCTACTCGCATTTTTCGATGTCCCGAGTGCAGAGGATTGAACGAGCCCGAAAGAATGCCCGTTCCGGGAGATGCCGATGATGAATGGAATTTTCGGTTTTCGTTGAGTCTCCAAAATTCCGATTTATTGTGAAGATCGGAAAACAGTTGCCGGCGACTTGTGACATGTCGTTGGTCAGATGGGATCGAATAGTTTGTCGAGGTGATTTGAGAGACCGTTACGACGAGAAATTCTATTGCTGCTTTAGAACTATCGAGCGACCAGAGAAGTAACTCCGTTTGTTCGTCATGATGAATGGCCAGTGTGACCATGATGCCGGGTAGGTCTTCTGTGAAAACAATCGCTGCACCCATTGAATCAGTGTTGTGTGCTGCCTCGGCAGCCAGAGTGACAGCTTGTTCGGCTTGAAGTTGTTTTAACCGAGAGACGATCCCCGATTTTTGCTGATTGGAATATCGAAATTGGGTGTTGGCATTCTTCAAGGCGGCATGAATCTGCTGTTTCCACGTCTCGGGAGCCTGTACAATGACCGACGATTGATCGAGGTGTTGGTTGGTTTGTCCTTCTCTCTGAGACATTAGCGGGAGACCTGATTCATGGGAAACGAAACTTTTTTCATTGTTGCGATCGGCATCATGTTCTGCATCATGCTGGTGCCGCTTTTCATCGTCGGGCCACTGATTCGTCTGTGGATGATGTGTACCATGTCGGGGGCTCAAATCTCGCTGTTTCAATTGGTGGGAATGAAGCTTTGCCGTAGCCCGGTCAAGCATCTTTGCGAATTGTACATTATGTCGACTCAGGCAGGACTGGATATCAAGCTCACTCAGATCGAACGCGCCTATCGTGCCGGTGGCGATGTCGAACTGGTCGTGCGTGCTATGATAAAGGCATCTCGAACAGAGCAGAACCTCACGTGGGAAGAAGCTCTCCAAAAAACAATGAAAGATCAATACGACGATTACGTCGAGGATAACTATGAACGCTGACAGTCCCGATCACGACCTCGAGAAAACGGCTGCTTTATTGATTGCACATGGTTCGAGACGCGCTGAAGCTAACGCGGACTTAGTGAAACTGGCCGAGGCCGTTCGCGAGACAAATCATTTTGGCATCGTGGAAATTGCGTATCTGGAGTTGGCAGAGCCCGATATTCCTGCGGGAGCCGCGAACTGTCTCTCACGCGGCGCGAATCGTATCCTGATGATGCCTTACTTTCTCTCTGCGGGAGTGCATGTGCGGAATGACTTACAGGAGTTTCAGTCGCAGTTCCGGGAACAGTATCCTAACGTGACGGTCGAAGTCTGCGAACATCTTGGGCTACACCCAAAATTGGTCGAGGTTGTCATCGAACGGCTCACGGAAGCGATTTAGAGAGGGCTTTTTTGACAAGAGAGGGGTCATCACTCTGTTTTCAACGCGTCCACTTGTGATTGCACAACATTGACGATTTTGTCTTCCAGTCCCGCTTTCCAAACAGATGGTTTCTGGTAATACCGCATCGACGTGGCTCCTTCGTAGCCCCCTTCTTTCAGAACTCGCTCTGAGGGAATGTAGCACATCACATCGTTGGCGTAGCCGGTGACCCATGTGCTCTCGTTGCCGAGCTTGGCTTTGAGCCGCAAGGCATAATCGATGACCACTTCGCCCCCCAAAGCAATCCAAGTCAACTCGTCACCAAGTCGCCAAGTCTGGACAGGATACGCATAGGTCAGCTCGATTTTGCCATCATCCTCTAAATCGGCCAATTGATTCTTAGCCCAGTTTTTGTCATAGCCATCTCCGTTTTTGAGTTTCAGTTCGATTTGCTCACGTGTGGGAGCTTCGGCAAATTCGAGAGAGACGGTTTCGAATCGTCCCGACATCGTTGAAGCCAGCGGTTGCATGGACTCTTTCACGACATCTTGCACGGCAACAGAAAGTAAGCGTCCATATTTTTCGCAGAGTTCCATCGTCCGACGTGGGAGAGGATTTTGATCGGCTCCACATCCGGTAAAGAACATTGCAACTGCATCAGGGTAGGTATCTTCGAGATTCAGTTGAGCGAACCCCGCGTAATCTCCACACCACTGTTGAATTCCCAAAGTCGTGTTGTGACAGGCATAGCCAAAAATGACTCCCTGGATCGTCCCTTGCTTGTCACTAATCCGTAGGACCGGTACGGAGTGATCGATGGGGCCTTCACCAATCGGTGGGCGTCGATTCGTGGCAAAGCCGCAAGTTCCATTGCCATAATGGATTTGGGCCGGCTTCAGGTCGGTAATGGCATTTTTCACGGCAGACCGAATCCGGTCGTTCAACCATTTTTGATAGTCGCGGACCTGCTTCCAGTCTTTGTCATCCATCGCCAGCATCCAGGACAAATCGTGATCCAGTGCGGGACCACAATGTGTATGACTACAGGCGAGCATGATGTTCTCTCGCGGAATCCCATACAGCTTGGCAAATTCCGCACTCAGTTTTGTGGCCATTTCGACGGGGACACCAACCAGATCGAGGCTGACAAACAGAAATTTGGGAGTCTTCGGCTCGGGTTGGAGGCAAGCGACGCGAACATAGAGGTCGTGAATTTTGCCATCTGCGGGGGCTTTTCGGCCTCCATATCCCGACATCCACATATATTCAGGGGGCGTGATGACATCTCGCGAGACACCGGCGTGCCAAGTCTCGCTTTGCTGGGCTTCGAGAGTTGCACACGAGATAAGACACACCAGGAAAATGGCAATCATCCGGGCCTGAGAGTCAAAGAAAGTCGAAAAAGGCATATGTCGCTCCGAATTTGGGTGAACTGAGGCTCATCCACGCGGTTAAGTAAGTAACAAAAGGGATTGTAAGGTGGTGAATTCTGAAAGTGTAGAAGCATTTGGAATTCGTTACTCCCGAACAGCTACAGGCTTGTCGCTGTTTACGTCGCTATTTATAGTTTGTACGTAAGAATTCATAGAGAAAATGACAGTTATGGCCGATCTCACACATTTTGACGAATCCGGTGCCAGCCGCATGGTCGATGTGGGGGGGAAAACTGAAACCAGCCGATCTGCGTGTGCAGAAAGTTGGGTTAAGATGCAGCCCCATACATTGCGTCTGATTCTCGACAAAGAACTCGCCAAAGGGGATGTGCTGGAAGTGGCCCGGTTAGCCGGTATCATGGCCGCCAAAAAGACGAGTGATTTAATTCCACTCTGCCATCCGCTGGCATTGTCGTCGGTGGCGGTCGAATTGGCCCCTCATGATGAAAACCTGTTACATATTACAGCTACAGTGAAGTTGACGGGGAAAACGGGTATTGAGATGGAAGCATTGACGGCCGTTTCTGTTGCCGCGCTGACGGTCTATGACATGTGTAAAGCCGTTGATCGGGGAATGGTATTAGGGCCTGCCCGTTTGCTGGAAAAATCAGGGGGAAAGTCGGGAGATTTTCATCATTCCTCCGTACCGCCTGTTGAGGAGCATGACCCCGCATGAAACAGCCTGCCACCGCACATCATTTGTTGAGTCGGGTCGAAGAACTGATTGGCCCCGATCTGATCCGAGTCGAGAAGCAGTTCGATGAGGAGTTACAACACACCGAACCGTTCGTCAAAGACTTACTCTCGCATATCGGCCAGTTTCGAGGAAAACGATTACGTCCCATTCTCGTATTACTTTCGGCACAAGCGGCGGGAGGAATTCGTCCCGAGCACACTATTCTTGCTGCCGTCACCGAAATGATTCACACGGCAACTCTCGTGCATGATGATATTCTCGACGAAGCCGATATTCGCCGACACGTTGCCACCATCAACAATCGTTGGAATAACGAAACCAGCGTGCTGCTGGGGGATTACCTGTTTACGCACGCTTTCCATCTCGCGGCGAGCCTCGACACGACGCTGGCGTGTCGGTTGATTGGCGCTTCAACCAATAAGGTGTGTGTCGGTGAATTGATGCAGATTCATGAACGTGGAAATCACGAGCTGACTGAAGAGCAGTACCTGCGGATCGTCGATGGCAAAACTGCGGAACTCTGTGCACTGTGTGGAGAGCTAGGTGCCCAATATGCGGGAGCCGACGAGAGTGTCAGCCAATCGCTTAGGGAATACGGGCGTTCTTTGGGGATTGCGTTTCAAATTGCTGATGACGTATTGGATGTGATGGGTGACGAAGCCAAAACGGGGAAATCGCTGGGAAGCGATCTCGTCAAACAAAAACTCACACTTCCTTTGATTCGTTTACTCGAATCGTCCACCCCCGAGAAGAGAGAACAATTGACGGCTTGGCTGGAACAGGGAGATATGGCGTCTCGAAAGAGCTTACGGGACGAGTTGAATGCAGGAAATGCGATTGAAGAGGCCCATCACCGAGCTTTGGAGTTCGCTCAGCAGGCGAGAGTTTCTCTCAGTGGTCTTGCGGACAGCCCGGCACGTCGTCTTCTAGAAGATCTGACGGAATTTGCCGTACAACGCTCCTTTTGACCTTCCCAGTAGAACTCTTTAGAACTCGTGCAACGAAAACGCGACAGTTAAGTTTGTGTGCTCTGGTCAACGCTTGACTTCCGTGCCCCGAATGGTGAGAACAGGTCTTAAGGTAGAACCTCCCTCCGACTTCACGCAGGACCGCGTCGATGTACGAAAACTTAACCATTCTCGGTGGACGCACCAACCAACCGCTCGCGCAAGAGATTTCCGATTATCTCGGCGTCGATCTGGGGCGTGTTGATATCAGCAATTTCCCGGATGGCGAAATCTTTGTGCAGTTGGAGCAGAACGTCCGCGGTTGCGATGTTTTTCTCGTTCAGCCAACAGGTCCACCCGTCAACGAATCGTTGATGGAACTACTTATCCTCATGGATGCGGTCCGAAGGGCTTCTGCCGCAAGAATCACCGCCGTGATTCCATATTTTGGTTACGCACGCCAGGACCGCAAAGATTCGGGTCGTGTCCCCATTACGGCAAAGATGGTAGCAAATTTGATTGTGGAAGCGGGAGCTGATCGCGTTTTGACGATGGATTTACATGCGGCTCAAATTCAAGGTTTTTTTGACCTTCCTGTGGATCATCTGTATGCCGCACCGGTTGTCGATGATTACTTCAAATCACTTGGAATTCCCGAGGAAGAGTTGGTGATCGTCTCGCCTGATGAGGGAAGCATCAAACGTTCATTGCAACATCTCGATCATTTGGGTGGCTCTTTTGCGATTGTCGACAAACGCCGGTCGTCTGCGACGGAAACCAAGCAAGCGAATCTGATCGGTGGCCCTATCGAGGGAAAAACAGTGCTCATGTTCGACGATATGATCACAACAGCCGGCTCCATTTGTGGAGCAGCGGAAGTTGCCCACAAACATGGAGCGAAAGATATCTATGTATCTGCATCACACGCAGTTTTTTGTGGCCCGGCGACGGAAAGATTGCAAAAGGCTCCTATCAAAGAAGTCGTCGTGACGAATAGTCTGACACTTTCCGCTGAACAATCGCTGCCGAACCTACGTGTCGTCTCCATCGCTCCCTTGTTGGGCGAAGCGATTCGACGAATTCACCGCAATGAATCGGTCAGCTATCTCTTCGATTAAGTCATTTCTCGACCACTTAATCTTTCTCTCCCCGGCCTGATTTGCCAGATTCCCTGCGATTTGTGCTGCGCTGGTTCAGTTTATGAGGCAGATTCAGTCGAATTCTGACAAAATCCTAAAGATGACCGTTATGGATGTTATGTAAGTTGTAATAAGACGGTTTCATACGCACTGACGGAATTCAAATCTGAAATATTTAAGGCATACACAAGGTTTTTACCCATTTTCTTAAAAGTGAACGATTTGAACGAATTTTGGGTTGCCGCAATCCACTCCTAAGTGTAAAAAGATAAATGAACGATTTGGACGTTATTGTTCAGCTCATTCATTTCTTTCTGACTCATCCTGCTGTTCAATTCCTGGAGAACCGATTGATGCCAAAACCTGCAACGACATCACGAGCCAAATCACAAAAAGCGACGAACTCGAGGATCAAGTCGGCTCAAACGCGAAAAACCACTAAAATTAAAAACAAACACTCGTCGCAACTTCTCGCTCAAGCAGAGCTGATTTCCGAGCTTGATATCGATTTCATCAACAATGACGAGTTTCCGAATTCGGACAGTTACGACCGCATGGAAGCGATCTTAGTCAAAGAATATGAAAACAAGCGAAAGCCGCGTGTGAAGCCATCCAAAGATCTGCCCTCGTACTTTGCCAAATTGTATGAGACACCTCTTCTCACGCCACAAGAAGAGCACGATTTATTCTGGGCCATGAACTTTCTGAAGTATCGGGCCAATCTGTTAAAAGTCTCACTCGATGTGACTAAGCCTGATAAGCATCTGATCGAAGAAATTCAGAAATGTCTGGGGCGTTCGGAACAGGTTCGTGATCGTATTGTCCAAGCAAATCTGCGATTGGTTGTTTCACTGGCTCGAAAGTTTTGTGACCATTACTCCACCTTCGAAGAACTTGTCAGTGATGGGAATATCACACTGATGAACGCCGCTCTCAAATTTGATTGTGCTCGCGGATTCAGGTTTAGTACCTACGCGACTCACGCGACTCAACGTGATTATTATCGGCAGATTCAGAAACGTCGCAAGAATGCACAACGAATCACCGGCGATCAAAATGAATTTTTAGGCGACATCGGCCAAGAGAATGACGAAGAAGAAGTGCCAATGAAAACTCAGGCTTTGCTCTATCAGAAAGTCATGGAGGTTTTTGAGCACGAGTTGGATGAGCGTGAGCAACATATCATCTGTGCCAGGTTTGGAATCAACGAGCAAGAATCGGGACAGACATTACGATCCGTCGGCGAACAGCTCGGTATCAGCAAAGAGCGAGTTCGACAATT
The DNA here is from genome assembly GCA_030836185.1 of Planctomycetota bacterium. Classification (GTDB taxonomy): domain Bacteria; phylum Planctomycetota; class Planctomycetia; order Planctomycetales; family Planctomycetaceae; genus JABURQ01. The sequence goes on from JAURQH010000102.1 coordinate 15,937, forward strand.
GCAAATATTGGCTGTCGAAAAATTGCAGCAAGTCCTCCTTGAAAAGCAAAACATCCTGCAACTGATCGATAACATGCCCGTTTCTGCAACGGCTTGAAAATTGAAGTTTGATCACTTTTTTGGGTTCGGATCAGGAGACGACTTGATTCAATGCGTTCAGTTTGGGTGTGTGCTCAGCAATTATGAAGCTTTGATAGCCGAGTAATTCATTGGCAACATGAGAGGTCGATTTCGATTGTATGTTGATACTTGGGAAGGCGATTTTCAGGGAATTGCCCTGTTTTCTCCAAGCATTCTTGCCACTTTTTTTACCAAAGAACGAACGGTCGAGACGCTCTTTCAAATTGAGAGTCTCCCCCACGTACAATTGTTTCTTGCCAGATTGAATCACATATAAGCCGGGATTACTGTCGCAGTCTTCTAAATCGAGCTTTTCCAGTTTAATGGGTTTACCTGTTTCGATCTTCGTGGAGTTTCGGTCTCGTGCGATTTTTTCGGAACGTGATCGCGCGAGTTTGGATTGTTTTCGGACGGTCAATGCTGCCCAACGATAATCGATGGATTGGAAACCGGGAGCAAACTGAGCAGCCGTCCGATCAAACTCTGCTGCGAGAACAGGATCACAATAGAGATCATCCAAGCTGACTCGATGCTCATCGACTGTCAGTTTCCAGGCGATCTCGGCAGCATCAAAATACTTGTCGAGTTCGTCCCAGGAATAGCTTGTGCGTTTCTCTGTCTCAATGCCGGCTAATTTGATTTTCCCCGACTTTCTCAGTCGGAACAAATATCGATTGAGGTCGAGTGGAGTTCCTTCCAGACTTTTTCGTAAACAACTATCGAGAAACGCTTGATTGAGCTTGGGGTCAAGAACCAAGCGGTCCACCGAATATCCCTCATGAGCTTCTGCAAACGCGGCAATCAGTTCTGACTCAAAGGATTCTTTCAGTTGTTTGTCGGTCATTGGTTTGTCGGTCGCTTTAGAAAGCTGTTTCCCACGACCATCAACGGGATAAGTGACAGGTGCTGATAACTTGGGATCTTCTGCTCCGTCGAGAGGATCGCCCGGTTGAACGGCATCGATTCGTTCTTGTCCCTTCTCGGCGTATTCTTCAGACAGTTCCATCGTCAGGAAATTCCGATGCAGTTTCTTGGCCACAACACTTGTGCTCGCGCTGCCGGAAAAGGGATCAAAGACCGTTTCACCGGCCCTCGAACAACAGCGAATAATTCGACCGAGTAATTGTTCGGGCATCTGACAACCGTGAAAACCGGCCCGTTCTTTGAACGTCCCGGCAACTCGTGGAAAGTACCAGCAATTTTCATCGGGATTGAAACCATCCTGACAATCTTGTGGTCTGAGAATCCAGGTGTCGTCCGGGACACGACCTTTGGGGTTGGCGCGTTTGTCGTTATAAACAAGTTGTCGCGCCGAAGGGACGGCAACTGCGTCACGATTGAATGTGAATTCTTTGGGGTTCTTGACGAAGTAGAGTAGGTGGGTGTGTGATCGAGTGAATTTCGATTCGCAATGGACGCCAAACGTGTAGTACCAGATCACCCAATTCCGAGAGTGAAAGCCAAGCTGATGAGCAAGAATTTTGAGTTCCGCGGCAAAATCATCGCCGATGGCCAACCAGAAAGCGCCATCGTCTTTGAGTAATCGATGGACTTCAGTCATCCATTGTTTCGACCATTCAAGATAATCGTCGACCGTTTTTCGATCATCATAGACATCGTATTTGTAACCGATGTTGAACGGTGGGTCGGCAAACGCCAAGTCGATAGAACCTTCGGGCAAGGCCTGCATCATTTCGATGCAATCGCCTGTTAGTATCGTATTCAGAGAGGCAGTTTCCTGACTCTTGTTATTTTTGGGCTTGCCGTTGGATTTTTTTTTGGAAGTTTTCTTGTTCTTCTTGGCCACAGTGGGCCTCCCTGCTGTTACTTGGCAATCGAAAGCCGATCAATTGGTATTATTTATTGTTCGAAAGTATGGGCAATGTGAGCCATTCCTCTTTAATGCTGACATTGACACCTTCGGTGGGAATTTCTTCTTCCAAGGTCCACAGGATACCTTGCAAAATGAGTCTGCGGTAGACCTCCTCGCTCCAGTTGCCGTGATAGTGTAGTCCGCTGAAGCCGAAAGAGCGCCCTCCTTGTGGGCGTTCCCAAGCCCAGGCGGTCATGGACCAGCCATCTTTCATTTTTGATTCCATGATGGGAATGATGGGTGAGGGTGATTTGAATTGTTTGAGATTGTAGTAAAACTCATCTTCGATCTCGATCGGTCGCAATCCATATTGGATCGGATGATTCTCGGTGGTGGGACGGAAACGGGTTTTCAGGAAATCGTACTTGCGATCTTTTCCGCCGTGAGTCGCACCGAGCAGCGGAAGAAAGGCGGCAATATCTTCATCGGCTTTACTACCAATGGCCCAATGAAAAGCGACCAAACCTCCTCCCCGGTGTGCATAATCCTGGAACAGTTTTAATCGCGCGGGTGTTTGTTGAATCCAGCGCGAGCCTTGTGAGATGAACATGACAACCGTGTCAGCACGCTCCAATAGTTCTGGGCCGTCTTCCCACTTTTCGTCAGCCTTGGAAAGGATCACATGATGCCGGGTGTGCCGCTGAAGCATATTGCCAAGTAAGCGAATGCCGGCTTCAAATTCGTGCGTCGTTGGTTTATGTCCATCGGGGCCTTGCCACAAAAGCACGACTCGTTTGGGGAGAAGGGCTTTGGTTTTCTGGCAATTCGCACGGGCGTCAGAATCACTCAAACCACCAAGGATCGGCCCCAGACTGCAGAGTAGCCAGATGGCGATTCGATTTTTCGAGAAAATCATTATTCTTCCCTGTTTGTTGCAAGATATCGGCGTACGACTGCCACATATACTCATGGAGGCGTCAGTTCCTGGCCACTCAGTTTATCAGGATCGAAGCAGGAAATCCCTCTGTAAATCATGATTCATAACATTACCGATCAATAGGTAAGTACAAAATGAGACTCACTTTACGAACCCTGCTGGCTTATTTGGAAGACGAATTGAAGCCTTCCGAATCCAAAGAAATTGGTCAGAAAATTGCCGAGAGCCCGGTCGCCACTTCACTCGCTCAAAGAATCCGGGAAGTGATGCGACGTCGTCGTCTTTCTGCGGAAGATTTGAACGAAACGGGACTCGATCCGAATTTGGTCGCTGAGTACCTCGATGGGTCCTTAACTCCTCAGGAAGTGGCCGATGTGGAGCGTGTTTGTCTGGGTTCTGATGCTCATCTGGCGGAAGTCGCCGCCTGTCATCAGATCCTCACGCTTGTCTTGGGAGAGCCGATTGAGATCAGTGAGTCGAGCCGAGAGCGAATGTTTGCACTCGCGGATGACGGGACGGTCGCCAAGTCCGACATTCCGATGCCGGTCACATCTTCGCCTGCTCCCGTTGAACAAGCCGAGCCGACACCATTCCCGGCTCACCTGCAACGGAATTCGCGTTGGCAGTCTGCATTACCTTTGTTGATTCCTGTCGTGCTCATCGGAATGTGGGTTGCCTTGATTCGTTTCGACCCCTCTTTGAACTTTTTTGCGGCAGCCCCCGGAGATGGTGAGAATGGGATGACCATCGCAGCCGCTGACCCGGACGACATTGAAGAGAACGGTCAAGCACCTGACTTTGTTCCGCAGCAAAAACAAGAACCCGATACCGTTTCGATCTCTGCTTCGCCGGGTGATCCTGAACCGGGAATTGATCCTCCACCACCGCCCGACATGCCTGAGCCAGAGGTGACAGTTGTTGAATCGGTAGAGGGGAAGACTAATCCTGTTGTGGCCAATAGTCCCACTGATGAGCCAGCGGGCAATGTTCCCGAGACTCCCGCCGCTCAACCACAACCTGCCGTCCCCGTTCCTCCTTTACCGGGAAAACCTGCCGAACGCAAAACCGTGGGACGATATCGTTCCACGGCGGGCATTCTCTTGTCGTTTGATGAAACGAAACGAGGCTGGTACCCGGTCCCTTATGAACTGGAATTGTTAGAACAGACCTCTCTGGTAGTGCCGGTCCCCTTCTCTGCCATTCTTGAAATGGAGAATGAAGCACCGTTGCTTGATTTGAAGGGTGGTACGAAAGCTCAATTGATTACCAATTCTCAAGCGGCCGATTTGGGAGTCAGGCTGCATGAAGGGCGTGTTGTTCTGGAGGCACTCAATCCTCAACCAACCTCATTTGCGTGTAAAACCGGAACACTCGATTGGAGATTCGAGTTGAATGAGTCTGGTACACGTGTTGGCATCGAGATGGAGCCGCTTCAAGTTTATGGTGCGGAACAATCCCTACCTGAAAACTACTTTCGATTAACGGTCATTGTGACCAGTGGAGCCGTTCGACTCGCAAGTGAAACAAGCCAAGTGACATTGTCTGAAGGGCAAGAGATTGTGCTGCACGATCCCACTCGTTCGATTCAGGCAAGTGCAGATCCTTCCGTCCCGGCTGTCGACTTCTCGGTCCCCGGAATGCTAAAACCAGAGATGGTTCATCCTTACGATTTGACTCCTGACTGGATGAAGCCGGAATCGGGGATCATCTCGACCATTCAGCAGATGTATATTGATGAGTTTGCAACTCGGTTTCGCCCCGGTTTGCCTGCGGCAGAAAGTTTGGAGCCATTATTGGAAGACCCGCGTCCCAGAATGGCTCAATACACGGTGATTTGTCTGGGATTGATTGACCATGTTCAGGATCTCATCAAGACAATGCGAGTCAGCCAATTCGAAGATGCACGATTGGCGGCAGCCAGCGAAGTTCGTCTGTGGTTGCCACGTCATCCCGAACAAGGGGAAGAATATCTCTCACGTCTGGAGTTGTCGTTTCCCGGAGATGATGCGGATCAATTGGATAGATTACTGTGGGGGTTCTCTACCGATGATGCTCGCGACCCCATTGCCTCACAGTCGCTGATTGGACTACTCGATCACGACCGTCCAATTCTGAGCGAGCTTGCATTCCTGGAGATGGCGAGATTGACGGGACTGGAAGAGAGTTACAAGGCGTTGATTACGCCGACTCAAAGACGGGCCTGGACGAATCGTTGGAAGAGAATGGTTCGTGATCAGGGGACTATTCTTCCCGCGCAAGCTGACGAATAAAGTCTCTTGGAAGAATGGACCGCGCATAGAGAAAGGCCCGGCTTTGACACCGGGCCTTTCTCATGAGGTAAGAAAGCGATTTCGGCCGTCCCTGACCGTCTTCTCTCTCCACTCTGCCGATATGCCCTCCTCGCAATCGGCGAGTGCCTCCATCAAAAACGGTTAGCCACTCGAATCTGGGATGAGTCTGGAGTGAGCAAACCTGTCGCAAATCAAAAGTTGTAGTTCGGGTTTTCGATATCAAAATCGATATCTTTGAATCCCTGGTTGGGTTCGAACTCAAGGAATGTGTATTCTTCATATAAGTCGGGTTCGGCACCCGGCTTCGTGGGAAAACTATAATGTTGTAAACGCACGGGAATATTCGTTTTGGCGTCGAGATAAAATCGTGTGATATGGAAAGAGGCACCGGCGATCTCTTTGGGGTGGACGACTTCAATCGCCTTGCATGCCATCTCGCCAATTTTTGCTTTGGGATAATATTTGACTTCGATATTCGGCAAGTGGGCTTCAGCAATCCACAAGTCGGCTAATTCTGTGACCAGGTTTTTGATGCCGAATTTGTTGATGGAATGGTGATTACCTTTCATCGCCAGCGACCCATGAGGGTCGAGCGATAAAGTGCCAGCCAAAGATTTGATTCCCGTTTCATGCACGAGGATTTCGTTATTGTTTATGCCTTCGACAAAGATCACTTCACGACCTTCGTAGGGTTTTCCGAACAGCATATAGACACTTAAAGGATCTTGCCGGACTTTCACTTTCATCACGGCTTCGTTCATCTTGCGACCAATTAACTCGCGTTTGATAAACACCGCCTCATAGTCATCATACTTTTCCAGCAACTCTTCGCACTGTCGGCACAGTTTGATGGGCGCTTTCAGCTTGGAATTTTCCAAGGCGGCCGCCACTTTGACTGGCTCTGCACCTGTCAAATGGAGTGGGTTCGCAAAAACGAGAGACGTTCCTACGGAAGAAAGAACAAGATTAACGAATTGTCGGCGTTCCATAGTTTTGTCCATCCATAGACTGAAGACGCTGCATAGTCCCTATTTGGGAATGCCCGATAACCGGCATTAATCACTGATGCGCTATTTGGGATACAACCATTATCGACCGAATAAATGGTCTCCTGTGGACCTTCCGACAGAGGCCGAGTATTCGGAAGACGCGCAACAAATACACTGTTATTCAAAGTCGTGGATAGATTACCCAAACCAACAGGCTACTCTTCAAGCATGGTCGGTTTCTTGCGTAAGGCGGCAGAAATTGCCGGTGTGAGCCAGATCAACAAGCAGGCAATTCCCAAAACGGCTGCCAAAGGTCGCGAGAAGAAGGCAAGTAATGAGCGATCTTTGGTCAGGTTTTGAACAAAGCTGGCTTCCAGATCGGCTCCCAATAATAACCCCAGGACTACGGGGCCGAGTGGATAACGATATCTTTCTAACAAAAAGCCCAGGAGCCCAAAGAATAACATGAGAGCGACATCAAACAGGCTGCTGCTGATGGCATAGGAACCCACGATGCAAAACAAAAGGATCAAGGGTAACAAAACACGCTGCGGTACTTTCAAAATGAATCCGCTGGCACGAATCCCCAAATAACCGAGTGGGATCAAGAAAAGATTTGCCACAATAAACGAGATGTAGATCCCATAAATGAGCGTGACCTGTTCAGGCTGCGTAAAAATATCGGGACCAGGATTGATGTTTTTCATCATCAAGACACCGATTAGGATCGCTGTAACAGAATCACCCGGTATTCCCAATACGAGCGCGGGAATCCAGGCACCCGCCAATGATGAGTTATTTGCGGCAGACGCATCGGCAAGTCCATCTTCAGAACCCTTGCCATATTCTTCCGGGCTTGATGATGAGCGTTTTGAGAATGTGTAAGACATCCACGCCGCGATGTCGGCTCCTGCGCCGGGAATCATTCCGATGAGTGTTCCCAATGAGCAGGAACGAAGCGTCTGCCACGGACGCCGGGAGATCCGAGAGAGCCAATGAGAGATTTGTTGGGCAAACGAGAATCCCTTTTGTTGGACATTCGACAAGTCGGCGTTTGTGGTGACCGCATTTTTGTCTCCTGACGCCCACAACCCTCGCAACACTTCGGAGACACCGAATAAACCAATCAAAGCGGGGATGAAATGCACTCCACTGATCAACTCTTCTGAACCAAATGCAAATCGGGGTTCGGAATGGACCTCACTGAGTCCAACCAACGAAAACAGAATTCCCACAAGTAAAGCGATTGCACCTTTCAAGCGAGAATCTCCCGACACAATCGCCGCACAGCTTAAGCCCAAGGCATACAACCAAAAGTATTCGTAAGTTCCAAATTGTCTTGCCAGGACAGCCAGCTGTGGAGCGCACAGAAAAAGTATCAGAGTTCCAAAGAGTCCACCCGTCACACTGAACATCAAAGATGTCGATAGCGCATCTGCGTAGCGTCCCTTCTGACGCAGCGCATACGCATCATCAACATATGCCGCCGAGGAGGGAGTTCCCGGAATTCGTAACAGCGTGGTGGGTATATCGCCCGAGAAAATACAGACCGCCGTGAGAGTGACTATGGCGGCAATCGCGGAAATGTCGCTGAGATAAAAAGTGACAGGGACGATCAGCGCCACCGCCATGGTGGCTGTCAGTCCGGGGATTGAGCCCACAAACAAACCGAACACGCCACACAATAATATCGTCAGCAAAGTTTCCAATGACAGCACATCGAGTAAAGCGGTTTGAAGTTCCATCTCACACTCCCCACCAGCCGCGAGGCAACGGAACACGTAGAATCACTGCAAACAAGTAATAGACAAGCGGGACCAGGATGATGGAGATTGCCGCCGCCGAAGTGAGTTTTGTCCCCAGTCTCCAGAGAAACAGGACGAGAAGTCCCGCTGTAAGAATGAGGAAGCCGACAGTTTCTGCCAATAGAATGTAGAGCAACACCATTCCGAGACCAAACAGAACATTGATGGAGGAACTGATGTTTTCGGGTGTGGTACTTGTTTCTCCTATTTTCTGGTCAGTCATTGCCGGAGTCTGTGTGCGTCTCGCGATGACAACTTGTGCGATGGCCAGTCCCGAAAGCAGTATTCCCAACATCATCGGGAAGTCGTACGGACCGACCGCTCCTTCGGCGAGCGAAGCGAATGCCTCCGAGTTTAAGAGTTTTCCCAGAGACTGGTCATTGCGTGCGAGAAATTCATGGAAATCGTCACTCGTTCTCCAACGATTGTTAAACCCACGCTGATCCATAAACTTGGGAAAGCTATCCTCTTCGACCACGACCTCTCCACGGACAATCTTCTGCATTGCAGTTCGTAACACATCTACTCGGTCCTTAGGAGTTCCGGGAGGAACGGCGAAGCCGCGCCAGCCGATAAGTACCCAATCATAATCTTGTTCGCGCATCGTTTTGATGTCTTCAAATCCTGGCACCGTTTCTTCGGCCATGACACCCAATGCTCGAAGCTCTCCACGACCATAATACTGCTTCGCTTCCGGCAAAGAACAACAAACCAAATCGATTCCACCGCTCATTAGCTCTTGAATGGAAGGGTCGGCTCCCCCTTTGGGGATCCATTTCACCGCAGCGGTTTCTAATCCCGCGGATTGTAACCAACCGGCAAAAGCAAGATGCCAGGCTCCTCCGGTCGCGGTGCCAGACGCGGTGAGTGATCCCGGTTTGGATTTGATGTCGGTGACCAGGTCGTCGAGCGTTTGCCAGGGAGATTCTGCTGGCACCCAAATTGCGGCCGCATCTTCGTTGACCGAAATCAACGGTATCATGTCTTCATAGGTTAATGTCGTCAGGCTTTGATGATGCAGCGTGTTTAATTCAAAGGTGACGACGGCAATCGTGTATCCATCCGGTCTTGCCATCATCCCACGACGATGCCCGGTGACTCCTTGCCCTCCCGTCGCATTGATCACCGTGCATGGTGTTCCCAATTCGGCTTCCAGAAAATAGGCCATCTGGCGAGAAACCTGATCGGTTCCTCCTCCCGGAGACCACGGGCAAACTAATGTGATCGGTCGGTTGGGGAACGCTTCTTGCCTATCACACCCCATCAAAAGAGAGGAAAATAGGAGGCTCCAGCCAAAGAGAGTCCGCAAGTTCATAGATTGCTGCCTGTGATAAGTTGAACGCTGACAGGATCTTAACGCGAGAAGGCCCCGAATTCCCCACTATTCCTGTGGATATTTTTTTCGCTGGCAGTTTACGTTAGCCGGATATTACGGACAAATCTCGAAAGATTGGGCGTAACTTACTTGGACTGCCGATGTTAAATAACATTTGGAACAGAGACTCACCTGTCGTACAATAGTCCACAGGGACATGGCAGGAGACCTTGTTCCCTCACCCACCTACCACGACCCACCACATTGATGACGCGGCTGAGTCTTGCCGCGTTATTTGATTCAAAACCGGCTCAGCGTTGAGCGAACACCATGCCCATTGATATCACCTGTGAAACCTGCTTTAAGCAATTCAAAGTGGCCGACCGTTTTGCAGGCCGCAAGGGTCGCTGTCCGAATACTGACTGTCAGGCCGTCTTTCGTGTCCCTCAAGTCGAAAATGATTGGACCGATGAACCCCCAATGTCGCCTCCCCGGAAGTCGGGCTCGAAATCAAAACCGTCAAAAGTGGCGAACAGTGGGAGTTGGAAGCTGCCGGCTTCAATGGGAGCAGGAGTTGTCGCAGTTGCATTCATCGTTGTGATGATGATGAACCGTGAGTCGCCCAACGAATTACCTTCGATCAATAAAACCGTCAATGCAGAGTCTTCTCCGGCTTCTACGGTTTCGACACAAACGGTGGCTTTTCAAGGACCGGAAGGAAACGTCAATCGCCTTGATGTAGCCTCTCTCAAAAACGACCTCTCGTTTGAGAAAAAAGTCGTCCCGTTTCTCACGAAGTATTGCTTCGAATGTCACGAAGGAGAATTCGCAGAAGAAGGCGTGCAACTTGATCTCTATAAATCGACCGCCGATGTTTTGAAGTCCCGCAAGAAATGGGAAAAAATCCTGAGCATTCTGGAGATTGGCGCGATGCCTCCCAGTGATGCCGACCAACCGACGGAAGACGAGAGGCTTCCGGTTCTCGCTTGGCTAGACAATACTCTTTACAATATTGATTGTGAAGCCATTAACGATCCCGGTCGTGAGACAATCCAACGTCTTAACTTGGCAGAATACACGAACACCATTCGCGACCTGTTCGGCATTGATGATTTGAATCCCGGCCGTAACTTTCCAGCAGACGATGTGGGAGAAGGGTTCGACAACATCGGCGATGTTTTGTCACTGCCTTCATTGCTGATGGAAAAGTATCTCGCCGCCGCGGAAGAAATTACATCGCGTGTCATTGTCGATACGCAAATCGTTCCCGTCTTGCGCAAGGAAGGGGACAAGTTTAAAACCAAAGATTCGGCCAGTGCCTCGAAGGGCGGGATTTCTTTTCCCTCAAAGGGAACGGCGACTGCGAGATTTAAGTTCGCCGAAAAGGGAGATTATATTCTCCGCGTAAGTGCCAGAGCGACTCAAGCAGGGCGCGACCCCGCAGAGATGGGGGTTTATATTGATGAAAAACCCTTCAAACTCGAAAAAATCAAAGAACACAATCAGTCTCAAGTTTACGTGTACGACTTTAAGGCCGTTGAAGGTGAGTTCCCTATTGCCGTCTCGTTCCTCAATGATTTCTATGACAAGGACGCGAAGGATTCGAACCGTCGAGATCGAAACCTGTTTGTGAGTTGGGTCGAATTGGAAGGTCCATTGTCCGGCGTGAAAGTCGATCCTCCCGAACATCATAAGCGAATCGTGATCGCCGAACCGGGAGAGAATCAATCTGTCGAAGAAGCCGCCACTAAAGTATTTGATGCGATCCTGCCGAAAATTTTTCGTCGCCCGGTCCAATCTGAGGAAGTCCAGCAGTTCGTCGCTTTAGTCAAAAAGACCGTTGAAGAATTCGACGAGTCCTATGAAGAAGGGATCCGACTCGGCCTTCAAGCTGCGTTGGTTTCTCCCAGCTTTCTGTTTCGTATCGAGGCCGACCCGCGTCCCGACGACCCGAACTTCAAACGCGAACTCGACGACTTCGAATTGGCATCTCGGCTTTCTTACTTCTTGTGGAGCAGTACACCTGATGAGGAGTTACTGGAAACTGCTCGCAATAAACAGTTGAATGATCCAAAGGTCCTCGAACAACAGGTTCGCCGAATGTTGGCTCACCCCAAGTCAAACGCATTGGTCGAGAATTTTGGTGGGCAATGGTTGAATCTCAGAAATTTGGACGAGATTACCTTTGATCGAAGACGATTCAAAACATTCGATGATAAGCTACGACGAGATATGATTTCGGAGACATTGACCTTCTTCGATTATATCGTCCGCGAAGATCGCAGCATTCTCGACTTCCTGAATGCCGACTACACGTTCGTGAACGAGAGACTTGCCGAACATTACGGAATCAAAGAAATCAAAGGCGAGTCGCTTCAAAAAGTCTCTTTGCAAGGAACTCCGCGAGCCGGTGTGCTCACACAATCGAGCATTCTGGCTTTGACCTCGAATCCCACTCGAACTTCCCCCGTCAAACGGGGAAAATGGATTATGGAGAATATCTTGGGGACACCCCCGCCCCCTCCTCCTCCCGGTGTTCCCGAATTGGAAGAGACCGCGAAAGCTTCACCCGATGCGACATTAGCCGAACAATTGGCTCTTCATCGAGAAGACCCCGGTTGTGCGTCGTGCCACAATCAGATGGACCCACTCGGGCTGGCTTTTGAAAAATTCGACGCTGTTGGACAGTTTCGAGAACGGGAAGGCAAAAAAACCATCGACGACTCGGGAGTTCTCCCCGATGGTCAGAAGTTCGCTGGTGCCAAGGAGTTGATAGAGATTCTCTCGCAGCGTGAGGAGCAGTTCACGCGAAATTTGACAGAAAAAATGCTGACATATGCACTCGGTCGAGGTCTAAAATATTACGACCGTTGTGCCATTGATGAAATGATTGCCAATCTGGAAAACGATCACCACAAATTTTCTCGCCTCGTACTCGGAGTGGTCAATAGCGACCCGTTCCGTATGCGACGTGGCGATGGAGGAATTGAATAATGACACTTTCAATCGACCGACGAACATTTTTACACGGTTTGGGAGCCGCCATTACATTGCCGGCGTTGGAGATCATGCGTCCTGCCACCAAAGCACACGCCTTGATGACGGCCGAATCAGGTCATCCCGTACGAATGGCCTATGTCTTTTTCCCCAATGGAGCCATCATGCCTTCCTGGAAACCGGAAGGAAAAGGGAGTGACTACAAGCTCTCCGACACGATTTCAAAAATTGAACGCCATCGTAATGATTTCAATGTCATCACGGGACTCGCTCAGGACAATGGTCGCGCTAAAGGAGACGGAGCGGGTGACCACGCACGCTGTGCTTCGACGTTTTTGACCGGTGAACATCCGGTGAAAAGTTCTGACCGAGTGCAAGTTGGCATCTCAGTCGATCAGGCGGCCGCCCAGCATATCGGTCATCTCACACGGCTCCCCTCGTTAGAACTCGGCATCGAACGAGGAAAGAATGCCGGTAGCTGTGATTCTGGTTACAGTTGCGCTTACTCGGGCAACATTTCCTGGAAGACAGCCACGACACCAACCGCGAAAGAGATCAATCCGCGTCAGGCATTCGAACGTCTATTCGGCACCGGAGACGAGCAGACACGCAAAGAGCGGATGCGCAACCGCAAATCGATTTTGGACATCGTAGCGGCTGACGCAAATCGTCTGAAACAGAAACTGGGACAAACAGATCGACAGAAGCTGGACGAATATTTCACCAGTATTCGTGATATCGAACAACGCATTGTCCGTGCAGAGACTGCACCAAAAATCGAGCCACCCGATCTCAAACTTCCCTCAGGTGTCCCAAGTGACTTGCAGGAACATATTCGGCTCATGTTTGATATCTTGGTGGTCGCCTTCGAAACGGATGCCACCCGCGTTTCCACATTCATGCTCGCGAATGCGGGGAGCAACCGTAGTTACACAAATGTTGGTGTCAAACAAGGCCATCATTCGCTATCTCATCACCGAGATAATGAAGAGTGGATTGATAACATTCGCAAAATTGACGGGTTTCTCATCGATCAATACGGTTACTTCCTTGATCGTCTCAAAGCGACTCCTGAAGGGGAAGGAAACCTGCTCGACAACAGCATGATTGTTTACGGTAGCGGTTTGTCCGACGGCAATCGTCATCAACATCACGATTTACCGTTGATCATGGCGGGCCAGGCAGGAGGCACGATCAGCACCGGTCGACATCTGCAATACGATGTCGAAACTCCGATGAACAATTTGTTCTTGTCGATGTTGGACCGAGTCGGCGCGAAAGTCGATTCCATTGGCGACAGTAAAAGTCGATTAGACGAATTATCGTAGACATCGGCCCTTGGAGCGGTCAAAATCAGGTCTACATCTTCACCAACATCTCCGCTCACGTCAGTCCTGTGAAATAGTCAGAGAGCAGTTTCAGTCTTTTGACCGGGCTTTCATGCCACCGCGAATCGCTCCGGGGGCGGTCGCTCCGTAGTTGCCTGCAAAGTCGGGATGGAGTGGTCTGCTGTTCAGCATAGAGAGCCAGATTCGCAGCAGATGTCGTCGTTCATCGAGATCGTCAAAGTCTACGAACTCATTGCGGCGATGTAACAGGACCCAGTTGTTAACCAGCAATAAATCTCCTGGCTCCTGACGAAAAGTGACGTGGTTATCCGGCTCGGCGGCGACTTCTTCGAGAAAATCGAGTGCCTCGGCCTGCTTGTCAGAGAGGTCGGGTAAATCGTCAGAGTTGGCCGCCCGCTCAATTAACACTCTCAAAAAATTACAAGCAAAATGATTTTCGTACAGAGAGAAGATCGGCTGGCGACACCACGGTCTGTCATTTCCTTGATCGACGTTATGGCGCAGGTAATAAAACGGCTGTTGCAAAACTTCTAACAAATCAGGTCGGCGTGTTCCGATTTCATTGTATAGGTGCATTGAGCTAACAAGTTGATTTTCGCCGCCCGACTTCGCCTGTTTCATTGTCAGGAAAGAAATCACATCGCAACGGTCGGTATGAAAGCTGAGCTTTTTGGAAGTATTCGGGCCGCGAGCCAGAATATCGCCCATCTTGAAACCTTCATCGCGCACGCTGAAAATACGTGCTCCGTCGGCACTTTGAGAGACCGGCGTGCCAATATGACACATCAGTCCCCAAAAAAGTTTCTGGCTTTGTTCTGTCGTTAAGTTCGAAAGATCAGTACCGCGAATGAAACAGGCACCACAACCATGTTCGAGATTCTGCTGAATCTGTTCCAGCTTGCTTGATAACGCTGGAATCGCAAAATCCTCTTTCGCAAATTGCTCAGGAAGCTGCTCTTCAACACCTGATAACGCGGTTCGAATTTCCGCACGGTCAGTGTCAGTCAGATGAACTTCCCAATCTGGGCGGGAGAAGAGTTCCGTACCGCGCCAGACGGCGGGATGATCGAGTGGTTTGAAAGAAGTCATGCAGTCATCATGTCAAATGGTGCCCTGCCCCGTAAAGTCTGCAACAGTGAAAGTTGCTCAGGGAGCTTGAATGACGACGGGAACTTCCAGTCGAGGTTGCAGTTGAGAATCGGTTTCGATCACAAGTAAACCTTTTTGTTCCTGCATATTCTCGGGGATTCGAAGAGACAATTTGATGGTACGTTGTTTGACGAGAGGACCGAGTGTGCTTGTTTTGGCTTCCCCGGTATCGACCGTTCCTTCGATTGAATTCAGAGTGACCGTTTTCAAATTCGCAGGGGTGGGTTGGAAATCGTAAAACGTGACAGAACTCGTCACGGTTCCATCTGCGTCTGCTTTCAAAAATAATGACGAAGGGTCGACTTTCAACGGCAAATCGTCTTTTGAAACTTTTGGTTTCGGACCGCTGACCAGAATCGGTAACTGTAAGAGATTAAATTGTGGATCATCGGTGCGAATATTGATCAAAGCGCGACTCGTTCCGGGGGGAACATCCCCTTTCACGACGACTTTGAGTTCATGATGCCGATTGCCAGAATCGTCATCCTTTTCGTTGACCAACATCGCACGTACCAGTGGTGACGTGGATTCCATCGAGAGAATCTTGAAATGCTCTGACCGGTAATCAGAGATTTTCACATCCTGGACGGTCTCTGCTGTGTTGCCATCCAGTTGATAGAAAACTAACGCTTTGGGGGTGATCTCAACACTACGAGCGGGCAACACCAATTTATAGGTGACGCGAATTTCGTGAGGATCGGGATCTTCATAGACGACATCGACAAAGTACTCGCGCGGTCCTGGCTTTTCTTTGGTCGGATCAACGCGGATCATAAACTTTCCTTCTTCACCCGGCAGGTATTCCCGTTTTTCAAGTTGAGGATTTAAACAACCACAACTCGGTCGCAGCTCTTTGATGGTGACGGGATGATCGCTCGTGTTCTGGAAATAGTAATGAGCACGATAGACGGGGCTGACTTCTGGCTCTCCGTCATCGACAAGATATTGAGAAAACGCCAACGCGGGTAACTCGCGCGTTTCCAACGCGGCTTGCGCCTGAGGACCAACCCAATGAGCGACCATGGCCAATAGCAGAGGCAGCAGTGCTCCCGCCCAGCAGCACCAAGTCTTCCATTTCGTCGTTGATTGTGTGGACATCGTTGTCCTCTCCGTCAGTTTTCCAAAGGCGTTTCTGAAGCGGGAGTTGTATCAAAGTCCGGTCACACGAGCAAGATCATTAGAAGACAGCGAAAATGATATAAGGTTCTTACCCAAAACAGTTTAGAGATCATCTCTCAGGGGAGCGGATAGGTAAGAATCTCTTTCCGATCACTGGCCAAGATCAAAGACTTTTCATCGGCAGACAGGCATCCAGAGTACAACACATAAGGGACATCCAGGGTGCCGGTTGTTTTCTTCTGACGTACCGAAAAATTTTCGATGTGACCGTTGTACCCAACCGCAAACAAATTTTCGTCCGCCTGATCGAATTGGAGAGCATAGATGCTGTCAGTTTTCATGGGCAAGGTGAAGAGTGGCTGCGAGCCTCCGACATTCCAGATCAGAATTTCTCTGTCTGGGCCAAGTCCTGTACCGGCAGCGCAGATCTGTTTGCCGTCATTGGTGATGTCAATTGTATAAAGCGTTTCATCGTTTCCTTCGTAGTTCTGTTTAAGCTGCCCTGACTCAGCATCGATTTCTCGGACAACACGATCTGCTCCACAGACGAAGATTGACTTTCCATCTGGCGAGTAGACAACGTCATAGAGCACTTGATCATAAGTCGCGAGAGTTTTGATCGCTTTCTTTTCAGCAGGATCCCAGAGTCGCACAGACTTATCACTCGAAACGGAGACCAACCGAGTGCCGTCAGGAGAAAATGCAACGCCATAAACCTGCCCTCCATGTCCTCTCAAACGAGCGACAGACTTGGAGTCTGCCATCCTCCATTCCTGCACTTTTCCATCGGGTGTGATGCTCCACCCGGTTTCATGGTCTTCGCGGATTCCGTACGATAAAGGGGCGTTAGTTGTGAAGGTTAACTCCTGAACTGTAGGAGAAAGTTTCTGAGGGTCGATGCGTTCGTTCTGTTCGGCCCGCTCCACAGGATAGCAGCGAATTTCCTGCCCCTCGGTTGTGGCAATCAAGCGGCTGGAATCCCGTGTCAATTGTAAATCGCGGATCGGTTTTCCAACGCCGTAGGCTTGTTCGAGACGATGGTTGGATGTTCGCCATTCATAAATCATTCCCTTTTGATTGGCGGCATAAAAATGATTGTTGCTGGGAGCATAGGCAATGGCAGTGATCGTTCCGTCGTGTCCCCCATACTCTTTTCCTGGAGTTCCGTTATTGCCGTTAAATGTTTTCAGACTTCCATCTTCACACAGAATCGTGACTTCGTTCATGTTGTCGGAGAGAGTCATCAAACGGGCAGAGCTCTCCCCAATATTTGCTATAAAATTGACGAGTGGTTTCTGACGCGAAATTTCTCCCGTGGAGGCCACTGTGAGTGAGGAGCCATCTCCTAACCGTACGCTAGAGAGCAGAGTCTCCTTTGCAAATGCATAATGTTCGCGAGGAATCGACGTTTTTGTCTCCCAGATTGTGATAAGTCCATCAGCATCTGACGAGATGAGAGTGTCGCCATTGGAACGCAAGTCCACATGAGTTACGAAGACCGCGTGTGTGTGAAACTCAGTGACTAACTCCAGTTTCTCTGCTGAAAGCGTCAACAGCTTTCCCTGTCTTGATCCGACAGCCAGTTGCTTTTGACGCGAGTTGTACTTCATGGCCGTGATAGGAGAATCTGTGGACCACTCGGCCAACTGCGCGGCTTTGGAGACTTCCCAGCGTTGGACCTGACCTGTTTCTGACGCGGTAAAGAGTTGTTGAGAACTCTGGTGCCAATCAAGCTGAGAGACCGCCTTAGTACCTGTTGAGAATTTATGGAGTTCTTTCCCCTCGGTCGTTTCAATGACACTCACGCTGCCATCTGCAAACCCGGCGGCCAGTTGTGTCTTGTTGGGGGCAAGGGCCAGAGCCGTCACGGGAGCGGTGAATTTCGGCAGGGATCTCAGGATTTTTCCGTCAGACATCTGAATGACGTGAGGTGTCTGCTTGTCTGTGAGCAGGATGAGTAACTGTGTATCTATTGAGATGACCGGCTGTGTAACCGCACCACTGAGTTCTTTGACCTCGCCAATTGGCTTGCCCTGATTCACGTCCCAGATTTGGACCTTGTTGTTTTTACTGATGGTGACGAGTCGGTTGCCATTCTCATCAACGACCGCAACAGAAAACTGTTCGCCCGACGTTTCCCAGCGAGTCGTTTCTTGAGGGCTGATGGGCCAGCGACGTAAATAATTGTCTGGCCCAACGGTGAAATAATAACTCGAACCGGAACTCAACAATCCCGTGACCCCACCACGATGTGATCGCAAACGTGTGCGTGTCTGCAACTCCTCACCGCTGAAGACTTCCATCTCACCGGCAGCGTTTGCGATGGCGATTGATTTTCCATCCTGATGGATGGCCATCAATTGTGGGTCGGTAATGATAGACTCTAACTCAGCAACGATCGTCTGCTCCATCGTGTCCCAGAGAATAATTTTTCCCTCGGCTCCTGCGAGTGCGAGAAATTTTCCTTCGCGCCCAAACACTGCCGTCGTGACGGGAAATTTTGCAACGTCATAAACGGTGACCGGTTCAGATTTGGGGACGTCCCACAAACGGATATCTCGGTCGAGTCCTCCTGAAGCAAGCATTGTTTCATCGGGACTGAATGCCGCGGTCAGCACGATACCGGTGTGTTCCTGAAACGATGTGATCATCGATTGGGTGTTATGGTTCCAGATACGAACCGTTCCATCAAAACCAGTGCTCGCCATTCGTTGGCCGGAAGGACTAAGTATCACCGAATAGGCGGCCGATTCGTGGCCGATGTACTTGTTGCTCGGTTGTTGTGCCTCGGCTTGCGTCATCAGCAGCAAACAGAGGATCACCGACACAATTCGTGGAGACTTCATCATGACTCTCCTGTGAGGCAGGTGTTATCTCAGAGGTGCCTCAATATAGGTCGTAAAAACTTGACTGAGTCTTCAGTCTCTCTCTGGTATCGCTTGTAGTCAACTACGAAATTGCTGAGGAACGCAATCACCCTTTATTGCTTGGCCATTTCAACAAGTTGAGAACCGGGATAATAGATTTGCAGAATTTTTTGGGCATCGTGCCCTTGCTTGTCCTGTCCGCGCGCTCCCCATTGGCAAAAACCCGCACCGTGGCCATGTCCACGACCACGGAACACCACGTCAGTTCCTTGTAGTATCACCTGAAATAGCGGGCTCGGCAGAACGTGTGCGCCTAAGCGTTGTTGAATGTTGTGTCGTTGGAGTTCAATCGTCGTATCATCCTGCTGAATCAGAATCGTATCTTTAGGATTCGCTTCGAGTGCTGAAGTGGCCATATCGTTGACCGCGAGAGCATTCTCGCTCAAGATCAGTTTTTGCGAATCAAACAATTTCAGAAATCGCTCAGTCGTCACACGGCGTTCCCAGCGATGCAATTTTGCATCTCCACACCACTCACACATGACGGGACTGACCGGTGATGCCGCGTCCGCAAACAGATCGGTGCCTTGAATGGTTTTTCCTCCACAGGCCGCACTGAAATATGTGCAGAAAATTGTGTCGTTATAAATGCACACAATCCCACGCGTTTCATTCACAATTCGACGACTGGATTTTGATTCACCCGCCCAGCGTTGTCCCTGCGGACCAGGGTATTCGACTCCCAAGTACATTTGACTGCGCGTGCTGTCATACAGATCGAAATACGGATGTGAGTTTCGTTGCTGTTGTTGGTAGAGCGCATAGGTTCGAGCGGCTATGCACTGGGCTTTTCTGGCCTCTTGCCCAAACTCTCTTGGCATCTCGCTATCAACGACGCTTGCGAGATAGTCTTCCAAGCGAACGACATTGACGACGCGCAGGCGACCGTCACGCATTCGGTACAGATGAATCTTACCTCGATAGAGATGGTTATTGACGCGTATTCCCGGTTCGCGATCAACGGCGATCTCGATTCGTGTCGCGGGAACGTGAAGATTGCCAATCTGGATTCCATTTGGTGTTGAGGAGACTTTTGAAACGGAGATTTTATCAGCACGCTGCAAAACATCGGACGAGTTGGCGGATGAAATTGTGACCGCTCCGTGGCATCGCAATTCAACTGACCTGACAGGAGAGTTTGTTAGCGCCACCCGTATCCAGGGATTGTAAGTTGTCTCGGATATCACAGGTGGGACGGCGACCGTTGGCAACATTGCCACCCTGCCCCAATAGAGAGACGCACCAATCACCAGAAGTCCACATAGAATTGTAAACCGTTGGAATTTGCGGAATGGTTGCAAACGCATTTTGAAACTCTCTAACGGAATTTGATCTTGAGCATCATGGTGATCTTGTTGGCTTCCGAAACGGTACCCTTGCCGAAATAACTCCAGTAAGTTTCGAGAGAGTCATACCATTGAGTGTTGTCCGAACGAGTCAGGTCGATGGCTCCCACTTTTTCAATCATGGATCGATTTCGAAGTTGGTAATTGAGCCACATGACGGGAGCGACATAATAGATGACGCCTTTCTTCCACTGTTTGTTAGAGATTTGAGATCGGCTCCATAAGGCCGGGCCACTTCCCAGCAGATAGATCACCGGAGAAAAGATCAACAGGAGGATCAGCTTCCGTTTGCGGGATTTTCTTCTCTGAATCGCTTCTTTGTCCTTCTTGGAAACAAATCCAAACATTTTCTTCTCCTGATGATACGAATTGAGGGGAGATCGTCGGCAGAAGTGTAATGATCGGGCCAGATTTGGGCGAGACGGATTTCCCCACCAATTCTCGCTTCTCCCCCGATTGCTGACGGCATAGAATGATGCCAGATGCAAAATTGATACGTTCGAGACAGAAAGTAAAGAAAGATGCCGTTCTACATCTATGAGGTGATTGGCGAAGACGGTCAGCGTGGGGAACAGTTTGAGGTTTTTCAGCAAATGTCAGATAAACCTCTGACGAAACATCCCGAGACCGGTGAGGCGGTTGAGAAAGTGATTACCGGTTGCTTTATCGGTGGTTCGTGGTCCGATTCTGCGATGCAGAAAAACAGCTCAGACAATAAGAAACTCGACAAACTGGGTTTCACAAAATATGAAAAAGCAGGCGACGGATACTACGAGAAAAAAGCCGGGAAAGGGCCTGATGTCATCCACAAAGATAACCCGATCCAAGCGAAAGATTTGAAGTAGATCGTTTGGTGCTTTTGAATTCCTGCAACCCAAAAAAATAACCCTGGCCGATCATAAGATCGACCAGGGTTTTCTCACAGCGGGAGAGTCTAATCTTCGACCGTGAGGAGAATTCTCGTTTCAGCTTTATGCTTCCGCATTCGCTTTAGGAGGATTATCGGGAGTGGGAGTCGGCTTGGCCGATTCCTGTTGGACTCCTGAGTCTCCATTGCAGGTGTTGCAGTTTGAAGTCGGACAGACTTGAACTGGCACCATCTTGCAAACCGTGTAAGGGACTTGTTTCTGGACGCATTTCGCAACCATCCGGGTGCAAGTCACATCTTCGTTGCAGGCCACCATTTTGCAAACTCGTTGAGTCACGTTGTAAGGGACTTTTCGAGTCGTGCAGACAGGAACCTTGCAGGTTTTTTGTTCGCACACCATTTTGCAGCTACGCACAGGAACTTTGCAGGTCTTCTGCTCGCACACCATTTTGCAGGTACGAATCGGAATTTTGCAGGTTTTCTGTTCGCAAACCATGCGACACGTGCGGTAGGGCACTTTGCAAACCTGGACGGTCGGAACCATCTTGCAGACATTGTAGCTGACGGTTTCGGTGACTTGTCGAGGAACGACTTTACAAACTGTCACAGGGCAATTTTGACGAACGACTTCGGGTCGCATGACCGTGCAGTTGTACGTTTCGTTGACGACGTTCGCACACCAGTTTCGTTTGGTGGTACAGAATCCCGGAGTCTGAACCATCTGGATGCGCGGTCCGTAACAGGTTTGCACACATCGTGGAACACACGGGCCGGGGTGATAGACTTTTTGAGTCACCCAGCGACCACGATCAACGCAGCGTGTTTTCTGTACGGTGTGAGGCTTCATGACCGTGTAACAGCGTTGGACGTTGACCGTCTCTTCGACACGATCCATGACGGTTTTGCAGACTTGTCGTTGGACGACTTCCGTCGTCGGCTTCATGACGGTACGACGAATTTCACGTTCGCAGGTTTCCCAGACCGGTCGCTGAACCGTATAGTTCTTTTCGACGTAGCTGGTTTCATAGACGGGACGTTGAACCGTGTAGCTCTTTTCGACATAGCTGGTCTCGTAAACGGGGCGTTGAACCGTGTAACTCTTTTCGACGTACGCGGTCTCTGTCACGTTACGATAGCAGGTGACTTGATTCTCTTCCCAAGTCGGTTTGTAGGTGGTTCGTTGGACCGTGTACTGTTCTGGTTCGTAAACGGTTTCCTGAACCGTGCGATAGCAGGTTTGTCGATCAACTTTGTAAGACGTGTAACAGCAAGTCGGTTGGCAAGGTTGTGGGCAACAACGATAACTGGTCGCTCCACAGTACCAGCCTGCTTCGACCGGTCCCCCGGCTAGACAGGCCATTACCATCACCGTTGTGGCGATGAAACTTCTCATAATGTTCTCCCGTTTCAAATGACTCTTGATGTGGTTCGTGGTTTAGACTCTTCCCGCCTCTTCCCCGATTATGAACAAAATCGTGCGAGCAAGTAAAACAGCTACAGTAGTCACAGCCGGAATTACCCTCAGCTCGCCCCGGTTCTTCGGGTTACTCCTTTAGCATAAGCCTGAGAAGAGAGTGTTGTCAGGAGGTTTGGGTAAGATTCGGTCGTTCGCGCGCCAAGTAAATTTCGCGAGGCCCGTTAATCCGAACGACCCTCAGAGTTTCGCCAGTTTGACAACGTTGGAAAAATGGCGCAAAGAGCGATCATCAAATCACTTGCGAATCTGAACGTGAAGACGTAGCGCGTCTTGTCGATCATCGGGAACTTAACGCGCGAAGCAATTAAAGCGATTTCAACACGTTTTGGGCGGCCAGCTTAATGCTCGGCTCGCGGAAGTTCTCCGACAAATCTTTGATGAGAGGTCGGATTCGGTCTTTCTCTGAGTCAGAGAGTTGAGGAGCCAGTTCCTGGATCGCAATCACGACATACTTGGTTTTCAGAACCAGCTCGATTTCTGCGATGTTGGCCGCTTTACTGGCATCGAGATCGGCAGCATTTGTCTCTTTGATGGGTTCCGATTTTGTCGCTGTGGTGAGAAGCTGTTCGAGAACACCGATTCCCGCGGTCGACTTTTGGCGTGACAAAGCCAAGGCCGCATTCACACGGACAAACTCGTCTTTATCTTGCAGTAAGACCCTCAGTCGCTGATCGACCTGATCGTCATCTAATAACCCGAGAGAAAATGCCGCCGCGCGTCGTATGACTGGATCTTCATCACGCGATCCAGTTACCAAGGCTGCTGTGATTTTGTCGTTCTGGAGCGGATCACCTTCCTCAAAATCACGGCCTGCAATGAATGAGATCGCTGTCATGGCGTTCTGCCGTGTTTCCAGATCGAACTCAGGTTTCATGGCCTCGATCAACACCGGGAATGTCACCGTATCAACATCGAGCCAGCCAAGGGCGCGAATCAGATAGGAGCGAAGTTTGACATCCTCTTCCGACTGCGACGGAACCATGAGATTGTCGTTGAGGACGTCGACCAATTGTGTGGCAAGTTGCTCATTTTCTTTGAGGTTGGCCGACTCTTCGCCAGCATGTAGATCGGCTTGCATCATTTGGGTCAAGCTATAGGCGGCTCGAAAGCGACGATTGTTATTATCGACGCGCAATTCGTTGACCTGACGTTCCCAGTCCTGATCGTTGGTTGCGAGTCGTCCAAATAATAGCCAAACACCAATCACCGCACCGACAATCAATGCAGGGACGACGAACAATTGGATGATAAATCCCGCCGAAGGAGGTTCAACGGGAGGAAGATTCTCGGGAGATTCAATGGTTCCACCGGGGTTCATGGGGGAATCATTGGATGCGGAATTGTTTTCGGAGGCAGCCATGAACTGTCAGTCTAAAAAAGTGGATCACTGGATTACAGTTTAGAATGATCGGTGCAGGATTCAAGCAGGCGGCTCAAGAGAGTTTAGTCACCTATGTGTCGTTGCGACCACCATTGGCGTACCCGTTCCAGATCTTCGGGGGTATCCAGATCGAACAACAGCTCTTCCGCATTGGATGGCCAATTGACAACCCGGCTTGGATGAGATCGAACAATTGAGTTTAACCCTTCATCGGAAGGTAATCTGGCGACTTCTTCCGAGACCGGCCAGCGAAAAAATGTCGGATGTCCCCCTTTTTCGTTCACCGTTGGAATCAGAATTTCTGCCGCGGAGTCTTTCCACCCTTGGCAAAGATTCTGGAAGGTTTCTGGTGTGATGAGAGGATGATCGGCAGGCAGAAGTGCCCAAGAATCTTCCCAAGTCGGAGATTCCCACAGATCGAGGGCTGCGAGTGCCAATTCGACGCTGTCTCGCATTTCGGGAGGCTCCTCGACAGGCGTAATGACTGTCAGCCGCTTGTGAGCATGTTGTTTCAGGACTTCCAACAGATCGCTATCATCCGATCTGGCGACGATGACAATTCGACTCACATCCGAAGACGCTTGCAGCGTTTCGAGCAGATGGGCAATCATCGGCTTGCCACCCAAATCGATGAGAAGTTTGGGTTCTCCCATCCGTCGAGATAGGCCGGCAGCAGGAATCACAACAAACAGACGAGACATCGTCGAACCTCAAATCAACACTCGTGCCGGTCTGCTTCAGAGACCAGCGAGGGGGCGGCTGCGATGTTATTTTCATCCACATGGACGACTAACGGACGATGAGTCTCAATGTCTGATTCATCATACTCTGCGTAGGTCGCGAGAATCACCAAGTCGCCTTCCGTTGCCAGATGGGCGGCCGCACCATTGATACAAATGACTCCCGAACCAGATTCGCCGTGAATGGCATAAGTTGTCAGGCGGTTGCCATTGGTGATGTTGTAGATTTGCACTTGTTCGTGCTCAACGATATTGGCGGCTTTCATCAATGCTTGATCAATCGTCACACTGCCGACATAGTCGAGGTCGGCTTGCGTCACGGTGGCGCGATGAATTTTGGATTTGAGCAATGTGCGTCGCATGAATAACCAATTAACAATAAGAGTCTTTGTCGTCTCTAGTATCGGCGCTTTTGAGTGTGATGTCCAGAATCCCCGGATGGTCACTCTGTACAGATTTGAGGAAAAGTCGAGAAAGTGGGGCTGTTATGCCGTTTCAGGCATGAATGTCGGAAAGAGGACACCTTGAAACCCTGCGCGACCACCACGCACTTGACCGAAATGCAATTCACAGTTTCGCGCACCCCAAGAGTAGAGCGTCTGAGCCAGAGACTGACATTCGGTCGGGATCAACCAGACGGGTGTTTCTCCCGCATGTTGATTAAGTTCGGATAATAATAACGCTGCGGCAATATCTTCATCTCTTGCAACACCAGGACCAATCATTCGGCTTGCGGGATCGGCAATGGAAGCGATGACTCCCGAAAGTTCATTGTCTGGTGTTTCGTAGGCCGAGACATGCCAGATCCCCTCTGAGTTGCCCAGAAAGTATCGCCAATCTTTCTCCCGATTGATGCCGGCTAGCTTGGCTTCCAATTTCACGATTTCTACAAGATCGTCGAGAGTCGCATCGCGGACGTGATTCACTCCCGGAACGCTGACAGCCAATCCCTCCGCGGGGACATCGAGAAACATATCCTGGAATGAGGCATAAGGAGAAAACCCCGCACGATTGTAGAGCGAATACGAGTCCAGATTCATGGCTGAGGAAAAAAGTCGCAACGGAAGTTGCCGTTCATCGGCGATTTGACAAATTTCTTCCAGAAGCTTGCGGGCCACTCCGATCCCGAAATAACTGGGATGAGCGTTCATGATTCCCAGCGAAATATGTGTCTCACGCGGATGATAAAAACAACTGCCGATGATGCGTCCTGTTTCAGGATGTTCGACCACCAGACAACAGCCGGGATCAAGATCTTCGTACACACGGCAAAAAAGAGCGACCTGATCGGGTCGGCATCGAAAGATCCGCATGTTGCGATTGGCTTCGTACCAGTAATTGGTCGAAACGTGGATTAACTCGGCAACATCGGGCCAGTCCTCACGGGTCATCGTGCGGATTTGTAATTCGCTCACTCCAGCCTCATTTCAAAAAATCGAGTCACGCTTCCGCGGAAGAAACTCGTCCAGCCAATTGTGTCATAACGGTTCTGGCCAAAAGAAAACAAGCCAGACCGATGAGCACTCCACACCAGTCCGCGAAGCAGTCCATCAGGTCGGCAGAGCGTCGTACGGGGATTTGCAGCAGCTCATCGAGAATTGCATACAGTCCCGGTATGACAAGCGTTAGGCGAATCAGACGACGGTCATCAACGCCGCGGAGCCACTGGCAAAACGCAAACAGAAATGACAAACCAGCATACGCAATGAAATGCATTACTTTATCATTGCCATTTGCGAGCATCTGTTCGGAGGAGGAAAACCCTCGTAACAGCAATTCGGGCGGCAGATGGGTCAACACGAACAGGGCGAACCAATAGACCCCCAGCGCGGCTCCAACAGCGAGGAGCAGATTGGGAATCGGGTTTTGGCGATTGAGTGGCACAATACTGTTCATGTCGGCGATTTTGTACCTGTTTCTTGACTCAATCCATCATGCCGGTTCGGGATAAGGATCTGCAAGACGATACTGGGGGCGTTCCTCTAAAAATGCCTGAATCCTCTCAGTTCGGCTGATCGCTTCGGGCAGGAATTCGACCGCTTGTAACAACCTTTCGTTCGCTTCCGCACAACTGAATCGCAAGAAACCATGCCCGGCATCTCCAAAGCACTCTCCCCCCAAACAAGCGACGCCGAACTTGTCATCAGCGCCTTCCAGCAGATAAAGGGCTAAGCCATGACTGGTAATCCCCAATCGATTGCAGATGGGGGCCACATTGGGAAAGACATAAAATGTGGCCAGGGGAGGTAATGTTTCGACGCCATCAATTTTGTTCAAACCATCGGTCAGTAATTCGACCTTCTGTCGAAACTTCTGCATCACTTCATCACGTTCGCTACTGTCTTTCTCGAGCGCGGCTTTACCGGCGAGTTGGACAATCGGTGGGGTGCATGAGAGTGTTGTATTGATCATCTTACTGATCGCTGTTGTGATCTCGGGAGATGAAACGGAAAACCCGAGACGCCAACCGCTCATACTGTACGACTTGCTGAAAGTAAACGCAGCCACCGACTGTTCGAGCATCTCTGGTTGGGCACAGATGGAATGATGCTGTCCTTGCCAAACCATGTGACAATAAGGTTCGTCACTGAAGACGGCAGTGTTTTTTCCTCGCACCAGGTCGGCGAGATTCTGCATATCTTCTTCAGTGGCGACACCCCCGGTCGGGTTGTGTGGTGTGTTGAGAAAAATTGCTTTTGGCTGTTCGTCCTCGTTGATGAATTTTTCGATATCATCAAGGCTGGGGCGAAACGCATTTTCACGTTTTAAGTCAGAAAGAACGATCCGTGCTCCACGTCGTTCGATGTTGGGAACGTATGTTGGAAAATAAGGACTGAAAACAAGAACGCCATCACCGGGGTTCAGAAAGGCTTCACAGAAAAATTGCTCGAAGACTTTCGCACCGGGGCCGACAGCAATGTTTTCTGCCTTCGCAGGAATATTGAATTCACGATTCACAAAATCGGCCGCGGCGGCACGAAACTCGGGAAGACCGGGGGAGGGGCAATAATGCGATTGGTTATTATTGATCGCATCGAGTCCCGATGATTTCGCCGAGAGGGTACTATCAAACGGACTGTCTCCCACCTCGAGTTCGACGACATCTTTGCCTTCCGCTTTCAGTTGTTTGGCGATGGCCAGAACCGTAAATGCGGTTTCGACGGTCAAAGATTGTGCAAAGTCACTCAGTTGAACAGACACGAGAAACGCTCCTGCAAGAAGATCAAACAATTCGGTGAAGCAGCGATTATGGAAAGACGTTCGCCGCGAAGCAAGCGGGAGAATTCGATTAGAACTTGAGCAGTGCAGGGCGGGACAGGGTTTCTCCTTTAATCTCCACTTGAAACAAAGGCCATTGTTCGGTTTTGGTCAGCCATTCTGGCCCTTGATCTGTCACCAAAATGGTATCGCTGAGCGAGCAGGGGCCAACTTGCGACCTCCAATTGACGAGCATACCAGGTTTGAGACGTATCGGACTGTTGGGAACGATGCGATGTTCGCACGGTCGCTGGGCCAAAAGTCCTCCTTGTTCGTTCAACCTCCACTCATCGGGAAAATCATTGACTTCATAACTGCGCGTGACTCGCTCCCAAATCTTTTCGAGCATCATTTCTGGCTGCGACCAGTAAATCCCTGTCGCCTGACTGATGGCGGCTGCCTGGTACGCGGGGGGGACTGTTTTCTCAGAAATCTCAAAACACATGATTCGACTCACTGTGACGCAAATTCCGTCGCGACGACCTGTTGCCGTGATGGTCGCAAAACGATTAATGGGCTGAGGGCGTGGGATTGATTCCCGATATCGTTCATTCTCGCCATCACCACTCACCCAAACACCCACCGGTTCAATTCCCGCAGCCATCAATCGATGTGTTACTGCACCGGCGACTTCCAGCTCTGTTTGCCCAGGTTGGGACTTCAGAGCCGACCTCTCGACACAACCGGTCAAATCCTGTCCGAGTGTTCTGGCAAGAGATTGCTCCCGCGAGGAAAGCCTCACCCGTAATTTCTGTAAATCGCCGTCAATATTCTTTGTGCTGGCGACTCCGGTATCACTCACAACTTGCCGACCACGACACAGATCGTTGGCGAGATCTTCGGGTTGTTCTGTCCAATTGCGTTCCTTGACATAAAACCCCAGTTGTGGAATCTGAGTGTCAAAAATCCACGGGGCATCGGCATTACTGGTCAGCAAAACACGAGTGTCCTTCGTGATATACAACGCGGCACAAAGGCGACCATCGGGAGCCTGATTCGTACCGCCCGAAGTCAACCATTGAAAATTCCACGGCTGTTGGATGATCAGGGCCGTCTGTTGATTTTTCTCAAGCAAATCGGCGATCAATTGCTGTTTACGGTCGATCTCCAGATATCTTGGGTCGGTCACCACGGGAATTTCTGAGGAAGAGTCAGCGCTGGGCATTTCTGAGATCGAGGAAGACATGTTACGGCTAGTCTGTTGGTGCAGATTCATACTGCCAAGTTCTGATAATACGGGAAGATCCCAGAACCCAAACTTAGCTCACCGAACTGTCAAAGTCTGATCTTTTTGAGAGATTGCTCAATTCTTCTTCCCTCAGAACAGGCCAGTTACAGTGATTATGGCTTTTTGGTTTTCTTTTTGAATTTCGGATCGGCTTTGGGAGTTGGTTTGGCCAGCACAATCGGCTTTTTGCCCGTTCCTTCGTAACCGGGAGCAGTGGTTCCATCATCATTTAAGTGCCCCGTTGTCCACAATAAGCCGCGCGAAACCAAATCGAGCCACACATCGTTATTCATGGTCTCGTTATGATGCCCCAAAGAGGTGCCAAACACCTTGGCTTTTCCGAAGGTGTTCGCCCAGATCACGGTATGGTCTTTTTTTGTATCTTCGCCGTATGCTTTGGCGAGTGGGATACAGTTGGGCCATTCTTTCTCAATTTTATAGAGCTCACCGTTGGGAGTCTGCCACTCGGTTGGAAATCCCTGCATGATGGGATGCTCGGCATTTTGGTTTTTGACGAGGACTGATCGTTTCCCTTCATGACTCCGCGATGTGACGCCGATTAATTCGCGCCAACCTTCCGCCCCTGCACCCGCATTCCGATAGCTGTGGAGTGAACAGTGGATAAAGATGCCAGGAACACCCGCATGGTGGGCATTCACAATGCCTTGAATGAAATCGGGATCGGTGACACCACCAAAACATTCGTTATGGACAATCACGTCGTATTGTTTCGCCCAATCGGGGCTTTTGTAAACCGAAATTTTGTGTTCCCGTCCGCCGTCTCCTTCAACAACAATGTCCCACGAAATACTGACACGCTGACTCATACCTTCAGAGATAATCGTCGATTGATTGGGATAATCATGACAGCAACCACCGGCGATGATTAAGCCTTTGAGCTTTGTCGGTTTGTCGTCCGCTTGGAGTTGAACCGTTACAACCAATAACAGAACCAACACAAAACCATTCAGCTTGCAACTCAAACGCATGCGGATACCCAGTCAGTAGAGTGTGTGAAATTCGAATTCTTGAAGACCCTAAGTTAACGCGAATGTCTTCTCGGAATCCACAAAAAAACGAAGTTGATTCCGGGATCGAACAGAAGCCCCTCTCTGATGGTGAGTATTGCGGGGTCATCAGAGAAAGTGGGGGCGACGGAGAACCAAGCGAATCTTCGTCAATTTTGAGAACGCTTGCGGGACACAGTGATTCGGTCAAGACATCTCAGTCTGACAGCACAGCGATTAATTGTTCGCTTAATGGACCGTTGGCCGTCATCTCGAATTGTCGTTGAGTCTCTCCCAGAATCTGGATCTCGATTCGCAATAAGTCTTCGGGGAAAAGTTTTTGGAAGCGGTCTCCCCATTCGACCAGGCAGACACCGTCACCGAAGAAGTATTCGTCGACGCCGAGGTCTTCGAATTCGTGGATGTCTTTGAGGCGATAAGTATCGAAGTGGTAGAGTGGAAGGCGTCCCTGATATTCCTGAATCAACATGAATGTCGGGCTGGAAACCTCATCAGGGTTGATGCCGAGCCCCGTCGCGATGGCGGTCGTCAATTGGGTTTTACCGGCTCCCAGATTGCCGACCAGCGAGATGACGGTTCCCGGTTGCACGGCTTTCCCCAAACGTCTTCCGAGACGCTGGGTCTGTTCCAGCGAGTCACATTGAAACGACTGTGAATTCATGAAATGAAGGCTTAAATGGATTGAAAACGATGTTGACCACAAGATCTTGGGGGTCAGATCCATTGCAAGGTCGATTATCTACTAAATCGTCAAAATGCTTTACAGAATGGATCTGTGACTATAGGGTTAGTTCAAGTTTGGTGTTTGAAAACTCCATTTCAGCCAATTTCCAAGAACGCGGCCTCTCAACTTGTTGTTGACAGGAATCTCGGAAATCATCGCTGACACCGAACGACGGATCAAGGGAATGATCTGGAAAACAGGAACAGGATGTTCATCTTTGCGGGTTCATAAGATTTCCGTCACGCTCATTGTACGGACTCTGCCCCACATTGCCGACTCCTTTTCTGCAACCGATTTTTCCTGCGGTCAGCAGAATTAGCTCGTCACAACACAGGATTGGTCTGAAATGTCTCAGGCTAATCAACTCCACAAAACGCACAAGGAGTGCGTTGGTTTCAGGAAAAGGATTTCACATGAACAAGCCAGTCATCGGTATCAGCGGCGATTTTCGTGCAGCACGTCAAGAGACTCACGCTCTCAGTTGGTTTAATACCGGCTACTACGATTCAGTCACCAAAGCGGGTGGACTTCCGATTCTCATTCCTCCTTACAACGATGATGATGACCTGAAGCAGGTTTTGAGCCAGTTGGATGGAATTGTGATGGCAGGTTGCTCAATGGATATCGACCCCTCTCGCATGGGACTCGAAAAACATCCCGCTGTTCGACCGATGCCCTTACGTCGTGAAGACTTTGATCGTCGGCTGTGTAAGTTGGCTGCAGAAATGAAGATGCCAATTCTCGCGATCGGATCCGGTATGCAAACACTGAATGTGATCATGGGTGGAACGCTCATTCAACATCTTCCTGAAGAGCAACCTAAACCATTGCCTCACTTCGATCAGCAAGAATCCAACACACGCCACGTACTGGAAATCATTCCAGAAACACGGATGGATGCGATTTACGGACCGGGAGAGATTCGTGTCAACTCACAACATCATATGGCCGTGGATGCGGTGGCACCGATGTTCCGCGTTTCGGCCACTTGTCCTGACGGAGTGATCGAAGCCTACGAATCGATCGAACGTGATTGGTTCTGCTTGGGAACCCAGTTCCATCCCGAAAACGAGTCAGCCTCGGCTCTCGATATGCAGGTCTTCGAAGCGTTTCTGGATGCGACTCAATCTGCCGAAGAACCGACAATTCTTCAAATGCCACAACGTCAAGCGGCGTAAGACTCTTGGTTGGGGGAGTAGATTCACCCTGATCAATACATTAACATTGTTAATAAAGTGAATGATCTTTCTCTTGGCAGACAGAGATCATTTCTCTTCTAGGCGGCAGTCGGAATTTCCGGCTGTCGCTGTTTTTTTGGTCCCGCAGGCATAAACTCCTCGGTGCGTGGGACTTGAGACAATCAACATGAACAGTACACTGAGTAATCTCGCTGTTTTCGCGTCTTGACCCAAAATTTGAAAGATCTGCTGTGGCCATCATTGTTCAAAAATTCGGAGGCACCTCTGTCGCCGATGCCACTAAAATTCGTCGTGCTGCCGAACGAGCCGTCGCTGCAAAAAAAGCCGGTCATCAAGTCGTGATGGTGGTCAGCGCCCGCGGAAAAAAGACCGATGAACTGGTCAGCCTGGCGGCGGAAATTACTGATCAGCCCCATCCTCGCGAAATGGACATGTTGCTTTCTACCGGTGAACAAGAGTCCGTTTCACTGATGGCGATGGCGGTTCACTCACTCGGAGAGCAAGCGGTCAGTCTCACGGGTGGTCAGGTCGGTGTGTTGACAGATTCATCGCATACGAAAGCCCGTATCGAGCGGATTGCTACCGAGCGGATGAAACGGCATCTCGACAATGGATCGATTGTTGTTGTCTGTGGATTTCAAGGGACAGACGACGACTTCAATATTACAACGCTCGGTCGTGGTGGTTCCGACACGACTGCGACCGCATTGGCGACCGTTCTTCAAGCTGATGTCTGTGAAATTTATACCGACGTGGAAGGAGTCTTTTCCACCGACCCACGACTCGTTCCCGAAGCGCGGAAGCTGAGTCGGATTTCGTATGACGAAATGCTGGAGCTGGCAAGTGTCGGTGCTGGCGTGATGCACTCGCGTTCCATTGAATTTGCCAAAAAATTTCGCGTGCCGTTGCGCGTGCGTCCTTCTTATTCCGATGCCGAAGGAACATTGATTACACCCGCGTCCGATGAAGAAGAATCCGTTGTGAATGGGGTGGCACTCATTCGTAACGAAGCGCGTGTGACCATTGGAGAAATTCCTGACAGGCCGGGAGTTCTCAGTGTGATCTTTTCGCAAATGGCCGAACGAAAAATTCCCATCGATCTCGTCGTACAGGATGTCAGTTCTGGGGGAGTCGCAGAAATTTCGTTCACCGTTCCACAAGACGATCTTGCGGAAACGCTCACTGCAGCACAAGCAGCGGTTGATGAATTAGGTGCAGGAGAAATTCAATCAGGGACCAATGTTTCCAAAGTGTCAGCAGTCGGTGTGGGAATGCGAACTCATACGGGCGTGGCTGCGGAAATGTTCTCAATACTTGCAGCGGCCAGCATCAATATTGGCATGGTGACGACCAGCGATATTAAAATATCGGTCTTGGTGGACAGAAACTCCGCCGACGATGCCGTCTTGGCCGTGCATCGTGGGTTTGGGTTAGAGCAAGATCATCATCCGACGCCACGAATCGGTTTCGTCAAGAAAATCTCGGAAGCGAATAATGACCAAGAGAAGCAAGCCCAGCTAGAGCAGGATGTTGTCGCCCGCTTAACGAACATGGAAGACATTGTGGTGAGTGATGTGAACCTTGATCAGGCACAATCACGGGTCACGATCAGCAATCTTCCGAACTCTCCCGGCGTTGCCTCGCAACTTTTTTCGGCAGTTGCCGATGGTGCAATCATGGTCGATATGATTGTGCAGAATGTCGGAGCGAAAAACCGGACTAATATTTCGTTCACCGTACCCAGAGAAGACCTCGATCAATGCTTGCTCCTCGTGCGTGCGGTACTGGAAGATTGGCCCGATTCAGATCTCAGCTATGAAAAAGAGATCGCCAAACTATCGGTGCGTGGCATCGGATTGCGGAGTCACACCGATGTCGGGCGCAAGATGTTTCAGGCACTTTTTCAGGCGGGCATCAATGTCACGATGCTCAACACGTCCGAAATCTTGATGAGTGTGGTGGTGGGAAGTGCTGATGGCGAAAAGGCCCACGACTGTTTGCATCGAGCCTTTGACCTGAATTCCTGAAACCTTGACGAGAGGATTCTGCATCTTGTCGCCGACTTATATGATAGGGTATAATTAAAGTCTACGCGGAAGTTCTCTCCTTTCCACCAGAATGGTGCCAATATGTCAGTTCCTCTTTCTCGTCGTGAAATGCTTGGAAGATCGGGACTGGGAATGGGAGCCGTCGCTCTCTCCAGTTTATTCTCCGAAGCCGGGCTGCTCTCGGCTGATGAGGAGAAGCCTGTTTTCTCGTCACTGGCACCCAAAGAACCGCACTTTCCGGCCAAGGTCAAACGTGTGATTCACCTGTTTATGAATGGTGGCCCTTCGCAGGTCGATACATTCGATCCCAAGCCGCTCCTTGAAAAATATCATGGCAAGCAGTTATTGGACGGGAAATATAAGAACGATAAACGGATGGGGGGGGCTGCGTTTGCATCACCTTTCAAATTCAAAAAACGAGGACAAAGTGGCATCGAGGTCAGTGAGCTACTTCCTAAAATCGCCGACCACATTGACGACATCTGCGTAATTCGATCCATGGTGACCGATGTACCGAATCATGAGCCCGGCTTGATGATGATGAACTGCGGCAACATTGCTCAGTCGCGACCTTCCCTCGGTTCGTGGACTTTGTACGGTTTAGGAACCGAGAATCAATCATTGCCGGGCTTCGTAGTGATGTGCCCCACCGGGTTACCGACCGCACAATCTGCCAACTGGCGGAGCAGTTTTCTACCCGGCATCTATCAGGGAACGTACATCGATTCCCAGTTTACTGAGCCAGAAGAGCTGGTCGCCAATACTCAAAACGATTACCTGGTTCCCGATCAGCAGAAGAAGCAGCTCAGCTTCATCCAACAACTCAATGAGATTCATCGCCGGGACCGAGTCGGTGATGAAAAACTCGATGCGCGAATTCAATCACTGGAACTTGCATTCCGTATGCAATCGGAAGCGGACGAGGCGTTTGATATTGCGCGTGAGCCGAAACACATTCGCGAAGCCTACGGCGACCACGTTCAGGGACGACAGACATTGATCGCCCGCCGACTTTGCGAACGAGGTGTCCGTTATGTGCAGGTCTATCATGGTAAAGGTCAGCCATGGGATTCTCACAACAATTTGGAAGGTTCACACAAACGCTTGT
Source organism: Planctomycetota bacterium (assembly GCA_030836185.1). Classification (GTDB taxonomy): domain Bacteria; phylum Planctomycetota; class Planctomycetia; order Planctomycetales; family Planctomycetaceae; genus JABURQ01. Next base: position 51,153 of record JAURQH010000102.1, read on the forward strand.
GTCGAGAATCAGATCAACCGATTGCCGCTTTGTTACAAGATCTTAAAGACCGCGATATGCTCAAAGACACATTGGTTATTTGGGGTGGTGAGATGGGCCGCACTCCCACAGTTCAACTTCCCGTCACCAAAACACAGGGACGCGATCATCACGCCGACGGATTCACCGTCTGGATGGCGGGAGGCGGTATGAAAGCCGGTCATGTTCATGGAGTGACCGACGAGTTGGGGCTGAAAGCCGTCGAAGATCGTGTTCACGTTCACGACTTGCACGCGACGATTTTACATCTGTTAGGATTCGATCACGAACAACTGACATTCCGTTATGCGGGGCGCGACTTCCGTTTGACCGACGTTCACGGCGAAGTTGTGAGCGGCATTCTCGCATAGTTCGTCAATGGATGTATGTGCTAACAAAGCGGAATATCTTTTTTGGCAGGGGAAGCCGCAGGCATCGGGTGAATTTCAGCGGTAGGCTGGGACTGGTCCCAGCACAAATCTTTCGGCGGGTTTATGCTCGCTGGCGGCTCAAAAAAAGTCGCACATTGTTTCTGTCCGGTGGAACCGGACCTACTATTCTATGTGGATTGTCGCCGGTCGTTCCATCGTAGTAGCAACCAAAACAGGCAGAACGCTGCCACTTCCGTCAGAAGCCAGACGGCTCGCAACATCCATGAAGCGATTGCCGCATCTTCGGTTGAGATGCTCGGCTGAATGCGCAAAACTTCCAGCATAATGCCTTCGCGAACTCCGAGTCCTCCCGGAGTGAAAATCGCGAAAAATCCAATCACAGTTGAAGCCGAAATGGCCGCCATCCAGAGCGGTAAGTCAGAGAGCGACAACCAATCCTCTGACAGGCTCTGTAATGCTGCCCCTAAGCTGAGTCCCAAGAGTGTCCAGGAAACCAGAAAGACGGCATACCCTTTGAGAAGCTGAGTGGGTGTGATGCGAGCAATCTCTGCTCTGGAAGGGGAAAATTTCCCCGCAACTTTCGACAGTAACCATGTAATCATGGGGATTGCCAGCATAGCAGACGACACCAGAATTGCTGCCGGTAACCATCTCCAGTTCAGAAGCTGGGGAGCATGTTCGATGAGTGCCGACTCGGGAACTAAAAGTGGTGCGAGACCTCCCGCGATGACCAATCCCACTCCCATTATGATCAATGTTTCGTAGGCCGATGTCAGGACGGCAATCGCGAAATGATAACCACGCTCTTTCAAGATTGCCGACCGAATAAGTAGAACACCGGCTTTGCCGGGAATGTACTTTCCCAAATGACCTGCAAAATAGGCTTTGCCAGACAGTAACCAATTTGGTTTCTGGTCGAGGCCGATCATCATGTTCCGCCAGAACCAAATCGATGGTAACCACCCAAATCCATAGCAGAGTGCAGAGACTGCCAGCCATCCGGGACAAACTGAAATTTCCGACAAGTCCTGATCTTTGATTAACGACCAGCTACGTTGGCCCACAAAACCCAGCACTAACAGAGTCAGTCCGATTTTTAATACGGGCTTCCACAATCCCTTTGTGGATCGCTCCTTGGTAGGATCCGACATTACCCGAGGCCTCCGGGTAAATCCTTATTCAGTTCCTGAATGATGTGTCCCACTTGAGGAAGAATCAGTTGTTTCATTCCGAGACGAACGGCATTTGACGAACCGGGGAGAGAAAACATCGCACGTCTTCCAATCGTTCCACCAATGGCACGAGACAGCATCGCGGCGGGACCAATTTCTTCGTAAGACAAATTGCGAAACAGTTCGCCAAAACCCTTCAATTCTTTTTCCAGAAACTGTGAGACCACTTCTACCACGGTGTCTCGATAGGAAATGCCCGTGCTGCCGTTTGTGATGAGAACTTCAACGGAGCGATTTGCGAGGGCCTCGTTGATGGCCGCATCGATCCGTTCGGGATCGTCGGGGACGAGTTCGTAACAGACTGTTTGATGCCCAGCCTCATGGATCATCTGCTGGATGAGTTGACCACTTTTATCGTCGGCGGGAGTCCGCGTGTCGGAGAGCGTGATGACAGCAAATCCGATCCCCTGAACTTCGTTTGATTGTTTCTGATGATCACGATAGCTGCTCTCGATGCCCTTGTTCATTGTCTTTTCATTCCTGAATTTCCAGACAGCAAGATTCAATCCGGCTTGATCGGACAGACAAAACCTTCGGGCTTCACCGCCAACAAAGAGCAGGGGATTTGCGTCAGTAAACGCTCGGCAGTATTGCCGATTAGCATACCGCTGATTCCCGTTCGTGCTCGAGTGCCCATTACGAGAACATCAATATGTTCTTCTTCGATGATTTTCAAAATGTGTTCATCGGGAGATCCAAACTCGACATAAGTTTTTACGCCGAGTTCCAACGTGCGGTAATCGAGGTCAGACAACCTTTGTTCCAGTTGTTGTTCAACCTCTTTCTTCTTTGCCTCGCGGAAACTCGCCAACTTCTCGTCACTGATTTGTGAGCGGAAAAAACTTCCTTGATCTTGTTCAATGACATTGAGGACGTGTGTTCGTGTACTAAAATATTGCCCACCATTAATCGCCATTCTCAAGCATTGCAAACCGACATCACCCAGGTCATCAGCCACGAGAATATCGAGCTCGCTGAGATCCGAAAGACCCGGTTTCGTGACCCAAACAGGGCAGGGGGCATAGCGGAGCAATTTAGTTCCGGTCGTCCCGAACAAGGTTCGTCCGAGAGCAGTGTGCTGTTTGGTTCCGATAATCACCAAATCGTGATCGTCACGCATCACCTTGCGAATCATCTGCTCCCAGCCGTGGCCGTGCGAGAATTTACATTCTGCCTGAATTCCCTGGGCATCGGCGCGTTGCTTGATATGTTCGAGAACTTTCAACGCTTCATTATCGACCGTTGCTCGTACACTCTCAGCATCGGCATCGAGGAGTTCCTCGGTTTGAGCACAAATATCGATGCCCGCGAAGAAGGTCAATTTGGCTCCCAAAGATTTTCCGAGAACCAAAGCTTGGTCAATCGCTTCTTGTGTGGCAGCACTCAATTCGTCAGCAGCAATCCGATCACCTGATGAAAGATCAACGCCGACCAAAATGTTCTGAAATTGTTGCATGGATAAATTCTTAATCAAAATGACTCTGTCTCAAAATGACTCTGTGATGATTTTATCATACAGCACAGTCGCGTAAAGAGTCCATGATATGACGACGATTGACTGTTAAAGGCTGTTCAAATAGGCGATTAAATCGGCCAAATCCTCGGGAGTGATGTCCTTGAGCAATCCCGCTGGCATCAACGAGTTTGGCATTTGTCGTTTCAGCTCAATTTCGGGAGCTTCAAATCGCCAGGTCTTGCTTTCCGCATCGCGCAGAATCAGTCCATCCACCGATTGGTAGACAATAATTCCTGCGTAAGATTTTCCCTCATCCGTGACGATCATAGTCGTTTGGTAACGACTCGACACATTTTGGTCGGGGTTGACCATCGCAATCACCAGATCGCGCTGAGCGAACCGTTTGGAAACACCCGATAAATCTGGCCCCAGTGCTGTTCGACCACCATGACAGCGGGCGCATGCCCGTTTCTCGAAAATGGTACGCCCTCGTGCAATATCTCCCGATGACTCAATTTCAGCAGCCATCTTCATGACGGCATCAAGTTGATCGGCGACTTGTCCGAGTTGTTGGCGGGCTGCCTCGGGGTATTTTTTGTTCAAGGCAGCGGCAATTTTTGACATCGTTTCAGCTTGCGGTTGATGCCCTTCTTTTCCAGTAACAAAACCAAAATCCTCGCCGAGAACGCCGGTCAAAATCTGCATGATGATTTCGCGCGCTTCAAATTCTCGACTCGCACGATTCAGTCTCTGTGCGGCAAACAGAAGAGCAAACAATTCCTGTGGATCGTCGGTGGGTCCTAATTTCTGGAGAGCTTGCGCGGAAGCGAGGACTCCTTCGACAAGGGGGGCTTCTAATCCTTTGATAAACCAGTCGCGGTCATCGGGGCTCGGGTCAGAGCCAATCACCGAGAGGACAGCGCTGCGAACTGAATAATTCTCAAATTGCTGACGAACTAATTCCCGGTGTTCGGGCTTTTCCGATTCCCCCAAGACAAAAATGACATCATTCGTCCAAAGGTATGAGGAGTGTTCACCAATTTGTCTGGCGAAACCTTCCACAGCTTCCGGCAGCGAACCGGGATCGGTAATCTTTCCAAGATACATCACATGGGGTGGAAGTCCGAAGCCTTCCTGATCGACAATCACATCCGCCAAAATCGGATCGTGTTTCAGAAGTTCGGCAAAAAGCTCCTTCATCCGGTCGTCCCAGTTGGAATCCTGATTCAGGCCACGGTCTGCGATTTTGTGATCGATTTGGACAAGCGTTTTTGCAATTTTCTCGGTTTGTGGAAAACTTCGATCCACGGGAATTCGGGCAGCAGTAATTAGGCGATGAATGTCGTCGGTCGGATGAGACTCTTCCGTGATTCCTTCAAGAATACGGTCGAGTAATTCGATGTTATACGGCTGCAAAATCGCCAATACACGCAGTAACTCATGGTCAAGGTCAGCGTCACCACTCGGATAAATCTTAGCCGCACGCACCCGATATGGATCGAGTGAGCGCTCAATCGAACTGAGAGAATATTGCGGGGCATAGCCGTCAAGGACGGGAGCTCGATCTTTGAACGGTCCTACATCTCCGAGTGAAAGTTGCAGAAGCCTTACGGCTTGTTGTTTCAGTGATAGCTCAAACTCTCCTTCCAGAATTGCCAACCCGATTTCGATTCCTCCCCGAGAAGGACGGTCTCGATGCCAGGCGATTCCCAACTCACGACTGATTGCCGTTTGAGCACCGGAGTTCTGAGTGATCTCTCGCATACGGACGAGGTGGTCGGGCCACATGCGGGCGACAATTCTCGCGGCCGAGTGTCGAACAAAATGCTGTTTGGAATCGAGCTGTCGTGCGATGGCGGGTAAGGCCAGTTCGAGGTCGAGTTCGGGCGATGCTGTCAAAATGGCTTCGAGAGATGAGCGAACCACCAATGGATCTCCGTCATCGACAAAGGCAATCACTTGATTGAGTTGTTCCTGTGTTTTTAATGTCCGACCGAGCGACCAGACTGCTCGTGCACGAATTTGTGTGTCGGGGTCGTTCATGAGGACTTCCATTGTGGGAAGCTGAATGCCTTGAAAAAGCTCTGTCAATATTTCAATGGCGCGAACACGTTCTGCTGTCGAAAGTCGTCGATCAACAGCCGCACGACGGAAATACGACTCTCCCAATTGTTGAGCGACAGGCATCCAACGCGCTCGCGACCAACTACACAAAGGCTGCGGAGCCTGTAAACACCAAGACATTTGGGCCCGACGATATTCTTGCCCTTCCAGTGTGTCGAACTCGGGGATCTCAGCAGCGGCGAGGTCCGATAGAAATTTCGTTCCCTGGTCCCACCATTCTGTAGAGGTCTCTCCTTTCCACGTGACACGAAAAACAGCCCCCCGTGTTCCGCGACCGCCAACGGTCAGGTACAAACTTCCGTCATGCCCGATCGCCATGTCGGTGGGAGCAAAACCGAATTGGCCTTTTGCCGTCATAAACTCGGTCGGTTTTGAAGTCCAGACTCCATCTTCAGAACGCATTGGCAATGCCAGGACTCGTCCGAAGGTCCAATCCATCGCGAACAGAGTGTTACGGTATTCTTCCGGGAAGGTGGTGTGTCGATAGGTGACGACGCCTGTGGGGGAACCGCGTCCAAAGGCACCCAATTCGGGAGGCATGTCGAGAAAAGAACTCGGTCGCTTCCAACTGCGACTGATCCAACCCGTGTGAGAACCTGGCAACAAATGAAAGACCCGTGTCGGACGATACCACGGCAACGAAATATCTCGTTCGCCATCGGAATCGTAAGTGAAGAGATCACCCATATGGTTGAAATCAAAATCGTACGCGTTGCGCAGTCCGTCGGCGTAAATTTCTCCCCCCGTCAAATCGGGTTTGAGTCGCATCAACGCACCCGCAAATGGTTCTTTGACCGGAGAAGTCGGTAGCGTGGCATAGGCCGACGTAATTCCCGCTCCGTTTCCCGCGATGATATACCACCAACCGTCCGGTCCTCGACGAATCGCATGCGAGTCGTGTTCGCCACCCGTTTTCATTTTCAGAAATACGTCCGGTTCACCATCGGCACGGTCGTCCCGGTCGGTGTCTTTGTACCGCAGCAACCCTGCGTCTCCTGTGCAAATCAGATCGGGGCCGAGGAAATACATTCCCATGGCACCATTTTTAGGGCCGTCCGCAAACTGGGTATAAGTTTCAGCAACCCCGTCCCCATTGTTATCTTTGAGGATGCGAACATAACCGGCACCAGCGACGACAACTCGTCCTTGGCTATCAATCGTCATGGAATAGATGTCATGAGCTAAATCATCGTCGGCGTAGAGCGTGACCTCAAAACCCTCGGGAACATTGAGTGCTTCGAAGATGGCACCAATCGGTTTTGGGATTGATGCCGGTGGTTTCTCATCAGCCTCAATCGGTAAAGGAGGAGGTGGGGGGATTTCGGCATTTGACACCGCAGCATTTCCCAACCACGCAGCGAGCAAGACCAGAAGTGCAGTTCTCAAGCGGCTGCATTCATGTTGTGAAGATTGACTGAACGGACGGAAATGTTTGTAAGATGTTTTGTAGATAGTAGTTGAGGTCATTCGTTGTCCGTAACGCGGGCAGGAGGGAGGAGGCGGGAAACAAGGTCTCTCACTTGATTTTTGTATCATAGTTCATTTCCCTGTTCATCAGCAACGTGATTCATGGCTCCGGTCGAAATCACCTGCGTGATCGTTCTTCCTCCTGCCGAGAGACCAAAACGTGACAAATTCCGACGAATTGACTCAAAAAATCGTCAACTTGGAGTCCCTGATTGCCCATGTTCAATATGAGTTAGAACAGCTCAATGCCGTTGTGATCGAGCAGAACCAGAAAATCGACCGACTCAGTTCGGCTCAGGAAAAATTTGAGCATCGGCTGGAAACGCTCTCGGAAGATCTGGAACAGCGAAGCCCTGAGGATGAGCGACCGCCCCATTATTGATGGCTGGAGATACGCGAAGAGTCCCGATTCACCTCGATCTCCAAACACGAGTCGGTTATCCTGAAACACACATTGAGTTCACACAAATTATCTTTGAAGTCGAGTTCTCACATGGATGTTACTTTTGCTCGCCCGCTCGTTCTCGCTTTGTTTTTCATGACGATGACAATGTCTGGTGTTGACGCCGACATTTTGGCGAAAGTCAATAACGAATCGATTACTGACTCCGATCTGGAATTGGAGATTCGCAGTCGGGGACAAGATCCGGCGGTATTACCCGAAACTTTGAAAGCCAAAATTTTGGAGGATTTGATTGAACGCGAATTGATCTATCGGCATTTGCAGTCGCTGAAAGTTCCATCTGATCGCATTCAGATTGAAAAGCAACTTCAATTGATCAAGCAGAAAATTGAAACCTCAGAAGAAGACCCTGAACTCGTCCTCAAAGATCTTGGTTTTAATGACGCACAACTTCGCAAGCGATTACGGTATGCCTCCATGTGGCAGACATACTTCGATAAATTGATTACGGAAAAAGAGATCGAACAATACTTCGATAACAACAAAGAAAAATTTGACGGCACAGAAATTCGAGCGAGTCAGATTTTTATCAAACTTCCCGCCAAACCGACCGCAGAGCAAGTTGCCGATGCGAAGCAGAAACTCAGCAACTACAAATCAGAGATCGAAGCGGGAAAAACAACCTTCGCCGATGCCGCCAAAAAGTGGTCCGAATCTCCTTCGGGAAAGAATGGCGGCGACTTGGGATTTGCTCAGTACCGCGGCACACGAACCGAACTCTATTCGAAGAAGTTGTTTCCGCTCAAAAAGGGAGAGTTGACCGAACCGTTTCAGACAAAATTTGGCATGCACCTGATGACGGTGACCGACAAACGACCGGGAACTTTTATGTTCGTGGATGTACGGTCCATCGTGCTGGATCGTCTGAGGATCAAACTCTGGAATTCGTTAGTCGATGAAAAACGAAAGTCGGCCAAGATTCAATACACGAAACTCGCACCGGGCCGATAGATCAATTCGTTATCTGTCGAAATCGTCAGCCGGACTATGTTTCAATTGCCAACAATGGCTATCGGTCAACAATGGTTATCAAACGCGAGAAGATGTGATTCCTTGCGTTGTGAACTCAGGTTGAGGCTCCTACGATGCTGGTGGAGCCCGACAGATCTCACAGAATTGCAACGACATGAATTCCGCTGATACTGAAAATCGTCCCGCCAATCGTCTTCTCGACGAAACGAGCCCCTACCTGCAACAACATGCTTACAATCCCGTCGATTGGTTTCCTTGGGGCGAAGAAGCGATCACCAAAGCGCGAGCTGAAAACAAACCAATCTTTCTGTCCATCGGTTACTCGGCGTGTCATTGGTGCCATGTGATGGAACACGAAAGCTTCGAGAATGACGACATTGCCGCCATCATGAACGAGCACTTCGTGAACATCAAAGTGGATCGCGAAGAACGCCCCGATCTCGATCAAATCTATATGAACGCAGTCGTCGCCCTCACAAGACGCGGCGGTTGGCCGATGTCGGTCTTTCTGACACCCGACCTAAAACCATTCTTCGGCGGCACATACTGGCCCCCAAAAGCAAGGATGGGTATGCCGGGCTTCACCGATATTTTGAATCGCGTACAGACCGTCTGGAAAGATCGCGAAGCAGAGTTGATGCAAGGAGCGGACGAACTAACGTCGGCAGTGCAGGAGATGGGGCAGGTCCGTTCGGGAGAAGCAGTCCTCGACGAGTCGCTGCTGACCAACGCCCTACAGGAATTGATCGCATCGACTGATACTGTAGACGGTGGCTTCGGAGAAGCTCCCAAGTTTCCGCATCCGATGGATCTTCGTGTTTTGCTACGAACAGCCCAACGAGAGCAGAATGAAGACGGACTGCGCATAGCTCGGCTGACGCTCGATAAAATGGCAGCGGGCGGCATTTACGATCATCTGGGAGGCGGCTTTCATCGATACGCGACTGATACCAAGTGGTTAATCCCCCACTTCGAAAAGATGCTCTATGACAACGCATTATTGATTCCCGGTTATCTGGAAGCTTGGCAGATCACTCGCGTGCCACGATACGAATCCGTGGTCCGCGAATCGCTCGATTACATCCTACGGGAGATGACTCAGCCAGAGGGCGGGTTTTATTCGACTCAGGATGCCGATAGTGAAGGGGAGGAAGGCAAGTTCTTTGTCTGGCAACGTGGAGAAGTGGAGCAATTGCTGGGCGATGATGCGGAATTGTTTTGTGTCTGTTACGACGTGACGGCTCCCGGAAACTGGGAAGGCAAAACGATCCTGCAACGGATCATGAGTGATAATGACGCAGCCGATAAATTTGGTCTGACGTTTGAAGAGACTCAGTCGAAACTGGCTGAGTGTCGGGACAAATTGTTGGACCGACGGCAAACACGCATCGCTCCCGGTAGAGACGACAAAATTCTCGTCAGTTGGAACGGTTTGATGATCGCCGCGATGGCCAAAGCGGGAGCCGTGTTCAACGAGCCAGATTATGTTTTGACGGCTTGCGAGGCATATTCATTTATCAATGAAAACTTGTGCGACGAAAACGGTCGCTTGCAACATGCCTGGAAAGATGGACGGGCGCGGTTTGCCGGTTGTCTTGATGATTACAGCGGCTTGATTGACGGTTTGATCGAACTGTTTTTGGCCACATCTCAGCCGAACTATTTAGAAGACGCCGAACGATTTGCCAAAGAGATGTTGCGATCATTTCAAGACGAGAAGACCGGCGGATTGTTCTTTACGGCCGATGACCACGAACAATTGATCGCACGAAACATCGATACCCAGGACAACGCGACGCCGTCGGGAAATGGGCTTGCGGCAACCGCGCTGCTGAAACTCGGTCGATTGACGGGAAACCAGGATTTCGAAAACGCCGCCGAGCGAATCTTGAAGCTGCTTTCAGGACAAATGGCACACATCCCGTTGGTCTCGGGCCAATCGTTAATAGCTTTTGATCTATATCAGGGACCGACGTACGAAGCGGTTTTCTTCCCCGGAACTGATGATGAAGAAAACGACGCCGTCCGCTCGGCATATCGGGAATTATTTTTGCCCAGAGTGTTATGGGTCGAAGCGACCGAAGAGTTACAGAGTTCGGAGAGTTTGCAGCCGTTGTTGGCGGATCGCGAAGCCATTGATGGTCAACCAACATTGTACCTGTGTGAACAAGGTCGCTGCGAGTTACCGGTGAGCGGAGTGGAGAAGATTCAAGCGAGGTTGGGGGTGTTGGTCTAAGCGCAGTGTCACCCAACAAATGCGCAAGTGGCGACTATGCCGAGTGACATGCTCTCACTCACAATTCATCGGGGGCTTCTGTTTCACAGAGCACCCGCCGAGCAAAGCGAGGAAACAAGGCCAACTGCGTTAGAAGAAGCATCTCTTTTCACGAGCCGGGCGATCTATATTGACTTCTCTGCGCCGCCGCGCCGCTGCGTGAGTCAATGATAATCTAGTCCTGCCGACTTCCGTCGGCGGCGATTATCTCTTTCGTCCTTTTCGATTCTTCTACCTCTTTGCGACTTTTGTGTCAAAAAAATGATCTCTCGAATTCATCTTGCCAAACTCTCGTTACCAGAGTTAGCGTTCGATGGTGGATCTCATAAACCGTGGGCTAGCGCCCAGCGGCTGATTTGGTTGGATAACGATTCATGGTCAAAATATCTCCGACCCCATCAGCCGGAACGCGCTAGCGTCCGGTTCTAATCCAAACAGAAACCCGATCTTTGGCAATTTGAACGTCATTACATCTCGATAGCGTGTTGATGAATGACGACCGCTGCAACGTGAGAAAGGAGGCGATCTCGCGTGGCGTAGAAGATACGCACCCATAAAAAGTGACACACCCTCACAAAATGAAGATCGCCATAAACCGAACGATGCCAAAAACTTGCTCAAGAGTATGGAAGATTCGGAATCAAGATTCGGCAACATTTGATTCAAGATTTGATCAACATTCGGTCAAGGTGTGTCCCCGAATTTCCGAATCTTGACATCTTGAATCGGGTGTTCAATGTTTGGAAGAGACATTCTTGGCCGTGACACGATCCAACAGATTTTGCACGCTTTGTTCGAGTTGCTGAGCCAGGTCGGCGGTGGCTGTTTTGCTTTTGGGGATCGCCGTCACGTCAATTGGTTCGCCGAAGGAAACAACCGTCCGTCGGCGACCACGAATCGTGGCTGTTTTGTTGGACAGGATATCTTCCTCAAATTTGTCGAGGGTCTCGGCCATTCGTTCGATGCTGGGATTTTCGGCAACATAGTCTCCCGGATAGCTAAACATCTGGGTAACAAGGTAGAGGTCGTCCAAGTCGCGATAGCAGGTGTCGCGGGTGGGAGTCGGTTCGGTGAGAGTTTCCAGTTGTTCGATGGCTTTCTGTCGAACGGCTTTGACTCGTTCGGGAATGCGGTCGCTCGGATTCTCGACACCGTATTTCGACTCCAGAGGTTTCACAATGGCATCCGAAAGATGTTGCACTCGCTCGGGAATACGGCCCGTCCGTGCAGCCCCCAGATATTCGAGTTCTTTCAGCGAGAGGATTCCTTCGGCGAGGCGATAAATTCGTTCGTGCAACGGGACATCGGGACGAGGTCGCCAATGCATGGAGACTTCAAGTTGGCTCATCAACTCTAATAGTTCTTCCGTGGGGTCTTCGGTGTAGAGATATCTCAATCCACACGGGATTGCGTAAATCGGTCGATCTGATCGTCTTGCCGCAGAGAGCGCAATGGCCGCCGCTCCTTCGCGAAACGGCGTCACCCGTTCGTTGATGTGATAAACTTCACCTTCGGGAAAGATGACCAAAGGATGTTTGCCGGTTTGCAAGATTTCGACGGCTTGCTTAAAGGCTCGCAAGTCGGTCCCCTCACGATCAACGCTGAAGCAGCCATGACTCCGCAGGAACCAGCTTCGCAGTTTGCTGCAGAGACCCAACACCTGCCAGGCAGTCATAAAGTAGAAACAGGTTTTTGCTTCGTGAGCCGTGTGATACATGATCACGGCATCGGCGTGAGCCGAGTGATTGGGAGTGATCAGGATGCCAGCGTTTTCATCGAGTATTTTTTGCAGATGTTCGAGACCGCGGATCTCGACCTCGTCCAGCTTCTGCGTTTTGACACGATAGTTGGTATGAGTGAATCGGCAGCAACGGACCAGCCACGGTTTGAGCAACGGAGACCACCAGCGGTCCGGTTTACGAAACTGTGTCGGGTCCATAAGGCACGCTTTAAGGAATCAGTTTGTCATTGAAACAACAGGCGAAGTGGAAGCAATAACCTCACTTGGAATCTGAAACTATTTCAGCGGCGTGCCGGACAACGGTTTGCCGTTGGTCGTCAGGACTTGAAAGTGGTGGACGCGATGTGGGCCAGAGTAATCCCAGACCATTTTCTTGTCGCGAGTCACTTCAAACAGTTTGATTCCTTTTTTCGCTGCATAACTGGCGATGACTGTGTTGCCGTTGGGTAGGCGTTGAGCACCGCACGGATCGGCAAACGGCTTGCCTTCAAAATCGTCGTTCGAGACTTTCCAGATTACTTTTCCAGTTGCGTCCATTTCGACCGTTTTGTTGCCGTGCGTTAAGTTGACGAGCGTGTTTCCATTTGCAAGACGAATTGCCGTGAAGGGCCAGTTTTCAGCCGGGCGTCCACCGAGTTCCGGTAGATCGGTCGGGAACTCATTCAGCACTCGACCATCGGGAGCGTACTCTTTGACTTTGAATGCCAAGAGATGAGGGACGAGATAATTGCCACTTTTCAATTTACGCGCCATGCGGGTTTGCATGTGGGCGTTTTTGGTTTCTGGTTGAAGCGGACACTCGATAACGATTTTGCCTTCTGTTGTGACTTCCAGTAATCGCGGTTTGCCACCGAGTTCTGTGATGAGTGTGTTGCCATTGGCGAGACGCTGAACTGTGCCAATCTCCTTATTGTCAGCCGATTTGACGTAATGGAAAACGACTTCGTGATCTTGAGTAAATTCTTTGACTTCGTTTCCCCAAGCGATCAGGACGTTACCATTTTCGAGGACATAGCCGTCTCTCGCACCGCCGCGTCCTGAGTTCCAGGATTCTTTTCCGGCTTCATCAATGATACCGGTGAAGGAGGGGCCAGCGACAAAAAAGGAATGTGCAATCGGTTCGTCGGCAGAGGAGAGGCTGGCGAGTAAGATTGAACAGATCAGGGAAAGAAACAGTGTGCGAATCATGGGTGCGAGCTTTCTGGCAATAATGACGAATGATCAGATGACTCGATGCTATCGAGTCGGAGATCGCAAAGCACGCAAATTCAGCCCGGAAAGAGCAGGGCGAGGATTAACCTAATGAGCGTTTGAGCCGTTCGTGATGATAGGCGAGGCGTTCGTCGGACGACATTTTTGAGAAATCAGGAGTCGAATTGGAGGAGGGAGGCTGATTCGCAGTTTTGACGGTTGAATCTTGTGGCTTGTTGGGAGTCGGGATGCTGATCGTTTTTCCGCGACTCGCGTAGCTCATCACATTGGTTTGCAGTGTCATATCTTCTTCGAGAGAACGATGTGGTTTGACGTTGAGTTTCGCGAGCACTGCATGATACGCGCGGACTGCTTCTTCGGGAGAAATCGTGCCATCAACGATATGACGCAGGAATTCAATGAACGCCAACTGGTTTTCAGCGTTGTTGATTTTGCGCCCATACAGGGCGACCTTTGCACCATGTTTTTGGGCTTCAGCCAGCATTTTAAAGGCATCGTATGTCGTGCCTGCGGAACCTCCCAGAATACCAACCACCAGATGTGGATCGAAGCGGACGAGTTCTTCCATCGCCTGCGGTCCCTGATAGACAATCTTCAGGAAGGTTGGGCGACCGGCAGAGGCGACTCCTGCAAGAGTACGAGCGATGACATCATTGATGAATTGCGGCGTTTGATCAGGGGAAACCGCGTTGGGAAGATTGGGATTAAAGACTTCGAGGAAATGTCGAAAGCCTTTTCGTTCGGCTTCTGCTCGAAACTCGTTGTAGGTGTTGAGCGTTTCGAGATCGGTTTCTAATTGATTGTTGAACGTAACTGAGTAGAGACCCAAAGACGAGCCGATACTTCGTTCGTCATCGTCGCAATCGAGATGCCCGCATTGCATGTGATCGATGCTGGCCGTGCGAAACGGGCGGGCTGCTTCCAAATGCACTTTTCCACCGCGCGGGATATGAACGTCGGTTGCATCATTGGCTCGGGTCGCCGGGGTGACGTGCGAATTCTCGAACATTTTTTCACGGATGGTGAGTTGTTCGCTGGTGCTGGTCGACATCAGCACGATATCGACCGCTCCCTGTCTAATGATTTGCCGAATTTGATCACGGTATTCAGCAAGAGTTTTGTACTTCAGTTCGCCGTCATGTCTCTCTGGAGAGAGACCCGGCGCGCCGATACCAAATGCCATGTCGGCGTCTTTGGCGTCTGCCAGAATGAATTCGCGGCAACCGTTTGGGTCGGCGTGAATGGCGGCGAGTTTTTGATCCAGAGATTTTTGCATAGTTAATCAATGTTAGAAGTTACTAAACGAGGAATCCCAGGATCGAAGCTCTCCCGATTCGAGCGAGCGGGTTTTTCGATAGGCGGTCATTTGATATCGACCGGTGACTTTTCGTCCGATGGTTTTGACCAGCGATTCATTGGCTTGATGACGCCAAGGATTTAGATCGATGGGCTCGAGTAGATGCCCCAGATTGACGTTGATGAAGCGAAGCACTTTTTTGACTTCGGGAGTGGTGCTGTCATCGAACAACAGCAATCCGCCGGGAGCACTCAGCAGAGTCAAATAATAGAAGTCAATAAAGACATCCTCGAAGAGATGGGAGCCATCAATATATGCCATTTCGATGGATTCTGGTTCCTGAGCGAGTAACACAGGTAGTGAAAATGCCGAGCGTTGTTCCAGATGTTGGACGAAGTTCGAGAGCCCGGCTTCTTGCAGTTTCTCAAGTGCAACACTGTCCCAAAACGTGGTTTGGAATGGGTCAACTGCGATGTGTTGCTGAGAAGGTTCGTGTTCGAGTTCCTGATGAGCGTTGGCGAAGATCAGGCAACTTCCCCCGAAGGCCATACCAATTTCGATGGTTTTTCGAGGTTTCTTATCGAGCATGAGTGCTCGGATGAGTCGCAGGTTTCCCAACGTGGAGAATGCCCCCAGTGAGTCGAAGACTTTCCCCGTCTTCCCTTCAGCGCGATCTGTTGCGATCATCTGTTTGAGGGGGGGACAGAAATCCCACTCTGATTGATTACGGAGGACCGGTTGGTTCATGACATGATCTCTGAATGATCTCGATAAAACTTCTACAATTCGTGATTTGTCATTTCACCCCTTCAGCACCTTATCAATCGTTTCACGCAACACAGTTCCCGAGCGTTGCAATGCCATCTTTTCTTTTGGCCACAGATCAACTTCGACACATCCAAGAACACCGGTTCGACCGACGACGGTCGGTACGCTGATGGAAACATCCCGCAGGCCATAAAGCCCGTTTTGTAATGATGAAACCGGCATGATACGATTGGAGTCCAAGGCGATTGAGTGGACCACATCGGCGATGGAAACGCCCACTGCGAAACCGGCTCCTCCCTTTTTCTTGATCACTTCGGCACCACTGCCACGCGTTTTCTTTTCGATTTCGGCAATCAAACTTTGAGTCACTCCGGGAAACTTCTCCAGCGGAATACCGGCGATTTGAGCAGCCGACCAGATTGGTACCATGCTGTCGCCATGTTCTCCGTAGATCGTGACTTCGACCTGTGTTGGCTGAACTTGCAAACGGGCTGCCAACATAGATCGTAGTCGCGTTGTATCAAGGACCGTTCCCAGGCCAATCACTTGTGAAGCGGGAAGACCCAGTTCTTGAATGGCGAGGTATGTGAGAACATCGACGGGGTTCGAGACGACAAAGACGATGGCGTCTTTCTTCAAACCGTGCGATTTGATATCGGTCAAGATGCCTTTGAACAAAGCCACGTTGCGGTTGATCAAGTCGAGGCGACTTTCATCGGGCTTACGCCGCAAACCAGCCGTGATCACCACGACATCACTGTCGGTGAGGAGTTCTGTGCCACCGGCGTAGATATTCTGGTCATACAATAGCGAACTACCATGAAGGAGGTCGAGTGCCTGACCTTCTACGAGATCCTGGTTGATATCGACGAGTGCAATATCGCGAACGATACCACCTGCCTGCAAAGCGAATCCGGCACACGAACCAACGAGTCCGCCTCCACCAATAATACTGACTTTCATTTTCCTGTCTCCACTGTGATTATGCCCTGTGAGCCTGCGCTGGCGGCTCAAATTGATTAACGACTCGGTTCCTATTTCATTGCCGCCATCACTTGATCGGTGATTGCGGAAACCAGACTGTCGATGTCTGCTCCGTTGTTATTGGCAGGAGGCGCGAAAGCCGAAGCCGGTGCGAAAGCCGACTCTTTGGCTGCACCATTGGTGGCTGGTTTTGACAAGTAGCCGGGGTATTGTGGGCCAGGTCCAAATGCAGCAGTGCGAGGCACATCTTCCTGATAGCCTTCGCGGAATGCCGAGTTACCGCACAAGTCGCAATCTTCATTCTGGAAGCGAGGGTCATCGAAGCCGAGTCGTTTTTTCAGGTCGAGCAATTCGCGAGTCTTTTGTTCGCTGAAGAAATCGACGTTACCCAGTTGTCGTGACAACAGCAGAATTCGACAGTAGGCATCGAGAATTTCAGTCTTCCAGTAAGCGTCTTCCAGGTCTTTCCCGAAGGTGACGGTTCCGTGCGATTTTAAGATAACGGTGTTGGTCCCTTTGAGGAACGGTTTCACAGTGTCCGCGAATTCTTGACCGCCGGGGGTTTCGTAAGGAGCAATCGGCACTTCGCCCATGAAGACTTCGACTTCTGGCAGAATACATTGTGGGATCGCTTCACCGGCAACGGCAAACGCCGTGGCGTGAGGAGGGTGACAGTGAACGACCGCTTTGACATCCGGGCGTTCTTTCATGATCGTCAGGTGCAACAACACTTCGCTGGTCCGTTTGCGTTTTCCAGCCAGTTGATTTCCCTCGAGATCGACGGCACAAATATCATCCGGCTCCATAAAACCTTTACAGATCAGAGTGGGAGAACAAAGCACTTCATTCTCACCAACGCGGATGGAGATGTTTCCATCATTGGCGGCAGCGAACCCTTTGTTGTAGACACGCCGTCCGATATCGCAGATTTGTTCCTTGAGTCTGCGATCGTTGATGCCGCTATTCCATGAGTTGGCCATAAGTCAGTTCCTTCGTTCTTGAAATGTCGTATGAGTGTAGTGATTATTTTTTACGAGCCGGATCGAACAGAGTTTTCTGTTCCCCCGCTGTTTTCTTGGGGGTTGTTTTAGTTGGTTCGACATCCAAGTTGTCCAGGATGGCGGAACAATAGGCGTCGATAGGTTTCTCGTTGGGATGAAAGGGAGCAGCCGCTTCTCCCCCTTCCGAAAACGCGACCATTGAACCCTGACCGGCTCCTCGTTCATCGAGCATGACCAGTGGTTCGCCGCGTCCCGCGGGATCTCCATTCAGACCGGCGTGATTGAGAGGAACGCCGATCAACCATGTCGCACCGGCGACACTTGGATCGACCTTGGAGAGCACGACTTTGCCCACGATTTCGGCAATTCTCATAGTCTCATCCTCTCGGTTACCAGTTCTTTGGAGCTTGCGGCGGACCACCCGCTGCAAGTGTTTTCATCATGTTTTGCAATTCGAAGAATCTGCGGTCGCCCGGGCAGAGTGCCACAAAGTTGGCACCCAACTGTTGTTGAACTCGGGTGACATCGGGAGCTTGCGAAACTGTCGCGGCCCGAACATGAGAGTGTCGATTTGCTCGACACACGACACGTTCTGGCTCGGACGTCAGTACCACAATTCCTGAGGTTTCTTCGTTGAGGTTCGTGACTCCGCAGACAGCGGCTTCTTCCGCACCGCCGACGCAATCAACTGTCCAACCCCAGCGAGTCACTTCTTCATTCAGTTTTTGGATGGCATCGGAAGAGGTTGCGATGATCAAACGCCATGCAGATTTCTCCGCTTGGTTTGAATTCTCACTCACTCGCTTCCAGGTGACATCATGCTTACGGAGCCAATCTCGACCGCTGGGAGTGATGATCGCTTCGCGTTTGATGCGGAGCGAATCAACTCCCACAGCATTTTCTGATAACAAATCTTCGGTGATGACGATTTGAGATAGTTCGAGTGTGTTATTATCTGGCTGTTGGGCTGCGTGTACTCTGCTGGTCTCGCCTTCTTTTGTCGCGCGGACGACAGGCGTCGTCATTCCAAGTTGCCTCAGAACGCCGGCAACGATGTCGTTGATGGCTTGCGCGTCGATGTTCATGTTCTTGTTTTCAAAGTGCCCTGCCAGCTCGTGCTGGCGGCTCAATCTGCTAATCCGATGACGGCCCAGCGGACCGGAGTGTTGTTCGACTTCATCATTTCTCGGACCGCTTTTCCGTCCGAAGAAATTAAAACCATGTCGCCTCGTCCGGCTCCCAAATCGTCAATCGACATGACCGGGTCACCATCATCATCCCCAGCGTTGTTCACCGGTTGAACCACAAGCAATCGCCAACCATCCATCGTGGGATGTTTGACAGTCGAAGTGGCTTGTCCGATGACGCGTCCGAGGTTCATGAATGAAAGTCCGAAAAGTAGGAAATGTGTGAAAGGTCAGAAAAGTAGAAAATCGGGGAGTCAGAGACTTTTTCACTCTTCAAACGTTTTGTACTTCTTGAGATCAAATAATCCGCAGATCGTCGACCAAGGTGCAGCGACGAACGCGGGTGAATGTTAATGGGTTCGTGACTCCTTCTCCGGTGGGAGTCGCGATGGAGAACGAAAGGTAGCCTTCTCCTCCCAAACCGAGACCGGCACCGCAAGGTCCGTTTTTGATGAACAATGTAGTGTCCAGCTCTTTGCCCATGATGGACATATGGCGAACATTGCGACTGTGGATGATGGCTGTGTGTCCAAAACCGTGTTCGTGTTCTTTTGCCATATCGACGGCATGACGGAAATCGCGAGCTCGCACAAATGGCACGAAGGGCATCATTTGCTCTTCGGGAACGAATGGGTTTGATTCGTCGGTCTCGCCATACAGAATCTGAGTGTTTGCGGGAACGCTTAACCCAATGTGCTGAGCGAGAACGGCGGGATCCTGTCCAATCAAATCACGGTTGAGTTGATAGTGTCCACCCGGTTCTTTGGGGGGGCTGAACGCCACCTCTGTTAATTGAGCGACTTGCTGAGCGTTCAATCGGTATCCACCATGACGACCGACTTCGTCCATCAGTTGGTCGAAAATGCTTTCCTCGGCGAAGACTTCTTTTTCGCCGATGCACAGCAGGTTGTTGTCATAAGCGGCTCCCGTGATGATTGATTTAGCCGCCGTTTCGAGGCAGGCAGAATCATCGACGACGACGGGAGGATTTCCGGGACCGGCCACGATGGCACGTTTGCTGGATTGCAGTGCGGCACGGGCAACTGCGGGGCCACCCGTCACGACGAGTAAGCGGATACCTCGGTGATCGAAGACTTCCTGAGCCGATTCAATAGTCGGATTACCAATGATAGTGATCAGATTTTTCAAACCGGTCGCTTCGAAGATCGCTTTGTTAAATCGGCGAGTTCCTTCACAGGCGATTTTCGCACCACTCGGGTGTGGGTTTACCACCAAAGTATTCCCGGCAGAAACCATGTTGATGACGTTGCCAGCCAATGTTGGCAACGAGTGTGTGACTGGTGTGATGGCTCCGATGACGCCGAACGGGGCATACTCGGTCACCGTTAATCCATTGTCTCCCGAGACCGCATCGGTACGGAGAAACTCGGTTCCCGGAACCAGTTTGATGATTTGAAGTTTTTCGATTTTATGATCGAGACGACCGATTTTGGTCTCTTCGAATTCGAGGCGTCCCAACTCTTCGGCTTGTGTATCGCAGATTTGTCGAACACATTCGATCGCTTTTTTGCGGTCTTCCAGGCTGGCGTTGGAGAGTTGTTCAAATCCCACTTGAGCAACTTGCACAGCTTGATCGACACTGGAGCAGACACCCCAGTCACTGGAATCTGCCGAAGTGGACGAGCCATTCGCAGAGCGTTTGCCGAGTTGTGCAAGGACTTCCTGAACGACCGTCCGAATTGCTTGTTCATTTGCCTGAATCATGATCACTCATCTCCTGCGTATGCGGATTGACCGGAGCCGGTTCGTACCCACTCACGAAATTTATTTTCTGTAGGAAAGCTGGTTCCCATAATGATTAACAAGAAAGCCGCGATGGCTAAACCGCCCCAATGACCTTCAATCATGTAGACGATCAGGCCAAAAAATGCGGCTCCTTCACACAATGCCATCGAAATAATCAAACGCGTTTGGTAGAGGCCAAGAAACTCTTGAGCCGAACTCTCGCCTTCTTTGTAATCTTGAATTTCCGTTTTCAGTTTTTGATTGAAAACTATCAGGACGACCTGCCGCGTACCCAACTCGATGACCGTAAACACGAACGCCACGATTAAGAGAATAGGTAGTTCGTTATTTTCGACGACTTGATCGTTTCCAGACTGAATTACAACGGCCACACCACCAAACATCACGACCCCCATCATCAACGCGGCGGTGATGATCTGCATAGTCTGGATGGAAGTGGTTTGTTGTTGACTCATGACTGTGCTGAATTTCTTATTCGTCGGACTTGAAAATGGCCTTAGATCCCAGGGAGACCTCATCGACGATCCCGATGATGGCGGCATCGATTGGTAACTTTTTGGTGTCGGGCGTGTTGCGAGCCGACGATCCCTGCACACAGAGAACGACTTCTCCCTCTCCCGCACCGACCGTATCGACCACTACGAAAGTGCGACCGGTGGGTAATAAATTGCTTTGGTCCTTCTCGTTCACACGTAACGGTTCGACAATGAGCAGTTTTTGCCCCACCATTGTCTCAACCTTCTGCGTGGCAATCAGGCTGCCGGTGATACGTCCAATAAACATAAGACGTCCTTTACGATTTCAAATGACTGACGGCTTCCACGGTTTGTCGGGCGACCACGATCTCTTCATTCGTGGGAACGACCCAAACTTGAACCGGGCTGTCGTCGGTCGTAATACGAGCCTCGCCATTGACTTCCTGGTTGCGAGATTCGTCGAGATGAACGCCGGCCCATTCCATGTTTCGGCACACATCGGTTCGTACTCGTTGGCTATTTTCGCCAATACCGCCTGTGAAGACGATGGCGTCAACTCCTCCGAGAACGGTCATGTATCCACCGAGGTAATGACGAATCGAAGTCACAAACGCATTGAGTGCGAGGTCGGCTCGTTCATTGCCGGCGGCAGCAGCTTCTTCCAGATCGCGAACATCGCTACTCAGACCACTCATCCCCAGCAAACCACTTTTGTTCGAGAGGTCTTCGAGTAACTCGGCAAGATTTTTGCCGGTCGCTTTCATTAACACAGGTAACGCAAACGGGTCGAAATCACCCACACGATTGTTGTGTGGCAGACCTGTCTGAGGACTCATACCCAAGCTGTTAGCTTGAGACACGCCGCCTTTCATGGCACAGAGAGAATTACTTCCTCCCAAATGACAAGAGACAACACGAAGATCGTCCCGGTCGAGAATCTGACCGATACGTCCTCCGATGTAACGATGGCTGGCTCCGTGGAACCCCCATCGTTGTACTTCGTATTCATCACGCCACTCTAACGGCACAGCGTAAATGCGATTTTCCGGCGGAATCGTTTCGTGAAAACCCGTTTCCAATGCCGCTACTAACGGGATATCGGGAAAGGCTCCCGAGAGTTCTCGCATCGCACGTGCATAGGGTGGGTTGTGCGCGGGAGCGATATCGCTTAGCGATTCCATCTTGCTGAGCAACTCTTCGTTCACAATTCGCACACCACTCATGTTGCCGGCAAAAACGGCCTTAAAGCCGATTGCCGAAACTTCGCTCACATCCTTCAAACAACCGGTCTCCGGGTGCGTTAACTGTTCGAGACAGATACGCACGGCGGCGGCATGGTCGGGGATGTTTCGCGTGAGTTCTTCGCTGAAGTCACCGATTTCGACAAAACAGTGGCTTTCTTCTTCCCCGATGCGGTCGATGCCGCCGCGCGCCAATTGCGTTTCGGCGGGGAGGTCGAACACTCGGTACTTGAAGCTCGTAGAGCCGAGATTGGCAACGAGAACGATCATGGTGGTTTGCTTCCTGCGAACAGACTCCGAATAACGATTCCGTCAAACTTCCTGCGTCCGTCGTCTTACTTAACGAAATGATCAAGCAGGCTTTGCTCGGGACGCGGGATCAGGTGAGCCGAAACAAGCTCGCCCAACTGTGACGCAGCGGCAGCACCAGCATCAACGGCTGCACGGACTGAACCAACATCGCCTCTCACGATTGTCGTGATATAGGCTCCACCAATTTGCACTTGTTTTACCAAAGTGACATTGGCGGCTTTCAGCATGGCATCCGAGGCTTCGATCTGTGCGACCAAACCTTTAGTTTCAATTAATCCGATAGCTTCACCCGTACTCATTTGGGTATTCCTTAACTGGGTGTTAAATGTCTTTTCGAACGAAGTCAATTCTTCGTTCGACATCCTCTATTTGCTGCTAGAAGCCTTCGACGGTAACACAGAAGCAAGTTCTTCGTGAGGACGAGGAATCACTTGCACGCTGACAACTTCACCGATTTTGCTGGCGGCTGAAGCACCGGCATCAATGGCGGCTTTGACGGCAGCGACATCGCCGACGACAAAGGCCGTCACCATTCCGCTACCTACTTTTTCCCATCCGACCATTTGCACATTTGCGGCTTTCAACATTGCATCAACCGCTTCAATCAGACAAACAAGCCCTTTGGTCTCAATCATTCCCAAGGCTTCCATCGATTTCGCCATGACTTAAACTCCCAAATTCATATTTAACTCGTGGACCGGTCCGACATTCGGCCAGTCTCCATGAACACTCCGTTGCGATTCCTGCGAGTCGCCTCCAGGCGATCGCAACTTATTCTTTTGATGATCAGTTGACCCGACATCCACACGCTTCAGGCTTGACCAGCTCAACTTTCGTCGCCCGATCAAGGCTGACCGCGTTTCCTTCATCTGTGTCGAGATGGACTTCCAATTTGATGTTATCTCCCGCACGAACGGCCAAGTCTTCCAAGACGGTGGTGCAACCTTCTGATTCGATTCGCAGATGAACTTTGTCTTTATCTTTGACGTCGTAATAGGCGAGATCAGCCGGACCCATGTGAACGTGTCTCATCGCACGAATCACTCCTTGTTCTAATGTGACGGCACCATTGGGGCCGACCAAAACGCAGCCCGGTGTCCCTTCGACGTTACCACTAATCCGAACTGGTAAATCGATGCCGAGTGAGATGCCATCAGTAAACGCAAGCTCAACTTGTGAGTCGGGTCGGCAGGGACCGAGAACGCGTACGTTGGGGATAATCTTACGGCGTGGCCCAACGACGGCGAGAGTCTCTTCGGCGGCATAATAGCCGTCTTGATAGAGATCCTTCATCGGCGTGAGTGAATGCCCTTTCCCGTAGAGGATTTCGACATGCTCTTGGGTGAGGTGAACGTGCCGCGCAGAAATATTGACAACGAGCGGGTTTGGCTTGCCATCGTTACGAGATGGTGTGGCTGCCCCCATTTTTTCGAGCAGCAGTTGACGAACGAGTTGTTCGACAGCAGTGCGGTTGATGTTTTGTGTGGTGGTACTCATGGCAATCCCTGATGTGTGTGTGATTCGTCGTTATTCTTCTTCAAGTACCGCGACGCCTTGTTCCCTGACGAGAGACTTCCAGCTCTCGGGAACGTCGCGATCGACGATCATTAGGTCCATCCGATCTAAAGGACAAAGATGAGCGAGTGCCGAGTGACCGAATTTACCGTGATCGGCAACGACAATGATTTCGTCGGCAGAGTTCATCATTTGTTTTTCTGTTTCCACCAGCAGTGTGTTGCTGTTAAACAAACCCTTTTCGGTGATTCCTCCAACGCTCATCACAAGTCGTCGTACGTTGATGCTTCTCAGGGCATCGACGGCGACCGGGCCGAGCGAAACTCCCGTCTTCGGGTAGACGTATCCTCCGATGAGGATAAGTTCGATGTTGCTATGGCTGGCTAATAAGTTGGCGATTGGAAGTGAGTTGGTCACCACCATCAGCGACTTGTTGACCAGGTGACGAGCAACTTCGAGCGTCGTCGTCCCTCCGTCCAAAATGACTCCCTCCCCAGGTTCAATCAGGTCGGCTGTCATTTTCGCGATCCGTCGCTTTGCCTCCATATTTTGGGTACTTCGATCCTCGAAGCCCATGAGCGATTCGCCGATATACGAAGCACCGCCTCGTGTTCGCCGAATCTGTCCCGATCCGTCAAGTTGTTCCAAATCCCGCCTTATCGTGGATTCGGACGCGTCAATTTCTGTCACCAGCTCTTGCAAGCTAACATATCCACGGTTTTCCGTGATATTCAGAATTTTCTGACGTCTTTCATCCACCAACATAGACCGGTTCCGCAATGATCGGTAAATCATATTGGCAACAATACGATCAGAAATGATAGATATCAATCAAAATATACCAAATAAATGGCGTATTATAGGCGATATATTTCTAAAACTTCCAAAAGTTGTTGCGGTGAAACATTTTGCGTAAACTGCCTATTCTTCCATGGACTGGCAGAACTCTATCATTTAGTCGGCAGTTTGGCGGTCTGGCGTTTCCTGTCTAGGGCCAGAATGCTTGGAGGGGCCATTCGTGTTTCCGATTCTGACGATCATGAGTCACGCGTTGAGTTGGCGAGCCGCTTATAATCGGTCCATTCGGTCATATAGTCAGGTTTGAAACAATACTTGCGACTGTTGTGACTGTCTCGTTAAGGTAGCCTTTCCAGTAGTCAGGCTGTCAAGGGTTTGGCTTTCCTCTCTCCTTTCAAGGGGTATTTAATGCGATTGCGTCTCTTGATGTCGATTTTCGTTTTAGGGGTGTGTGGTTTCTCTTTGGGGCTGGGCGCAAGTTTGTGCGCGGAGTCGCCTCACAAGGAGGTCGACGTTTTTGTCTCGGGCGAAGAGGGGTATCACACCTATCGGATTCCGGCCATCATTCGTACGCAGAAGGGGAGTCTGGTTGCGTTTGCTGAAGCGCGTAAGTCAGGGCGCGGTGATTCAGGCAATATTGATCTCGTTTACAGGCGATCGTTTGATAACGGCAATACATGGTCAGCGATGCAAGTGCTTTGGGATGATGGGGCCAACACCTGTGGGAATCCTTGTCCGGTCGTGGATCAGCGTTCGGGGAGAATACTTTTGCCTCTGACCTGGAATGATGGCGACGATCATGAGGGAGAGATCAAATCCAACAAAGGGAAAGATACGCGCAGAGTGTTTCTCACTTGGTCCGACAATGATGGTGAGTCTTGGGTCGAGCCGCAGGAAATTACATCGTCTGCGAAGCGCGGCGATTGGACATGGTATGCGACAGGGCCGGGTAACGGGATTCAATTGAAACAGGGGAAACACAAGGGGCGTCTTGTGATTCCTTGTGATCACAATGTGCTTGTTGGTAAAGAGTCGGTTCGTCGCTCGCATTGCATTCTCTCGGACGATGGTGGGAAGACCTGGAGTATGAGTGAGCCGTTGGAACGCGATACCAATGAGTGTGCGGTGGTAGAGCTGGCCGATGGTCGATTGCTGCTCAATATGCGTAGTTATCACGGAAAGAATTTGCGTGCGGTCTCTTATTCTGATGATGGCGGCTTAACTTGGTCGCCAGTCACGCTTGATCCAGAGTTGGTCGAGCCTGTCTGTCAGGCTGCTTTGATTGCCTATGGTGATGGGCAGTTAGCGTTCTCGAATCCCGCTTCAACAAAACGCGATCACATGACTTTGAAGCTCAGTTCTGATCAGGGAAGAAGCTGGTCGAAGAGGACTAGGATCTATGACGGTTCGTCAGCTTATTCGTCTTTAGTGGACTTGATGGAATCACGTCTTGGGCTGCTTTACGAGATAGATGGATACTCAAAGATTGTTTTCGTGTCTCTGGATTACCGATAGGGCTCAAAATTCCCCAAAATGCTTGATGACTTTGGTCGAGGCCACAAAAACTTCAGAATGCTCGAAGAATTTGTTGTAGAGGCTCATTTGTTGACACATAATAGGTTAACAATCGCTTGCCCACAGACTTGAGGAATCATGACCACACCGGATCAGGAGCGTACGAAAGCGACGAATGTTCCCGGCATGAGTAATGCTGAGGTAGATGAGACGTCTGCTGCGCAGCGTGGTGGGCAATCTACTCCCGCGTCGACAGGTGGCAGTGATAAGCCTCGCAAGGTAAAACAGCTTGGTGATTTCAAGATTATCAAGAAGCTTGGGCAAGGCGGGATGGGGGAGGTTTATCTTGCTCACCAAGTGAGTCTCGATCGTCAGGTCGCCTTGAAAACACTCTCCAAAGAGCTGGCCAAGAAAGAAGATTTCGTGAAGCGCTTTCAGCGTGAAGCGAAGTCGATGGCAAAGCTTGATCACCCCAATGCCGTCAAGGTGTTTGCGGTCGATTCGATCTCCGGGATCCATTTTGCAGCCATCGAGTTTATCGATGGGCAGAGCATGCAGGACTGGATGGATGATCTCGGGCAGCTAGAGGTTGGAGATGCTCTCAATGTGATTCTGGCGAGTGCGGATGCACTCAAAGTTGCCCATGATCTGAATCTCATTCATCGAGATATTAAGCCTGATAATATTCTGGTGACCAAAAATGGCATCGTGAAGGTGGCCGACTTTGGTCTCGCCAAGGCGCTCGATGAAGAAGATGTCTCGATGACCCAGAGCGGTACGGGTTTGGGGACGCCACTTTATATGGCTCCTGAGCAGGCCCGGAACGCCAAGCATGTCGACCATCGAACTGATATTTATGCGCTGGGTTCGACGTTGTATTACTTTCTGACGGGTGAGCTCCCGTTCAAGGGGGAAAGCACCCTTGAATTGATCATGGCCAAAGAAAAAGGGATTTTTAAGAATGCTCGCAAGCTTAACCCTAAAGTGACAGAACGTCTCGATCTAATGATTGACAAGATGATCTCGAAAGATCCCAATCATCGATACGGTGATTGCGGAGAGATTATCCGCGATTTAGAGGGGCTTGGTTTACATCATCAGTCTCTGGCGTTCATCGATCATCCCAACAAAGCCATTCGTAGCGGGGGAGGCAGTCCATCGCAGGTTTCAGTAGCTCCCAAACCAAAGTCGTCTCCCGCCAAATCGCCAGCACCCGCTCCTCGAACTCAGGCCACGAGTGGTGGTGAGCAGGTTTGGCAGATTCAATACCCGGATGCGACAGGAAGGCTGAAAAATGCCAAGCTTTCCACCGGAAAGGTGAAGCAAGCCATCAAGGCGGGCATGATCGATAATCGAGCAAAAACGCAGGAGCGACCGGGGGGGCCTTTGGTGCCTTTGGCTCAAATCCCCGAGTTCGAGACATTGATGCAAGGATTGATGACGCGTAGGTCTGCTGACAAGCGGTCTCAGAATATGGCAGAGATCTACGACAAGATTGATCGTCAGGACAAATTTCGTCGACGCTTCGGTTTTTTGAAGAACTGGTTCGATGGCCTCAAAGGAGGTGTTGGGCTGATCATTTACCTAGCGGTCATTGCCGGGATTGGCTTCGCCGCTTGGAAATTTGGTTGGCCGATGGTCCAGGAAATGATGAGTGGTGGTGCTGAGTCCTCGGTTACTGCTCCTTCAGAGTAGCTATCCCGGTGTCTGGTGTTAGTTTTTTCTTTGCTTGAGTTTCATGTTGTTGCTTCATAATCCAGCAAAAATTCGCATTCTCAGCCGTTTTCTTCTCAGCTCCGGGAATTGCTTTCTTGGGCGGTTCCAGCTTTCGGGAAAACCGAAATCCTGCCTCTGTGCAGAGTTGCCGTATTTCTGCGATCCTGACACAATCACATAGCAGTTGCGCCCGATGCCGCGCGGAATGTGGTGATTGGGTTCTCATTCAAGTGGATGAGTCAATTCCTTGTACGGTCGTACGGGCTGTCCATTCGGGCGGCGTTGTACTTCTTCAAAGAATACGAGTATTTGGATAGTCGCATGGCTGACGATAAGAAAAAACTCTCGACAGCAGACATTTTAGCTCAGGCACGTGCGCAGGCGATTGGTGCAGAAGACAGTGCGGAAACTCCGTCTGCTCCTGAAGCTCCCGCGTCGCCTGAAACACCTGACGCGCCGGTTGCTCCCTCAGCGGCCACTCCTCAGTCAACGTCCGATATTCTTGCCGCAGCGAGAGCGCAGTCCGGTGGTGGAGATGCGAAGTCGGAAAAACCAAGTGGTTCGGCTCCGAAAGGAACTTCCGACATTCTGGCGGCTGCACGAGCGCAGGCGACAGCAGGTGGTGCCCCCGCAGGTGGCGGTGCGGCACCAAAAAGTACATCAGATATTCTTGCTGCTGCTCGGGCCCAATCAGGTCAGGGTGGGGGTGGAGAAGCAGCGGCTCCTGCCGCGAAGAAACCGGCTGCTAAAGCGGCGGTTCCTGTTAGTGATTTGCCTCCCGTGAAAGAGATGGTTGAGGCGATGAAGTCGGGCAAGACGACCGAAGAGGTTAAGTCTGGTCCTGTGAAACCCAAGATTCCGACGAAGCCTCCCAAGTCTCCCAAGCCAGCTCCAAAAGCAAAAGAAGAAACACGACGTAACTTCTTGGTGGCGTTGTTGGTCTCGCCGTTTGCTTTGGCGTGGATGTTGTTGACTTTGACGGGTGGTGGTTTCGTTCTGTATGTGGCTCGATTTATGATGCCGAATGTGTTGGTCGAGCCTCCGAGTAAATTTAAAATTGGTCCTCCGACCGACTATGGTTTTGGGACAGTGGCCACTAAATGGAAGTCTCAGTTTGGTGTTTGGATTGTGAATACCGACTACAACGGTCGCAAAATGATTTATGCCCTCGCCTCGGTGTGTACCCACCTCGGGTGTACTCCGAACTGGTTGGGTGGCGAGCAGAAATTCAAGTGCCCTTGTCATGGGTCCGGTTTTTACATTACCGGGATTAACTTTGAAGGTCCGGCACCTCGTCCTTTAGAGCGGGTTGGTATTGCTCTGGGGTCAGACGGAATGTTGGAAGTGGATAAGAGTGTGAAGTTTCAGGAAGAGTTGGGGCAATGGAACGACTCTGCCTCATTCGTGGAAGTGTGAGGATGGTTGGTTTCTCAACTGAGTTGTCTCACTTATAAGATCAGACAGAGAATTTATTATGTCCATCGGCGAATACATTCGCGAATCACAAGTTTGGAAGAGTATCTTCCGTCACCCCGCTCCGTACGATCGACGGAATCGGATCGTGGTGATGCTGACGAACTTCTTCCTTCACTTGCATCCGGTATCGATCAAGCAACAGGGGATCGCGCTGTCTTACACATGGTGTATGGGCGGGATTACATTTTTTCTGTTTCTGGTGGAAACAATCACCGGCGTGTTGTTGATGTTCTACTATCGTCCCACTCTTGAGTGGGCGTTTCGCGACATCCTTTCGCTTCGAGACGTACAGACATTAGGGATCATGCGTGAAATTCATCGTTGGGGCGCCCATGCGATGGTGATTACCGTTTGGCTGCATATGTACCGCGTCTTTTTGACGGGGAGTTATAAGCCTCCGAGAGAGTTTAACTGGGTGGTCGGCGTGATTCTGCTCGTCTTGACGTTGTTGCTCTCGTTTACCGGATATTTGCTTCCTTGGGACCAGTTGGCGATCTGGGCGATTACTGTGGGTTCCAATATGGCGAAAGCGACTCCGTTTCTGGGTTCAGAAGGCCCCGGGTATCAGCTTTTGAATGTGGGTAACTATCCATTGATTACACCGATTTCCGATGCTCGCTTCCTGTTGTTGGGGGCTCGTAATGTGGGTGAAGAAACATTAAATCGATTTTATATTTTGCACTGTGTGGCCATTCCGTTAGTGGTGGCTACCTTAATAGCGATTCACTTCTGGCGTGTCCGAAAGGATGGGGGAATCAGCCAGCCTTTGTAGCGTGGTTCGATTTCTGAGGCTTCTCAAACACAGGATTTCTCAGCGACAGAATTTTGCAGCGACAGAAAGTGTCTCCAACGGATTTAAACAGTCATGCTTGATACGCATCCCGATCTCACCTCCGACGTGATCTTTGGACTCGGCTGGCTTTATACCATCTTGTTCTTGATGAACATTGGGTGGACTCTTCGTGCTTACAATTTGAAGCTGGAGAATAAGTTTTTGAGTGGCCTGGCGGGTTCTCATATCCCCTCGGCCTCCGTCTGGGCAATCTACAGTGGTGTATTGATGATGACCGCTTTGGCTCATTTTACCGGTTCTTCAAGTCCCGAATCTTTCGTCGTTCGAATGCCGGGATTTTTGAAGGCGGGAGTCGATTGGTTTGCCGATCCGGTTCGCTACTTTTGTCTATCGATTGGTTTGTTTGTCGGTGTGGTGATGTTACGGAAGCAGTTGGTGAAACCGACCGTCGCGTGGTCGTTGTTGAATCTTTCGATTCTCTTCCTTGGTCTGTCGATGACGGACTACGACTTCCGCTTGATTGTTGGGAAGCCCGATAATGTGCCGATTGTCGGCATGTTATTCATTCTGGCTTTCTTCACTTGGCTCTACTTCAAACGAGCGGTTGATAACGACCAGAGAATCAAAGACGGGCGTCCTCTCTTTGAGCAGGAAAAGAACGACAAAATTCTGGTTTGGCCCGATTTGGTCTATTCCGAGTTGATCTGCATGATCGCTTTGACGGCGTTTTTGGTGCTGTGGGGAATTGCCTTGCAGGCTCCTCTCGAAGAGGCTGCCAACGCGGCGGCAACTCCCAATCCATCAAAAGCTCCCTGGTACTTCTTGGGATTGCAGGAAATGTTGGTTTATTTCGATCCTTGGCTCGCCGGGGTGGTTTTGCCTAGCTTGATTCTGGTCGGGTTGGCGGTGATACCTTACATCGATTTCAACAAACGCGGGAATGGATATTACAGCTACGAAGAACGTAAGTTTGCCGTGCTGACATTCCTGTTTGGCTTCTTGCCGTTGTGGGTGGCGATGATTGTTCTGGGGACATTTTTGCGTGGTCCAAACTGGAACGTCTTCGGTATTTACGAGTATTGGGACGTTCATAAGCTCGAAGCGGCTAACAATAAAAACCTGTCCGACTTCTTCTGGTTGTATTGGCCCACCGGCGAGATGCTGGGAGGGATGCCTAAGTACAATCCGCAAGGAAGCGCCGCGGAGATGGTGATTGCGATCCTCGTGAGAGAGTGGTTGGGGATCGTTTTGGTGCTTGGTTATTTTATGGTCTCGCCGATCATTATGGCGTTGACCGTGTTTCGGAAGTTCTATGTGAAAATGGGTTTTATTCGATACATGATAATGGCGAACCTTCTGTTATGGATGGCCGCCTTGCCGATCAAAATGGTTTTACGTTGGACGGTCTCATTGAAGTACATTGTCGCGATTCCCGAGTACTTCTTTAATATTTGAGTTCGTCATCCCGAGTTTTCGGAATATCGTTTTATAGAGATTACAATACTGTCGATCATTGATCGGCAATCAGACAAAGAGGTCGACCGCCCATGCCGGCAACTGACGATTATCTGAGACAGCCTCAAAAAATGCACCGATGGTTCCTTGGAACTACCGTGGTGATGTTTATTGCCTTCATTTGGATGACGGCAGCCGATCACTCGCGCGAGTGGAAGGATTACCAATCGGTCTTTTTTAATATTCAGATAGAGACTCTCGAAAAAGATCGTGCTGAGTTCAGTGTGAGCGAAGCCAATCGCGTGATTGGACGACTCGAAGAAGATCTGGAACAGGCGCAAGAGGGGATTGATGCGAGCAACGATAAAATCGATGCTCTCAAAGAAAAATACGAAACCGCAGAAGCCGCATTTGATTTGATGGGTCGGCAGGTGAAGTCGACGCGCGCTCAACGAGACGTTGCTCGAGCAAATTACGACTTGGGTGTTCGTGATGCGGTCTCTGAACCTGATCTGGCAAAGCTCAAAGCGATCTTTGACGAATGGCAAGCAAAAGTGGATTCCGAAGAGCTCACTCTTCAGGGGTTAAGTTCTGAGGTTGATTCGCTTTCTGTGATGCTCAAGGTGGAGACGGCAAGTCGAGATAAAGCAGCCGAACGATTAGCGGCTGTTTCAAAAGAAAAAACACAACAGGAAAAACGTCTTGATGAATTAAGCCCTTCTGCGGATGGGGTCATGGGGCTCATTAACGTCTTCAAACGCAAAATCATGACGGCCCCGATTGTTGACGGTTTCAATGGCCAATTGCGAATTCAGCAAGATTGGCTGCCCGATCTCGAAGAGCATTTGGGCATGACCAGTTCGGCGCGGTTTGATCGCTGTCGAACCTGTCACTTGGGGATAGATAAAGTGGCGGCTGGGAATATCCCTCTTTATCCTCATGGTGGTGACATTGAGGAACTTGGTCACGATCACAAGAAGTGGGTCGAAGAGGGTAAGTTCCCTCATCCGTATTCAACTCATCCGAATCCCGATTTGTATTTGACGGCAACCAGTCCTCATCCAACCAAAGACTTTGGTTGTACGATTTGTCACCAAGGTCAAGGATCCGGGACAAGCTTTCAGAATGCGTCGCACGGCCCCAACAATCCCGTGCAGGAGCATGATTGGAAAGAAGAATACAGTTGGTACGACAACCATTTCTGGGAGTACCCCATGATGCCGAAGCGATTCGAAGAATCGCAGTGCATTAAGTGTCACCACAATGTGGTTGAACTTGGTGTTCATCCCGAATTTGGTGCTTCGGCTCCCAAGGTGTACGACGGGTATCAGTTGGTTCGGACTTATGGATGCTTCGGCTGTCATGAGATTCAAGGTTACAAAGGGACGGAGCCAATCGGTCCCGACTTGCGACTCGAACCACAAACCGCAGAAGAAGCCGAGCGAATTGCCAGCGATCCCAACCAGATCGCGGGCAAGATGCGGAAAGTCGGTCCTTCTCTGCGTTATCTTGCCTCTAAGGTGGGGCGTGGTTGGATCGAGCAATGGACCGAGAATCCCAAGAATTTCCGTCCCTCAACCCGCATGCCGCGATTCTTCCATCTTTCCAATCAGCAAGATGAAGTCGCTGCTGAATATCAACCGGTTGAAATTGCCGCCATTACGCAGTTCCTGTTAAAGAATTCAGAAGAGTTTGAATATCTGGAGCCGAGTGCAGGCTACAAGCCCGATGCAGAACGTGGCAAAACCTTGTTCTCTCAGAAGGGTTGTCTGGCGTGTCACTCGCACGGGGACTTCCCCGGATCGGACGCTGATTTTGGTCCAGAGTTGAATAAGGTTCACGCCAAACTTCCTGAAGGGGCGGATGGGTTTAAGTGGTTGTACACATGGGTCAAAGAACCGACGAAGTATCATCCACGTACAAAGATGCCGAACCTCTATCTCGATGCTTACAAAGAGGGCGAGACAGAGATCGACCCGGCAGCAGATATCGCTGCTTACTTGCTGAAGGGTGGAGCGGAAGAATGGGCATCAATTGATGTGGACGAATCCGCGTTGGATGACATGGTTGAATTGTTTTTGACGGATGTTCTCACTCAAAAGCAGTTTGACGAGTTCATGGAAACTCGCGATTTGTCTCTCGGTGGTAAGCTGCTCGAAAACAACCTTAAGGGTGACGAAGTCGAGCTTTGGAACGGTATCAAGCCCGAAGATCTCAGCCCTGAGGAGTGGGTCAATGATGCCAAGTGGAAAGAACTGAAACTGAACTATATTGGTCGTCGAACTGTCACTCGCTATGGCTGTTATGGATGTCACGATATGAGTGGCTTCGAGTCCGCACGCCCGATTGGAGTCGCGTTGCAGGATTGGGGTCGCAAAGACCGTACTAAACTGGCTCCCGAACATATCGAAGAATATCTGCACGTGCATGAATTTGATTTCCTTGCTGTGCCGTTGCAAGAGGGAGAAGACGTTGAAAAGCTTCTGGCAAATATCGATTCGCCCAAGCAGTTCAAAGACTGGGCCGAGTCGCGTACCGAAGATGATTCCGTCGCTAGTAAGCCATTCGAAGAAATGGTTCGTGCGAACGAGAGAAGTCAAATCTTGGGTGACATCGTTCATGCCCTCGAAGAACTCGAACCCAACGAGTGGACTGAGGAGACTTACGAGCACGCCGGTAAGAGCTATCTGATCTTGCTGCTGGATAATGAAAGCATGCACGAGAAGGTCGAGATGTATGTTAAGCGTGGAGCGGCTGATTCATTTTCTGATGAAGAAGACCGTGAGCATGCGATGTCGGTGTCTTACATGGTTGAGAATCTTCTTCATCATGGACGGGCCGGATTCGCTTGGCAGAAAATTCGTCAGCCACGAAGCTACGACTACGAGAAAGTCGAAACCAAAGATTATGACGAGCGGTTGCGGATGCCGATGTTCCCCTTTGATCAGGAAGAAATTGAAGCAATCACAACATTTGTGCTGGGATTGGTTGCTGAACCTCCAGTTGAGAAATATCTTTATCGACCTGATGGGCCAGCGGGTGACCGTATCGCTGGTGAGTTTCTGATGCAGCAATATAACTGCACTGGTTGCCATGTTTTGGAGATGCCGAAGTTTGAGTATTTAGCGGAACTAGACGGGTTGCCATCCGCGGCCCCGGGAGAGCCGGTGAACAGTGCCGAAGCGATGGCTTTGTTACACTCTCTGGCTCCTCCGCGAAGAGTGAAGGTTCCCGGACATGTGACTCAACTGCCTCTTGAATTTAGCGGCATGGTCTCGGATGTGATCGATGACTTGGGGGAAACTCCTGAAGGGTGGCGAAACTTTGTCGAGGCTCCGGGTGAAGATGCCGAAGCCAAGAAAGCCGCCATCAATTGGGATGGTGATTCTGACCCGGCTGAATGGGAGTTTTATGTCACACTCTGGGAGAATCTGCTTGTCGAACGCGGAGAACTCACTTCACCCGTTTATCCACCTGTTGAGTCGGATGCGGAACAAGTAGTCGTCAGCCTCGCCGACGATAACAGCGTCAATGCGACAGTTCGGCCAGATGAGAAAACGGGCGGATTGGTTGTTTCCATCGTCAAGGAGGATCTGGAATCGACTCTGAAACCGGAGTCTGTGACTTTGACTTTGGATCTTGTCTCCGGGACGCAAGAGTATCCTCTCTCCGCCGAAGGCGAGAGCTTTTTGTTGAAGAAGGACGACCTACCTGAAGGTTTTGGATCACTGAAAGATTTCTATGGATCGATCAGCGTGAAGTTCCCCGATGTTCATGTGACTCCTTCCTCTCGAATGGGATTTGTGGGTGAGCAACTTCGATCGGCCCATGATGGTCGAGGAGGCGACTTTACCTTCTGGTTGGTTGATGAGTTGGCTAAAACTGACAAACGTATGGATGGTAAACCCGATAATGCCTGGAACTATGTGGCACCTCCATTGGTCCGGGAAGGTGGCAAGGTTCAGACTCCTTGGTTGTTCCGCTTCCTGCAAAATCCAGAAACCTTACGTCATATGACCGTTCTGCGGATGCCTAAGTTTAATATGTCGCCTGCAGAAGCTCAGACATTGGCCAATTATTTTGCCGCCGTCGATGATACGGACTACCCTTATCAAGAAGTTCCTCAAAGGGACGCTCCCTACAAGCGAGCCATGAATGAGGTCTTCCACGAGAAGTATGATGAAACACGGACTGATGACTATCTATCAGAGTCGTGGCAGATGTTCCAGTTTAAGGGGAACAAGTGCATTGGTTGTCATACGGTTGGTGGTCGAGAGTACTTCTCGTCTGCGAAACCGGGAGAGCCGGAAGTTCGCGGTCCGAATCTGCCCCGAGTGGAAGATCGCCTGCAACCAGATTGGACCATGATGTGGATCTATTATCCGAAGTGGGCGACTCCCTACACCAAAATGCCTGTGAACTATCCGTTGGATAAGCCGTCGTCGTTACCTTTGTTTGGAGCCGACCCTACAGCTCAATCGCGTGCAGTTCGGGATGCCTTGATGAATCATGCCGAGTTGTTGGAAACTCAGGGCGTGAAAATCTGGGACCTTCCCGCAAAACCGGAGGAGAAAACCAATGAATGATTCTTCGATAAAAAAAATCGCCTTTTTGGTCTTGTTACCAGTTCTTGTGATTGGCTTATGTCTCACAGGAGCCGGTTGCGGTGGTGGAGCGAATGCTGTGACCACTGTGACTTTGAAGCCTGCCACTTTGGACTCAGATAGTGTGGAAGGAACAACGACGGGTGGAGGAGGTACTCCGGGGGGAAACGGAAGTCCTGAAACTTCAGGGCCCGGCAATCTTGTCGGTCGTTTCATTTTTGACGGAACGGCACCAAACCTGTCACCACTGGTGGCAAAAGGTGCGACTGTTAAAGATGCGGAGTTTTGCTCGGCTGAAGCCGTTCCTAATCAATCGCTTCTCGTGGGTGAAGGTGGTGGCATTGCCAACATGTTTATCTATCTGGATAAAGCACCAAAAGGATTTAAGCCCGAAGGCGGTCTTTCTGAATTAGTGTTTGACCAAAAGAATTGCACATTCATCCCTCACGGCTTGGTTGTCCAGGTAGGACAGACTGTGATGGTTAAGAATGGCGACGGGGCGGCTCACAATACTAACATGAAAGTGATTCGGAATAAGTCATTCAATCAGGTTGTAAACGGAAATGACCGGAATGGTGTTCCTCTGATTTATGGGAAACCGGAACCCGCGCCCATTAAGGCGACCTGTGACTTCCATGCCTGGATGGGCGGGTACCATTTAGTCGTCGATCATCCCTTTGCGGCATGCACGAAAGCTGACGGCACATTTGAAATTAATAATCTTCCAGCGGGTGAATACAAGTTCCGGGTCTGGCATGAAAGTGCCGGTTTGCTCGAACGCAGTTTGAAGGTGAAGATTGAAGCTGGCAAAGATAACAAACTCGAACAGACTTACAGTGTGGGTAGTTTTTCCAAGCTGTAACAAAGCGATCCAATCAAAGTTCAGTATATCATGAGACATTCCCATAACGGAGTTCTCCCTGTGAGTATCCGTCGAAAATCAAACATCCTGTTTGTTCTGGCCTGCGGCTTCCTGTTAGCTGGGTGCGACGCATTCTCGCCCCCCGACGCAGAGTTCGTTGTGCGCGAAGAAACCGATCAACTGACCTCCGATGTTTCCAAAGCCGTTGAAGAAGAATTAGAAAGTTCGTTTGGAAATCCCCACCAACTGGTCGCTTGGCTCAAACTGCCTGTCGATTTTGGTGGAGTCACCGGCGCCACGGAAGAAAGCACACTCGAAGGTCCGCTCAACAAGTTTCCTGTCAAATTTGATCCCGAGGCAGATGACAAGTTTGTCGCTCAGTTTCAAGCGGACGATGGTGGTTTCAATTTTGGCGAAAGCGGTGCTCGGCTTGATTGGATGACGGGTGAATATGCCGGGAAGTCCATGCATGTGATCGGGTACGATTCTGAGAGCCAACAACTGACCACAAAGGAAAAAGTGGAAGTTCCACCCGCGGCGGGCGATACATTTGTTTTGAGTGCCGGTGAGACTTTGAAGTCTGGCCGTGCTTTGTATATGGAGCATTGTTTGCATTGCCACGGTGTGAGTGGTGACGGGAATGGTCCGACCGCACAGTATCTTAATCCTCGTCCTCGCGATTACCGCCTTGGACAATTCAAATTCAAAGCCACCAAGCCTGCGGAAAAGGTTCGACAGGAAGATTTGGGGCGAGTGATCAAGTACGGTATTCCAGGAACTTATATGCCCTCCTTTCTGCTGTTGGCAGATGAGGACTTACACGCCATCGTGGAATATGTGCGGTGGTTGTCGATGCGAGGAGAATTGGAGTATCGGGTTGATCAGGAACTGGTTTTGGCTAGTGGCTTAACAAATGAAATCATTGCTGAGCGTAAATCGGACGGCGATGAAGATGCCGAAATCCAAGAAGAAGTTGATGAAGCCGTTGCCTACATGCCCACCATGTTTGACGAGCTTGGGGACCAGTTGGCGGAAAGCTGGTTATTGGCCGAAGAGGAAGAAAGTTTGATTGTTCCGGCAGTGGCTCGTGTTGAAGATTCCTTTGAATCACGTGCTCGTGGTCGGAAGTTCTTTCTGGAAAAATGCACGAACTGTCACGGTCATAAAGGGCGTGGTAATGGATCGATGACAGAAGACTTCCAGAAGGATGAAGAGACTGGCGAGCTTTATGCAGAACCGGGACTGTTCGATATCTGGGGGAATTCAATCAAGCCGCGTAATCTGACCAAAGGTTTGTATCGTGGTGGTCGTCGTCCGGTGGACCTTTATCATCGTTTGTATGGTGGAATTGGACCTTCCAAAATGCCGAACTTTGCGACCACGGATCCCAAAATCTTGTGGGACACCGTGAACTATGTGTTACACATCCCGTTTGAAAAACCGGGCGAATATACCGAAGTGGATAAAGAGTATTTCGAAAGTAAAAAGAAGTCTGGCGGTGATGAAGATAAAGCTGCAGAGCAGGAAGCAACACCCACTGAGAGTGAGCAGACTGCGACCGGATCGACTGAGTCATCCGATCAGGGATAACAGATTCGTTCGGAGAGCCGAACATAAGGAGTATCTATCGTGCGTTGGTTCTGGTTGACATTTTTTATCGTCTGTCCCATTGCGGCAGTCGTGTTTTGTGTGATCGCTCCCGGTATGGACTGGTGGTTTCCCAGCGAAGCAGGATCTCCATTGGGAGAGCGGATCGACTCACTGTTCAATCTGATTTTGTACATCGTCACGGGAACATTTATCGGAACACAAATCGCCCTGGTTTATGTGTTGTGGAAGAGTTCCAAAAAGGATGACGAACGAGCCTGGTTTTCGCACGGTTCACACAACCTGGAAGTCATCTGGACGATTGTGCCCGCCGGGATATTGCTCTTCATCGCGTTGTATCAAATGGATGTCTGGGCCGAATATCGAGTCGTCTCGAAATTTCCGAAAGAAGCTCGTAAAGCTCCCGTCGCTGAAGTCATGGCTCGTCAATTCGAATGGCGAATTCGGTATCCCGAACCGGGTCGAATTTTGCAGATCCAACAACAACCGACTGATTTATATGCTGTCAACGAACTCATCGTTCCGGCCGCTAAACCGGTCATGATTTATCTCAAGACACAAGATGTGCAGCATTCTTTCTTTCTGCCAGAGCTGCGTGTCAAGCAAGACGCGGTTCCTGGGCAGATCATTCCAGTTTGGTTCGAAGCCACCGAGCCGGGTGAATATGTTCTTGTCTGTGCTGAGCTTTGCGGCTGGGGACATTACAAGATGGGTGCCCGAGTGGTGGCTTTAGCAGAAGAGCAGTTTGAAGCGGCGATGGAAGAACTGGCCGAAGAACAATCTGATGACGGGTTTGCCGACGCTGGCGACTCCGACGACGAATAATTAAAGAGGTGAATTGTGAGTGTAGCTCATTCTGTATCACACGACGCACATGGTGATGCCCACGGCCACGGCCATGAGCAGTCTTTCATCAGTAAGTACGTCTTTTCGACCGACCATAAAGTGATTGGAATCCAGTTTTTGGTAACCACATTACTCATGCTGATGGTCGGTGGGGCTTTGGCTTTGGGGGTACGATGGCAATTGGCCTTCCCTTGGGAAAGTATGCCTTTGGTTGGTCGTCTGCTTTTTAGCGGCGAAGGTGGTCAGATCTCTCCTGAGTTCTACACCATGCTGTTCACAATGCACGCGACTGTCATGATCTTTTTGGTCATCATTCCGATTCTCGCGGGAGCGTTTGGAAACTTTCTGATTCCGTTGATGATCGGTGCCGACGATATGGCATTCCCGGTCCTCAACATGCTCAGTTACTGGTTTATGTGGCCCGCAATTTTCTGTTTCTTTGCCAGTTTCTTCTCGGCAGGAAATGGGGCGGCAGCGGGATGGACATCCTATCCCGTTCTGTCGGCACTGCCACAAGCTGCCCCGGCATCAGGAATGGCTCAGAACTGGTGGTTAGTTGGAGTCACTTTAGTCGGTGTTTCCTCGATGATGGGTTCGGTCAACTACATGACGACCATTATCAACATGCGAGCACCCGGGATGACCTTGTTCCGTATGCCGCTCACCATTTGGGCGATGTTTATTACCGCCATTTTACAGGCGTTTGCTTTGCCCGTCTTGACGGCAGCCGGTTTTATGCTGGTTGCCGACCGCCTGCTTGGTACATGTTTCTTCATACCGGCTGGGTTGGTTGTGAACAACGCCGATCCGACTGTCGGTGGTGGACAGCCATTGTTGTGGCAGCACCTCTTCTGGTTCTATTCGCATCCCGCTGTGTACATCATGTTGCTTCCTGCAATGGGAATGGTATCGGACATGTTGGCGAATGCTGCCAGAAAACCGCTTTTTGGATACAAACCGATGGTTTACTCAATGGCGGCCATTGCTGGCCTCGGGTTTATCGTGTGGGGACACCACATGTTTACGTCGGGGATGAATCCGGCTCTCGGAATGACCTTCATGACATCCACGATGATGATTGCGTTGCCATCTGCGATTAAGACGTTCAACTGGATCGGTACAATCTGGGGTGGAAAGATTGAATTCAATACTGTCACACTCAACAGTGTGGCGTTTGTCTCGATGTTTGTTGTGGGTGGACTCAGTGGTATCTTCATGGCGGCAGTGCCTGTTGATATCTACATCCACGATACCTACTTCATTGTGGCTCACTTCCATTACGTTTTGTTTGGGGCCACTCTGTTTGGTCTCTTCGGAGCGATCTTCTTCTGGTATCCGAAAATGTTCGGTCGGAAAATGAACGAAGGATTGGGGAAAGCACACTTCTTCTTCACATTCCTCGGTGCTAACGGTACCTTCTTCCCGATGCACCTTCTCGGCGTTGCCGGAATGCCTCGGCGGTATGCCGATCCTTATCTGCATCCGTATCTCGAACATTTTCTCCCCATGAATCAGTTCATGACCTATTCAGCCATTCTGATGGGGTGTGCCCAATTCCTATTACTCTTCAACTTTGCTTACAGCATGTTTTACGGTGAAAAGGTGGGACGTAATCCGTGGAAGGCCAACGGCCTCGAATGGACGGCACCTTCACCTCCCGGACACGGAAACTTCGATGTCTTGCCAGTCTGTTATCGCGGACCTTACGAATACTCTTCGCCTCTCGTGGAAGAAGACTTCCTATTACAGACTGAATACCTGTCGCCACCTGATAAGGCGGAACCCGTTAAAGAACCCGAACACGCCTAGTTTGATATTGACTCACGATGGATTCACTTCCGGCTTACAATCCCTGGTTGCACCGC
Source organism: Planctomycetota bacterium (assembly GCA_030836185.1). Taxonomy (GTDB): domain Bacteria; phylum Planctomycetota; class Planctomycetia; order Planctomycetales; family Planctomycetaceae; genus JABURQ01. The sequence goes on from JAURQH010000102.1 coordinate 92,591, forward strand.
TTTGCGGTCCTGACAACGTGCGTTGCACTGTTGCCGGTGACGCTAGGCGCATTGACAACTTCGGAAGGGGCCGGGATGGCGTTTCCCGATTGGCCAACTTCTGATGGCTACAACATGCTGTTCTATCCTTGGTTACAATCTTCGGGGGACGAATTTCTCGAACACGGCCATCGTCTCGCCGGAATGCTGATCGGAATTTTCAGCTTGGGGCTGGTGACATTGGTCTGGAAATACGAACATCGCCTCTGGGTGACCGTGGCGGGCTTTGTTGTCTTATTAAGTGTGATTGCTCAAGGAATTCTTGGCGGATTACGAGTCTTAGAAAATGACCCCAGACTCGCAATGGTTCATGGGCTGTTTGCGGCAATGGTTTTCGCCTTAATGGCGGCTGTTTCACTTTTCACAAGTCGTCGTTGGTTATCGGCCGATAAGGAAGAGATTCAGCGTGACCCTAATTTTGTCAAACCTTGGGCTATCGCGTCTGTTGTGATGATTCTTGGGCAATATATGTTGGGTGGTTTTCTTCGACATCGTGGGACGGCTCTGTTTGAACATATGGGAATGGCGGTTGTTGTTTTAGCCGTTGTTATCTCTCTGGTTGTTGCGGCTCGCAAAACAAAACTTAAATGGGTAATACGCCCTTCATGGTTACTGTTGGCACTCACCGTTTCCCAAATTTCGTTAGGTCTCGCCACCTTCATCACAAAGTTTGGCTTGAAGGCCGCGGGTTGGGTCGCCGTATCGGGAACCACACTACAAACCATGATACGCAGTGGTCATACGATTGTCGGAATGTTACTGCTGATGGTGTCCGTCATTGTACTCTTGAGAGCCTATCGGCTGTGTCGCGTCTGGAACGAACGACACTTGGAGAAAGCTTCGACCCAAGTACCGGTGTTGCCGGGGATGTCGATGGAAGGGGGGCTGCAATGAGTTCTGCCGGTTCTTCGACAACTCGTACAATGGCATTGGCAGGTCGCAATGTGATCACGGCTCGAATTACAGATTACATTGAGCTGACAAAACCCAAAATTGCCGTGATGGCTTTGGTGACAGTCACTGTGGGATACACACTGGCCGCCCAAGGGACTTGGTTCAGTTGGACTTTGGTCTCTGCGATGGTGGGGATTGCTTTGATGGCAGTCGCTTCCAGCAGTTTGAATCAGTGGGTGGAACGTGAGACCGATTCCTTGATGAATCGGACCGCAGATCGTCCGATTCCTGCCGGGAGATTGCACCCTACGGAAGTCTTTTGGTTCGGATTTGGTTGCGGAGTGCTTGGTACTTTCATTTTAGCAACCTATGTTAACGCAACGACCGCATGGTTAGGGCTATTCACTTTTGCTCTCTACACATTCCTGTACACACCTTTGAAGCGATATACCTCACTGTGTACCGCGATTGGCGCTGTGCCTGGTGCATTGCCGCCTGTTTTAGGTTGGACGGCTGCCGGCGGAGAATTGAACTCGGGTGCATTTGCCCTGTTCGGCATTTTGTTCCTCTGGCAGTTTCCCCATTTTCTGGCCATTGCCTGGATGTACAAAGAAGATTATTCGCGAGCGGGATTGAAAATGCTGCCTGCCAAAGTTCAAGCGGGTGGTACTCAGAAAATTACCGGATATCTGGCAACGGCTTACGCGGCTGCTTTGATTCCCGTCAGCTTGATGCCGAGCGAAGTCGGGCTCGCTGGCTCACGATACATGTGGGCGGCTTTGTTTCTGGGACTCGGATATCTGGCGGTTAGCATCATGTTTATTCGCGATGAGTCACGCCGGTCGGCTCGACGCATTTTATATTACTCACTGATTTATTTGCCGCTGTTATTGATCGCACTGACGTGGGATCATTTGGCATTATTGCAATAACACAACACGGTATTTCACACGACACAATGTTTCCTTTTAACGGTAAGTGATTCCTGATGTCTGACTCGTCCTCACATTCAGCCGGTTCCAATCTCAAGATGGGGCTGCCGATTCCGAATTCCAAACTCGGGATGTGGTTGTTCCTTGGAACCGAGATCATGTTTTTCACGGCATTCATCGGCTCATACATTGTTCTCCGTATGGGCTCCCAAGGTTGGCCCAGTGATCCGCACGTCACCCACATCAGTGTAATCGCAGGTGGGATAAACACTTTTGTCTTGATTGTCTCCAGCTATTGCGTGGTGGTGGCTCACGATGCCATGCTGAAAAAACATTTTAAGACGGCTCTGAAATACCTCTGGATCACAACCGCGTTGGGATTCTTGTTCATGGGTATTAAATCATACGAGTATTATGGGAAATTCACCCACGGAATTTTGCCCGGTAAGATTGCCGAAAACGATTGGCAAGCCGCCCAGCAAGCGTTGGCTGGGTTTGACGACGCAGTCGAAGATACCGGCTATAGCGACATGAAACTGGAGTTGGCTGGCTTGGAAAAAGAGGTCGCCGGTGCTGAAGGTGGTGCGAAAGAAACCATGCAGGCACGCATTGATGAACTCAAAAAGTCGATCGCGGCTATCGACCCATTTGCGAACGACGTGAAACAATTCAAGACTTATGTGAAGAAGGAAGAATGGGACTTTGCGGAGCTGACTCAAGAAGTGAGTACACTCAAAGAATCCTATCCAGAGAAGGCATCCCATATTCATGAACCGCATGTGATTTTGTACGGTAACATTTTCGCATCAACGTATTTTCTGATGACCGGTTTCCATGCGATCCACGTCATCGTGGGGCTTATCCTGTTTGGAATGGTGTTGAAACAGGGTAACAAGCTGGATGAAACTTGGACCGATTGGGTAGAGAACAGCGGTCTTTATTGGCACTTTGTTGACTTGGTCTGGATCTTTCTGTTCCCGCTGTTGTACATCGTTGATTTTGCATAGTTTTTGATTAAGTACATTTGGTTTGAAATCGGAATCAATTCCGTTAGGCATACGAGGAATCCAGCATGGCATATCGCGACACTGATCACGACGATCATTCTCACGGACACGTATCGTATCTCGTCATTTTCTTTGCTCTGGTGATCTTTACGGGAATTTCGGTCATTGCCGATGTCGTTCATATCCCCAGCACGGCTCTCAAAACCGTCATTGTGATGTCGGTGGCCGTCGCCAAAGCCACTTGTGTATTACTGTTCTTCATGCACATCAAATTCGAAGGCAATTGGAAATATATTCTCTTGGCACCGACAACCATCTTGGCCATTGGTTTACCAATTGCTTTGATGCCTGATGTTGCGACCAGCTATTACATCAGCGATGTTCCTCAAAAGTACGATTACGACGAGTTCATGGCCGTCCATGGAGATCATGGTGAGGGGCACGGAGAAGGTGAGCATTCCGAAGCCGGTCATCATGGTGCCGAACATGGTCACGACGAGGGCGATCATCACGAGGGTGATTCTGATAAGCATGATGGAGACATCGACCATCCCGAGCCGAACGAGGACACATCCGGTGCGGATGCGACGGAATCCAGTGAAGAGTGATGTCCAATCCCGCTGCCATCAGCGTTGAGGCTCTTTCGTATTCTTACGGAGAGAGAGTTGCGCTGTCTGAGGTTTCTTTTGAGGTCAAGCCGCAAGAAATCTTTGGTCTTCTCGGCCCCAACGGTTCCGGTAAGACGACTCTCTTTCGGCTGCTCTGCACGTTGATGCCGATTCAATCGGGGGCTGCTTCGTTATCAAAGGCCGATGTGAAAACGTCTCCCGCCGAGGTGCGTCGTAAAATTGGCATCACGTTTCAGTCACCGAGCCTCGATGACCGTTTGACGGTCCGAGAGAATTTGAAGCACCACGGTCATCTGTACGGTTTGCGCGGCAGTGAACTGACACAACGGATCGAACAGCTTTTAACGCACGTTGGTTTGGTTGATCGAATGGGAGAAACGGTCTCCAAACTTTCGGGGGGCATGAAACGACGTGTGGAGATTGCCAAGGGATTACTTCATCGCCCGGAAATTTTGTTGTTAGACGAACCCAGTACGGGACTCGACCCCGGTGCTCGTCACGATTTATGGCAATACTTGCGAAAACTCAGAGACGAACAGCAGGTGACAATTCTTGTGACCACTCATTTGATGGAAGAGGCTGAACGATGTGATCGTTTGGCAATTCTCAATCAGGGTGAACTCGTCGCGATAGACACACCAGAGATGTTACGGAGTTCCATCGGTGGTGACTGCATCACCATCAGCACACCCGATCAAAACAGCTTACAGAAAAATTTACGAGATCGGTTTCAATTGGACGCGGTGATCATCGGAAATCAGTTAAGGATCGAAAGAGAGAACGGTCACGAACTGATTCGCGATCTTGTTGATGCGTTTCCCGACGACATCGAATCGATCTCGCTTGGCAAGCCAACTTTAGAAGATGTGTTCATTCAAAAAACCGGACATCGATTTTGGGAAGCCGAGGCGGTCGAATGAATGAGCCTTTGACAACTTCAGCGGAATCCTCGAGTTACTGGCTCGCGGTCTGTTCGCTCTCTCAACGAGAGATTGTTCGATTTTTACGTCAGCGAACTCGCGTTGTGGGAGCCCTTGGCCAGCCTGTGATTTTTTGGGTTCTGTTCGGAGCGGGGTTGTATGGATCCTTTCAGCCACCGGAATGGGCGTCAGCCGAGATGACCTATCAGGAATATTTTTTTCCTGGTGTGGCGGTGATGATCCTGTTGTTCACCGCGATCTTTTCGACCATTTCGATCATAGAAGATCGCCGAGAAGGTTTTTTGCAAGGAGTGTTGGTGTCGCCCGTTCCTCGATCAGTGATCGTGTTTGGTAAACTGATCGGCGGGACGATTTTGGCAGTTGGTCAGGCTATTCTGTTCCTGATTTTTGGGTTTTGTCTGCATTGGTTCGGCTTGGCACCAGAAATTCAACTTAATCTGACTGTTCTTGATTGGTTGGCCGTTCTATCATTTATGTGTCTGTTAGGATTAAGTCTCACCGGTTTGGGTTATGTCATCGCTTGGCCGATGTCGTCCACGCAAGGGTTTCACGCAATAATGAGCGTGTTTCTGTTGCCGATGTGGCTACTTTCGGGGGCGATCTTTCCTGTCGGATCATCGGGCTGGCTCTCGTGGGTGATGTGGGTTAACCCTTTGACATATGGAGTCGCCTGTTTGCGTCGTTTGATGTATTCCAATTCAATCAGTCCCGACGCGGTGGGATTACCGGGAGTGGCCCTGAGTTTTACTGTGACTCTTCTATTTTGCCTTGTGTGTGTGATAATTGCGACACGATTAACCAATCGGCGTTCTGCGTTGAATACTCGTTAAAGTCGAACCAGATGGCGTTTGGGAGAACCGCTCACTATGAATCAAGAACACGCCGGAAATCAAGAAAACACCGGTACAACCACCACATCACCGGATCAAGCTCCAATGACAACTGGCATGAAGTTCATGTATGGCTTCATTGCCCTGTTGTGGGTAGCCGCAGGTGCTGCTGTTTATGTGACGTTCTTCTCAGATGATGCTCAACAACAATTGGCCAATTCTGAGAATGCTTCTTCAGAGACACCTGAGGGAGAACAGGCTGAGGTGAATGAAGAGCACAAAACGATTGTGTTTAACTCACAAGGGGAAGTGGTCGATCCCGAAGAATCAAACGACCTTCCCCGAGCTTTGGAACCGTTCAGTCTGGTCAATCAATCCAATGAAGAAATTGGTTTGGAGGAACTGAAAGGGAAGCCTTGGGTGGGAACCTTTGTCTTTTCCAGTTGCCCCGGACCTTGTTCGATGATCACCGGGCGGATGAAGCAACTGCAATCTGAAATGAAGGGAGTGGATTTCAACCTGGTATCGATTACTGTCGATCCTAAAAATGATACTCCCGAAAAACTGACCAAGTATGCCGATGCTTTTACCGCCGACCTTAAGAACTGGCATTTTCTGACCGGCGACATGAATGTGATATACGAATTGATTCGGAGCGGTTTCAAAATGCCTGTCGGCGAGATCAAGCCGGGAGATATTTTGCACACAAACAGATTCGTTGTCGTCGATCCTGAAGGGAATTACGTCGATTCGTTCATCGCACTACAGGATGAACAGTTTCATGCCTTGAAAAAACGCCTTCGGGATTTGTCGGAAGGATCATCTGAAATCGCAAATCCCTCCGAAGAGGCTTCCCCCGCTATCGAATCCGATCAAAGTTCTCCCACACCCGAGAAGGAGTCCTGAGTTAACGTGAATGCTCCCAACTGGGTCTATACACTGCCCTCGATCAACGCGGCACTGAACACATTGGCGACAGTGTTGTTGGTCAGCGGTTATTTACTCATCCATCGAGGGCAGAAAGTTGCCCATAAACGCGTGATGCTCTCGGCATTTGCGACCTCAGTGTTGTTTCTCGTCTTTTATCTCACCTATCATTTTGCGTTGAAACATTATACCGGAGTCTCGTCTAAGCCGTTTCAGGGGCAGGGACTTATTCGCCCAATCTATTTTACAATTCTTATCACCCACGTCATTTTGGCTGCGGTGGTGCCATTTCTGGCGATGGTGACGATCTATCGGGGGCTGAAGGGGCAGTGGGCCAAGCATCGAAGGATCGCCAGAATTACATTTCCTATTTGGCTGTACGTTTCGTTGACGGGTGTTATAATTTATGGGATGCTCTATCGCTGGCCCGTTTGAATCGGGAAGGAATGAATCATGAAAACTGTCAAAAAAATTGTCTCGATTCTTCTGCTGGCGATCGTGATCAGCGCGCTGCTTCCGACCGTTGCGTCGGCTTGCCCGATGTGTAAAGCGGCGGCAGAGCAGGATGAAAATCAGCCTAAGGCGTACATGTACAGCATTCTTTTCATGCTGTCGATGCCTGCGGTGATTTTTGGTTCTTTCGGCTACGGGATTTACCGCATGAACCAACGCGAGAATGATTTCAGTTCATTAGATGAAGAGCTGCACGCCCTTGATAACAGCGCGAGCGACGCCAGTGAATAGTCTCTCTCGTTAGCTTTCATCGCTCCAGAACTCTTGCGTGTCGAAGAAGGAGTCGAGCGAAATCCACAACGCTCTGGCATATCGATAAAACAGAGTCGGGAAGATTACGCAAAACCCGATCAAATACGGCATCAATTCTTTATTGGGAATATTCTTCCCAAAGTGCAGCATGACATAGGCAATCGTCGTGCTCATCGCAGTGAGCCCGTAGTTGATATAGATCGATCCCAGAAAATAGCCCGGTGCTCGTTCGTATTTCAGATCACAACTCTCACAGCGTTCGTGCATCCGAAAGAATGAACGAAAGAGTTTTCCCATTCCGCAACGAGGGCAGCGAAGCCGAAAGGCTCGACCGAGAAGAGTTCCCAGTGGTGGTTTTTGCACGGTGTTCTCTGTCGTTTCTCAGGAATGTAATTGAAGAGGATCTGATTCGGTCTGGCTACTGGTGACACGTAACCCCGAGCAATTCTGTTTAATCAGTCGGGCTAAGTTTTCTATGGCAGGCCGTTCGGTGGCATAATGCCCTGCGATGATCAGGCCAATTCCGGCAGACCGAGCTTCCAGGCAAGCATGAAATCGGGCTTCTCCCGTGATGAGTGCATCGGCACCCAGGCGTTTGGCGTCTCCCTGGAATTCCGCAGCCGATCCGCAAGCGATACCTACCTTTGAGACAGAACGATGACTATCACCCACGAATTGAATACCGGCTTTGGTTGGTAACATCTGACCGACCAATGCGGAGAGTTCCGAAAGTGTCATCTCGCGAGGTAATGTGCCAATTCTGCCGGAGCCGAGACCTTTAAGATGAGTGTTTCCTGCGACTAAGTTGTCTGCCACCGGGCGAATGGGGCTGACATCTTCTAACTCGAAAAGCTCGGCCAATTGTGAGTTGATCCCAAGTCCCGCGGAATCGTACGCCGTGTGAGGACTGTAAACGGCAATGTTGGCCTGGATCAGACGAATCAGCAATGCCCCTTCTTCGGAATCGTACGTGATCTCTTGGCATGGGCGGAAGAGGATCGGGTGGTGAGTGACGATCACATCAATGTTTTCATTGACAGCCTCTTCCACGACATCGGCGGTTAATGTCAGACACGTCATGACGCATTCGATTTCCTCACCCGTTCGTCCAACAATCAGTCCGACATTGTCCCACTCTTCAGCGAGTTCAAGTGGTGCAAGATTTGAGAGAGTTTCGAGGAAATCGGTTAAATGAGCCATAACTGATCAATCAATTTATGAAGGAATTAACTTCAGCTTACACGCCGGGGACAAACCGTATCAAGCCTCCGAGCGAATCACAGTTGGCGAATCGGAGAGTGCTTGCCTTCGGCTGGCTGTTCACGGTTCGGTTCCCCCGATAAAATAGAGCGATGAAATTTCAATATGCTCTTCCCACACGCTGTCTCTCCACAAGCTTGAAACAGGCATTGCTAACAGCCGCGCGGTTCAAGGTTGCCGGTGTTCAGCTTGATGTCCGGCAAGAAGTCTCCCCAGATCAAATGGGAAGCACTGCCATTCGCGATTTCAAAAATCGCTTGAACGAAATGAATCTCAAAGTTGCATCGGGAGCCTTTCCTATGCGGCAGGCGATTTATGACCCTCAATGGATCGAACAAAGACTGGAAGCTCTTCGATCTGCGATGACTTTTTGTTTTCAGTTGGGAACCGATGTGTTGACTGTTCGCCCCGGCCGTCTTCCCGACCCTGAACAACGTCCTGCTGAGTGGCAAGTCTTATGCGAAGTTCTGAATGACTTGGCTCGATTTGGAAATCATGCGGGGGTGACACTTTGCTTGAGTTTATCGATGGAGTTTCCGGCACGAGTAAGGCAACTCTTGCAAGCCGTCATAGAAGGGCCGTTGGGTATCAATTTCGACCCTTTGAATGTGATGGTCTCGGAGAATGGTTTGAATGAAGTTGTTCGAGAATTTCATGCTGAGATTAAACACGTACGAGCCCGCGATGGTATTCGCAATGTCGATGATGAGGTTGAGGAGTGTCCGTTGGGGATGGGGGGCGTCGATTGGCCTCTTTTTTTGGGTTTGCTCCACGAAGCCGACTATCGAAATTGGATTGTACTCGACCGCACATCGGGAGATGACAGAATACGCGATCTGTCGGTAGGCCTCTCATATCTCAGAGAGTTATCACCATTTTGACGAATCGGACAAAATACTGTTTGACGGATTCGGTCCTCAGCGAGACAATGAACTCGCACGATTCACCAGTCGGTTCTCCGCGCATTCAGAGACGATGACTGGCCGAAAAGGATTCATCATGACTCGTTATTCAATGATTACCGTTGCCATTTTTGTGTTGGCATTGAGTGTTGCTGTGGAAGCTCAGATTGTTGAGCCACATTTGCACCAAGTGATTGAAATCGAGTCGGCCCCCATCATCAATCGAATTCCTCTCAAAACGCGACAGATTCGTCGCATCGTTACACAACCTGATGGATCGCTATTGATCACTGAATGGGAGACAGGATCATTGATTCACTTGTCACCCGAAGGGCAAGCAGAACGGATTGCGGTGGGATTGAATCAACCTTCTGGAGTGGTCAGTTCTGGCTCGGGGGAAATCTTCTTGACTCTCTATGGGGCGGGAATTCCAAAGTCGGGCGCATTGGTTCGGCTTGATTCTATGGGGAATCTCGTCTCTTTGATTGACGAGTTAAATGGTCCGAGTGATCTCGTGATATCACCTCAAGGGGATCTTGTATTTTGCGAGTATTCGACGGGGAAAGTTTTCCGGCTCAACGCAGATGGTGAGCAAGAATTGTTGACGGATCGTGTTGCATCACCAACGGCGCTCGCTTATGACAACAGAGGCGTTCTTTATATCGCGTCCCGAACTGAGGGGACCGTCTATCAGCGTTTGTTCGACGGAACCTTAGAGCGTATTCAGGTAGGCTTGCAACATCCTTCGGACCTGTTTGTTCATAGAAGTGGTTTGCTCATTATTTTGAATTCACAAACCGGACGCATTATGGCGTGGAACCCTGAAACCGGGAAGACTCAAAGTTATGCACGCGTTCCTGCAGAGACGACTTGTCTGGCATTCGATGAGAACGATAATTTTGTAATCGGGCATTGGAACTACAATTTCTTGATGCGAATCACTCGCCATCTTTCGGTGCCTTGCCCACATTGCGAAGAGCGTATTCCCCTTGATCTGGTTCCGCCCTCGACTTCAGGCTCTCCTGAGGCTTCTCTCTAAGCACGAAAAAACCGAGGCCACCGTTAAGGATGACCTCGGTCAATCGAGAAATATTAGCGCCTTGTCATTGATCAGAAGTCCAAGGCGTATCGGGTACCGTAAATCGTGTAGTCTCCTCCGGTAAAGCCCATGACATCTTCATGGCCTCTCACCGATCCACGGATCGCGTTGAATTGGATTCGAGCATAGGGTGAGAACCACCAGTTCAAGCCGTAGGTGACGCTGCGTCCCACTCCACCTTGAATATCGCCATCTGTCAGGTCGAGCATCGAATATCGCACAGCAACTTGCCATGCACCACACGATGGATTGCAGTTTGAGAAGGGATCAAAGTTTTCCATGATGCTCGGACGATCAAGCGATCCGACCGAACGTTTGTAGTTCATATGGTCACCCGTCAAGAAGTAGGAAGCTTGGACGTAATAGCCGTAAAAGTCGGCTTCGGGGCCTGCTGACTGACTTCGATTGACGTGTGTAAACATGGCTTCAGAAGTCAGGTTGAGTGGGCCACGGTTATACATTAACTCTGCACCAATGGTATCAGCGTGTGTTTCTCCCGTAATCCGTCCTGTGTTGAGCCAACGTGAATCTGATCGGGCTTCGGGTCGCGTGCGAAACCGACCTTCATTACTGTTAGTGGCACCAGGACCAGCATTTCCATCCGGGAAAGCAATCTGCCCGATAAGAGCCCAGTGAAACCAATTTTCGTCGTCGTCATAGATGCTTCCACCAAGACGACCGTTCACACTAACCTGCAAGTCATCGCCGATCGCTTGACCATCATCGACGATATTTTCGTTCTGATAGACGCCGTACTGCCAGAATAATGATTGACTGTCGTTTTCTCCCCAGACTCCGATACCCAAGCGACGGGCATCTTCGTTATGGGCTTCGACGACAAATGGACGTTCTATAAAGACGTTGAATCGTGAACTATTCCAGTGATCGAGACCAATCGGACGTTTCTGGTGACCGACGACAATTTTTTGGTTAGCAGGAAAGCCTCCCCAACCGATGTAGACATCTTTGAATTCAGAGTTTTCTGCTTTGGCAAAATCAATTTGGAAACGCCAGAACATCTCTGCAGGAGCATCGCCTTTCAATTCCAGACGGACACGACGAAAACCAACTCGATCCTCAGGATCCTGACCATCCATCGGCCCTGCCGGCATTGATGGTGGATTTTCAAGCCAACCGATGCCTTCATCGGATTGACCAAACGACCAGTGGTCGATGTGGATTCGTCCGCCTAATGAATAGGTTGGTTTTTTGAGTTTCTCTTCGAGGTTGGCGACAATGGATTCGCTTTTCAGAGAATAGAGTTCCGCTTCCACAGTTGCCAACCGGTTGAGGATGGCCGAGGTGCTGATGTCTTCTGAGTAAGTTTGTGGTGAGGGGACCTCGACGGAAGCGTATGTTGTTTCCGTAATCAAAGCGGAAGAGTTTTCCGCAGAGGTCGGAAGAATGTCAGGTGTTCGAACAGTCGCGTATCCACCCGTTGAAAAGATATCACTGCCGAGCGAAACGGGAGATTCCGTGCTCTGCTGCTGTTCATCAGAAAAGGGAGGGCGTTCGATGCTCTCAAAGGGGTTTTGAGCAAAGGCGGAATAGCTGGTGAATCCAACCAGTCCAGCCGCAAACAAATATCGAAGCGAACGAGAGATCATAGCAAATCTTTTTTGGCAGACGTATTCTTTCGTGAATGCAGACCCTCTTCCATGTGGTCTGCTCTGCTCATCGGATTTTGTACTCAACTCGAACTATGAAGAACTTCATAGTGTGAACGGCCCTTCAAAATATGAAGGCCAAAAGTTCCATTGTGCACGATCTGACAACTTATCGTTTTGATGGGAATTTTATGAGTTTACTCAAAAATCGGAAAAATCACCTTGCAACTGTCGGTCGGGTTATGCCAGGCGTGACGAATTTCAGAGTGCGAGATGCCCGTCTCTTTTAGAACTCTTGCCCTTCAAGATGAAAGAAGCTGTTGAGCGTGACCAGCTTGGTGCGATGTCCATCATTTTTGAGAATATTGACGCCCGTATTTGCTTGAGCGATCTCTTTGGCGTATTTCATATCGACACCCATGATGGGGGCCAGAAGTGCGCGATTCACGACATTGTGGGCCACGACGGCAAATGCTTTACCGCGATGTCTATCCAGCAGCTCGTTGATTTTGGGAGCAGCCCGATTGTGCACATCGTTGTAAGACTCTCCGTCCAGATAAGGATTTTCCGCCGGATTGGCAAAAAAACGTGCATGCGCTTCCGGGTTCCGCTCCATGATGGTCCCCCAATCGAGTCCTTCCCAGGCACCCACATCGGCTTCCTTTAACTCCGCATGCTGTTCCACCGTAAGGTCGTGATGCTGGGCAATGGTCTCAGCCGTTTCAATCGAACGTTTCATAGTGCTCGCATACACGGCAGACAATGGATATTGCGAAAGGAATTGACCAACCGCAGTCGCTTGCCGACGGCCATTCTCTGACAGGTTCATATCGATTCCATCTCCTTGAAGGATGTAAGGCCTTTGTTCGTTGGCTTCAGTCGCTCCGTGACGGACTAACAGGAGGTAAGTTGTGTTTTCATCAGTGGGACGAAAATTAATCATCGTTCGTATCGCTTCCTAAGTGTGAACATGACGAATGAGAAATAAGACGACACGCCATCTTGAGTGCGCTGCGAATGCCGGAGGCATCGGCACACCCTTGCCAGGCGATATCGTAAGCGGTTCCATGACTGGGACTTGTTCGGACAATTGGTAACCCGAGGGTGATATTGACGGCCTGATCATATCCCAAAAGTTTCAAGGCAATGTGTCCTTGATCGTGATACATGGCAACGACGCCATCGTATTTTCCTGCCGCTGCGAGACGCATTAGAGCGTCGGCAGGAATCGGTCCGTGAACATCGACTCCCACCTCTTGCGAAGCCAGCACTGCGGGCGTGATATTTGTTTGTTCTTCATCACCGAATAGCCCGGCTTCACCAGCATGGGGATTGAGTGCAGCGACGCCGATGGCAGGTTCGGGATGCCCAATTCGTTTGAGAAACTCATCCATCAAACCAATCTTTTCTTCAATTGCTTTACGTGTAATGAGTTCAGGGACACTTTTGATCGAAGTGTGGAGGGTTACATGCGCAACTCCCAGCCCATATTGGCCTTTGACCAGATTGCCAGGGGGTAAATAGAGCATCATCGCAAAATCGGCCACGCCACAGTGTTCGGCCAGAATTTCAGTGTGGCCAGGATAGTCAATTCCTGCGGCGTGCAGTGCGGCTTTATTGAGTGGTGCTGTCACGATTCCATCAATGTGCCCCGCTTGAGCGGCGTCAATCGCAGCCACAAGATAGTCGTGTGCCGCTTGACCGGCTCGGGGATCGATTTTTCCCGGTGGGACTTCAACGGCTTCTTCTGGACCACACGGAAAACAGAGAAGGCTTTCTGTGGTGCCTGAAATCTGATCCAGCGAGTTGATCGTTTTGATGGATCGAGTCTCGCCGTGTTGAGAGAGAGCACGTTCGAGAATTTGGGGATGCCCAAAAACTACGGGTCGACATTGCTCGTGAGTCTCGGGGGTGCGGATTAACTCTGCCAGAAGTTCGGGACCGATTCCCGCGACATCCCCCATCGTTAATGCAATAATTGGCAGAGTGTCAGACATTCTCGAAGACCTCAACCTCAGATAGCGGCAACCCTTTCTGATCTTTTTCTGAGAGAATGAGTTCTGTTTGAAGGGGCCAATCAATTTTCAGTTGAGAGTCGCTCCAGAGTAAAGTTCGTTCTGCGGACGGAAGATAAAAATCGGTGCATTTGTAAAGTACGTCGGCAGTCTCGCTGAGAACCTGAAATCCATGAGCAAAGCCGGCTGGAATCCACAGTTGATTGCCCGATTCGCCATCGAGATGGACACCCACCGACTTGCCAAAAGAGGGCGATGATCGTCTTAAATCCACACCAACATCAAAGATTTCTCCTGAGAGTACCTGCACCAGTTTTCCCTGAGGTTGCTCCAGTTGATAATGGAGACCTCGCAAAGTTCCCTGAATTGATCGAGAGACATTGTCTTGCACAAAATCGGTGTCGATTTCGTGCTCAGAATAGCGACCCTTATTCCAGATTTCCTGAAATCGTCCGCGTTCATCGCCGTAAACATCCGGTTGGATGAGCAGGACATCGGGAATTGTTGTGGGGCTGACATGCATGGGATGATAGGGGGCTAGACTGTTGTTGATAAAGTTTGATTGTCTCAGATTAACGATGGTCACCGGGAGACAGCAACCCGACTAGAGAGGTTCACTGTCGCTCAAATTGATGTTTAGACGGAACCGAATTCTTCATGCAACTGATGAAATGGGATTTATTCCTGAGCCGCTTTGAGTAATTTGGGGCGATCTGTTGTGATTCCCGAAACTCCCGCGGCTTTCAGACGAGTCGCCTCTTCGGGGGAATTGACGGTCCAAATATAGACCGGTAATCCGACTTTCTTCATCTCGGCAACGTAATTGGCGTCGATGATGTCAATCGCGCCTCCCAGATCGAGGCCATCGGCTCCGATGTCATGAGAGGTTTTGATCAAACTTTCGACGGAAGGTTTCACCTTGCGTGTGGCTTGATTACGTTTGAGCGAAACCAGCCAGTATCGTTCGATCTGGGGAAGTTGCCTGGCCGCGCCTCCGATCACTTCTTTTGAGAAACAGATAATACAGGTCTGGCTATCATCGAGATTAGCCGACTTCAAGACCGACTCGAGGTGAGGCAGTATTTCCATTCCACATTTGATCTCGATAAATAATCGCTTCTCTTGAGGGACCGTTTTTAGGATCTCTGAAAGCAGTGGAATTGGTTCGCCAGTAAATTGTTTGTCCTTCCAGCTTCCCACTTCGTGCTTTTGCAGTTCTTGATAGGTCATTTCGGCAATTGGTTTATTGGGACCATCGTACCGTTTCAATGTTTTATCATGGACGGCCACAATGCGTTCGTCGGCTGATAAGTAGACATCGACTTCCACAGCATCCGCATGTTGTGCCCAGGCAAGATTGACGGCAGTGAGTGTATTTTCAGGGGCATCGTGAGATGCTCCCCGATGAGCGATGATCTCAACCGTTTGGTTGACTGATGTTGTGGAGACATCCTCCGCTTCCGAGGATTGAGCCACACTAAAACTATGCTGGCAGCCGATGAGCATTAGACCGATGAGTATCAGAAAACTTTGCTTTAAATCGAGATGTTGGAATGGCTGGCCGGTCATGAGTTCGATCCCGTCAGAACATTCAAGATTTCTCGACAAAATGCGGGAAGATCACTGGGGCGGCGACTGGTCACATGATGGCCGTCACGGACGACCTCGGCGTCAATCCATTCGGCACCCGCATTGATCAGATCGTCTTTGATGCCGGGAGAGCCTGTTGTTTTGACACCTCGGTAAATATCTGCAGAAATTGGCATCCACCCTCCATGACAGATGGCCGCGATCAATTTTTGGTCCGCTTCAAACTCTTTCAGTAATTGAAGCACTTTCGGGTCGCGACGAAGCTTGTCGGGCATCCAGCCGCCAGCACAGACAACGCCATCAAAGTCTGTTGATACCATGTCGGCAATCGCCGCATCGGTTTGACAGGGGTAGCCGTGTTTACCGGGGTAAGTTCTTCCTGCTTCGAGTCCCGCCAAAGTGACATGAACTCCTGCTTCCTCCAGCCGCAATTTGGGGTACCAGAGTTCCAGATCTTCGTACGCTTCACCGGCAAAAATCAGTATTTTCTGTTCGGTCAGCGGTTTTGTGATCGACATGGTGATTCCTGTTCAAATCGTGCGCGATGCAAAGGCCGATTCACAGGATATCATGCTGTTGGTCGATCCGACAGGAAGGAGTTTGGGGCCAGATGATTTTCGGTGAATGGCCATTCGTTGACGGTCGGAATCCGCAGACATACACTGAGGAGAGAAAAGAACATTCAGAGAGTTTCTCCGATGGAGATGGTTTTTCAATTATGAATTTAGCTTCTCAGATCGAAATTCAGGTAAACGGCGAAGAGCGGCAATGTCCCGCTTCGTCGACAATCGCCGATTTGTTAAGTTCGTTGGAAATGAAGCCAAAATTTGTGGCTGTTGAACAAAACGAGCAACTGGTCCCACGGGCGAAACACGCCGAGAGCCCACTGAACGCTGGTGACCGGATTGAAATTGTGACCCTTGTAGGAGGGGGTTGAACTATGACGACTGTAATTGCCGCCGATCAACCACTGAAACTGGGGACACACGAATTCCCGTCTCGACTGATTGTGGGAACGGGAAAATATTCGACTTACGAGTTGATGAAAGACTGCCTGACAGTGAGTGGGGCAGATGTGATTACTGTGGCCGTTCGTCGAGAGCGGCTGATTGATTCAGATGGTCGAAACATTCTCGACTTCATCGATCTCTCTCGATACACGATATTACCAAATACTGCAGGGTGTTTTTCGGCAGAGGATGCAGTGCGAGTTGCTCGACTCGGACGCGAGATCCTGGAGGGATTGGAAAATCCTGGAGCAGACTGGGTGAAGTTGGAGGTTCTGGGTGACACGAAAACATTATTGCCCGATCCGGTAGCAACGCTGGAAGCCACCGAACAATTGGTCAAAGAGGGTTTTCAAGTCCTGTGTTACTCGACCGATGATCCCATCACGGCCAAGCGTCTCAAAGAGGCAGGCGCGACATCCGTCATGCCTGCGGGAAGTCCGATTGGAAGTGGACAAGGGATTTTGAATCCCAATAACATCCGCATCTGCCTGGAGTACCTGAAAGAAAACGATCCAGAGTATCCCGTGATTGTAGACGCGGGTGTGGGGACGGCCTCCGATGTTTCGATTGCCATGGAACTCGGATGTGATGGCGTATTACTCAATACGGGAATTGCCGGTGCCCAAGACCCACTTCGCATGGCCGAGGCGATGAAATTGGCAACGAGATCAGGTCGTCTGGCTTATCAAGCGGGACGGATTCCCAAGAAATTGTATGCGACAGCTTCGAGTCCTGAATCAGGAACAATCAGTCAGCAACCTGAATAGCTTTTAGGCCGACCATGAAAAAAAACGTCTGCCCAGGAATGAATTCCCGTGACAGACGCATGTTGAAACCTGACTGGTGTTATCAATTATTTGATAAACAACATTTCTTGATAGGTCGGGAGTGGCCACATATCGTCGGCCACAATTCCTTCCAATTGATCAACGGCTTCTCGGACAGCCAGCATCGCAGGAAGAATGACATCACACTGATGACGGGCTTCTGCTTCAGGGCATTCCGCATTCTCGTCTGCCATGGCATGTTCGAGAGTTCCAATGCTGTCTTGCAACTCTTTGACAAGTGCTGTCACAGCATCCAGTGTGTCGGTATCGAATTCGATGCCAACCTGCTTGAGGTTCGTGCAGGTTGTTGCCAACTCATTCTGATATCGAACTGCGGCTGGGAAGATCATGATTTTGGCAATTTTGACGGCCAAATTGGCTTCTACGTCTACAGTCAGGTTGTACTGTTCGAGATAGGTTTCCAGTCGCGAGTGTAATTCAACCTTGGAAAGAACGCCGTATTTTTCAAAGAGTTCTTCGACTTTTACTGCTTTCAAAGATGGTAACGCGTCTGCTGTTGTTTTGAGGTTCAACAACCCCCTTTTCTCAGCTTCAGCATGCCATTCCTCGGAATAGCCATCACCATTGAAGATGATCGAAGAACATTCTTCCAGAATTTCTGAAATCAGAGTCTGAATGGCTCCGTTGAGTTTTGAAGAATCACCCGCAGTGAGCTCTTCGAGTTTCGTGGCACAGAAATCGACGGACTCGGCAATGATCGTGTTCATGGCGACCAAGGGGCCAGCAATCGACTGATTAGATCCCACAGCTCGGAATTCGAATCGGTTTCCTGTAAACGCGAAAGGACTTGTTCGGTTTCGGTCCCCGGCATCTTTTGGGAACGGAGGAAGCACATCCACACCGACGGTCAGAGTTCCTGAATTCAGTGACTCTTTGGCGCCACCTCCTTTAATCTGCTCGAAAATGTCGGTCAATTGATCGCCGAGGAAAATCGAGATAATCGCAGGAGGAGCTTCATTGGCCCCCAGACGATGATCGTTCCCCGCACTTGCGACAACTGCTCGCAATAATCCCTGATGGTGATGAACCGCGCGAATGATGGCGGCACAGAATACCAGAAACTGAGCGTTCTCGTGAGGAGTGTCGCCGGGATCAAGCATGTTGCCTTGAGAGCTGCTGCCGAGTGACCAGTTCACATGTTTTCCTGAGCCATTCACTCCGGCAAAAGGTTTTTCGTGCATCAGGCACGACATACCGTATTTCTCGGCAACCTTTTTGAGTGTCTGCATCATTTGTTGTTGGTGATCGGCGGCAACATTTGCTGACTCGAACATCGGAGCAATTTCAAATTGTCCCGGAGCGACTTCGTTGTGACGAGTTTTAACTGGGATACCCAGTTTGAACAGTTCCCGTTCGGCTTCGTGCATGAAGGCCAAAACTCGTTCGGGGATGGCTCCGAAGTAATGGTCGTCGAATTCTTGGCCCTTGGGAGGTTTGCAGCCAAACAATGTTCGCCCTGCGTTCAATAAATCGGGACGAGCATAATAGAAGTGTCGGTCGATCAGAAAGTATTCTTGTTCGGGACCAGCAGTAGAACTCACAAACGCACCGTCGGAGTGTCCGAAGAGTTTCAAGACTCTTTGGGCTTGAGTGTTCAGAGCCTGCATTGATCGCAACACAGGAGTCTTTTTGTCCAAAGCCTCACCCGTCCACGATACAAACGCTGTCGGAATACAGAGCGTTGTTCCATTTGGATTTTCAAGGATATAAGCGGGGCTGGTTACGTCCCAGATCGTATATCCGCGAGCTTGAGAGGTGACGCGAATACCACCGGTTGGGAAACTGGAACCATCCGGCTCACCCTGAATGAGTTGCTTACCACTGAACTCGGACAGTGTCGAGCCATCAGACGTTGGTGAAAGAAAACTGTCGTGCTTCTCTGCTGTGCTACCTGTGAGTGGATAGAAAATGTGAGCGTAGTGAGTGGCTCCCTTTTCCATGGCCCAGTCTTTCATGGCCATGGCGACAACATCGGCTAATGCCGGGTCCAGTTTCTCACCCGCGTCGATTGTCTTCAGTATTGTTTTGTATGTTTCTTTGGGGAGGCGATCTTTCATCACCGATTTGGTGAAGACATTCGTGGAGTAATAATCCTGTGCGGGGGTATCCACAAATTCGATTGATTGTGGACGCGATGCATAACTCGTGACCGCAGAGATCGCAGATTGCCGGGTCGACTGAGAGGAACCTGAACTTCCGGTTGCTCGTGGAGATCCTGATGCGGAACTGGATTGGGGGGGTAATGATGCAGTACTCATAGCGGCTCCCCAGAAATAGACTCTGTTGTGAATTAGGTAGGGAGACCGGCAAGAGGCTAAGTGCAAAAATGGCATCTGCGTCGTCCGATGTCCACAATCAATTACCGTCCTTGGCAAGTTCTACGTGATGAGGCAATCCAGCCAGACGCCTGCTATAAAAGCAAGTTTCGTACCTAATGGGCATTTCTCGGAAATTCGAAGAGAACTGGATGAAAACAGAATTGCTTCCTCACCGGTAGAACAGAGTCACGGAAGAGGAATTCGCGGTATTGCCTCTATTTTTAGCAACTAATCAGCCTATCTGTGTGTCTGTCACTCAGTCTGTATATCTCGCAAGATACGAGCGACAAGTGTGCTGGTCAGGCTGTGAGTTTGATCGGGAAATGCCCAGAATTGTGCAAAGTGTCTATAGAACAGGCAGTAGTGGCCGAAAACTAAGGAATTTCCCATAAGTCTCACTGTCGCTCTTGGACCAAGACACCGGCCTCAACTTGATCTCCAGGATGGACAATCACTCTTTCACCTTCCACAAGTCCTTCCAGAACCTCAGCTTGCAACCCATTACGCTGACCAATGGTGACAGGTTGCAAGACGGCACCTCCATCAACAACTTTGAAGACGGACCACTCTTCCCGATCACGAAAAAGAGCGCTGGTGGGCACGATCAAAACGTCACTTTCTTCCCAAACAATGATTTGAGCTTCCACGCGAAAGCCGTCTCCCAGTGTCTTTTTCAGTTCGATTGATTCATTGAAATCGATCACAACATTGACACGTTGTTCCTCGACTCCCAATGCGGAAACTTTGGTGAATCCTGACGGTTCAACAAGCCGTACGATTCCATGTAAAGGCTGGTCGCCTCCCCAGTGTTCCAGTGTCACATGCGGAGGAGGAGTTCCCTCTTCCTGAAGGCGAGCGTTAATACGAACGGCATCCGAGGAGAGTACATCGACCACGACTTCCAAATCAGTGGGGTCTCCCAACTCGATCAAGTTTTCTCCTGGAGTCACGACCTTCGAGCTTTCCTGAAACACTCGTAGCACTCGACCTGTGATGGGAGAGATAATGGAAAACTGTGTGTTCTCAGGAGATTCTGGGTCACCACCTTGAGTGCGTGTTGATGCGGCACTTGCCAACTCCAGTTCGAATTCTGCAACTTTTTCGGCGAAGTTAGATGACTTTTCGTTCTGTTCGGCTTGTTGGACGGCCAGTTTCGCTTCATCCAATTCTTGACCTGTGACGGCATTTCGTTGATGTAGTTTCGCAATTCTCTCCAATGTTTTTTGGGCTTGAATCAATTCTGCGTCCGCTTTGACGGCTTCTTCTGTGACCTGGCGCCAGCGAGCATCGGCGGCTTTCACGCGGGCTTCCGCTTCGGCTGAGGCGCGAGCATCCAGAAGTGTCGGGTCGAGAGGTTCGATGGCCGCAAGTAATGTTTCTCCCGCTGTGAGTGAGTCACCGGGATCGAGTTGTATTCGTTGCAGTCTTCCCGACAAGGGGGCGGCAACGACAAAACGTTCCTGAATCCGAGTCATCCCGTCTTCCTGAACGCTGACCGCCATCGGCCCCCGCTCTATGACACTCATATCAACCTTGATCGGTTGGGGCAGGAAAGCTTTAACGAGACCGGCGATCACCAAGCTGGCAACTGCGATGATTGCGAATCGCGATAACCAGCGTTGAAGTGTTTTTTTGGAACGAGGTGCATTCATGATGTATTGAGTTCTAGTCTCGCGATTTCAAGACAGAAATTAAATCGAAATGATCCACTTTTCGACGCACGATCAATCCAGAAACTAAGGCAGCCACCATAACGACAACGGCTGAAAATCCAAAAGAATAAGGCTTAAATGCCAAGGGAATGCGGTACATGTCGGTCTCTAAAGCAGACGAGAGAATTGCCGAAAAGCCATATCCAATGATGAGCCCTAGAGGGATGGCCACCAGTGTGACGATTGCCAATTCCCCCAGCAAAATCGTGGAGACCTCGGCTCGGGTGAACCCAATCACTCGCAGCGTGGCGAGTTCACGAGCTCGTTCGGACAGGGAAATACGAGCTGTGTTGTAGACGACACCGACCGCGATGATGCAGCCGAACATGATATTGAAGACGTTCATCTTCAGCATGTTTTCTCCGACAGTTTTCTGAAAGCTCTCGCGAGCCGCTTTCAAAATCGTGACTCCGGCGACTCGGGGAGTTTCTTTCAGTTGTCGATACAAGTTGTCCATCTCGCGCTCATCGACTTGTAGATAAGCGCCCGAGATCGAAGGACCTTCCTGAAGAAAGCTTCGTGACGCGTCAATGGAGAGATAAGCGTTCGTACCACTGAAATCAGTGACTGTGCCCGTTACTCGTAGCTTCGTGGTTTGACGACGACCATCGAGGACTTCGACTCGAATTTCTTCTCCCGGCTTGATATGTAAAATTTCAGCAAGTTTTTCTGACAAAAGCACTCCTTCCGGTGGAAGTGGAACCCGTTTTTCGTCGGCATTCATAATCCGAAACAGTTCAGCATCTGGTTCGAGACCTGTTAGAGAGAGCTCTTTCTCGAGGGTCCGATAGCGGAGTCGGACGGGAAGTTGTCGAAAAGGCTCAGCGTGCATAACGCCTGGTAGGTTTCGAAGTGCATGGAACGCACTATAATCCGACTCCTCGACGAGATTAACTGTGATGTCCTGCCGTTGTGCGATTGAAAATTGATGCTCCATGATGTAGTTGATGGCATCGATGCTAAATCGACCCAAGACCATTACGGCGACCGCCAAAGCAATTCCAAAAGCCGACAATGCCGTTTTGAAGGGCTTGCGTTCCAGTTGTCTCAAAATCATTCGGACGGATGCCGATAGGAACGCTGCCAGACCGAGTCGTTCCACGATGGTGGCGCGAAATTGTGCCGGCGGCTCGGGACGCATCGCTTCTGCCGGAGGTAACCGGGCGGCAGAAAGGACCGTGCGAAAAGTTCCTCCCACCGCAAACAGAAGGGAAATAACAACTCCAATCACGACCACTCTGAAATCGAGTTGAAAGAAGATGAGGGGGAATTTGTAGAATTCTCCATACATCTCGGTCACGCTGATTCCCAACGCTCCTCCCCATCCAATTCCAATCAGAATACCCAATCCGGCAATCGAGAGAATCAATTTCAGGTAATGACTGACAATGTGAAAGTTGCCATATCCAAACGCTTTCAGCATGGCGATTTGTTCGCGTTGGGTGCTAATAATTCGAGAGACAACAACATTTAACAGGAACGCCGAGACACCCAAGAAGATCGTAGGGGTGATCTTGCTCATGGCTTTGAGTTGCGACAGCTCATCACTCAAAAACGAATACGACAGTTGATCATCTCGTCCATAAGATTCAAAGCCACCGTAAGGTTCCAATAACAGATCAAGACGTTGCAATGTCTCCGGCAATGACGCCTCGCGACGCAGTGTCATACAAACATCATTGAACGCACCGTCCATATCGTAGACCGTCGAGAGAGACTCGTCGTCCATCCAAAGGACTCCAAATCGTCTGTCATCGGGGATGATGGCTCCTCCTCCCAGAGAGATGATGTACTCGGGAGAGAGGACCGTTCCGACAATTTTCAGTTCCTGTTTTTTGCCGTTAATGACGGCACCGATGAAGTCTCCCGGGTTCAGATTGTTGGCAACCATAAAGGCTTCACTCGCGAGGACTTCATCTCTTCGGTACGGTTCTGGAAATCGACCGTCTCTTAAGAACAAGGCGTTTAATGTCGTTTCATTCGATTCGGGAAGCGAAATCAGTCTCCCGGTTGCCGGCTCTGGTAAGCCAGGCACATCCAGCGTGACTTCTTTGACGATCCGGGTTTGCACCTGAGAGACGCCGGGAATTTCGCGAATCCGGCTGACGAGTGAATCGGGCGCACGTTGAAGTTGAGCAAACACATCTCCGAAACGATAACGATCAAAATAAGTTTGACTGGTGAGATCGAGAGAGCTGTAAGTTGATAGCGACATGACGAATATCGCCACTCCACTGGCAATCACCAAAACGATTGCGATTGCTTGGCCTCGAATGTGCCATAAGTCGCGTAATAATTTTCGGTTGATAGCTCGGATCACGGGAGGTTACCAATTGAGTTCCGCTGCGGACAGTTTGTGAGTGTTGTGTTCGATGTTGGAGATCTGCCCATCAGAGAGTGAGATCACACGGTCAGCCATCTGGGAGATGACTTGATTGTGCGTAATGACGGCAGTGGTTGTTCCTAGATCGCGATTCACACGTGCAATGGCGTCTAACACGACCATACCTGTCTGAACATCGAGAGCACCGGTTGGTTCGTCGCAGAGTAAGACCTCAGGGCGTTTCGCGATGGCACGAGCAATGGCGACGCGTTGTTGTTCTCCTCCCGAAAGTTGTGACGGGAAGTGGTCCATACGGTCTTTCAGGCCAACAATGTCGAGTGCTTCCTCAGGAGTGAGTGGATCGAGAGCGATTTCCGTGACAAGTGAGACATTCTCGCGCGCCGTCAACGAGGGAATCAGATTGTAAAACTGGAAAATAAAGCCCACATGTTCTCGCCGAAACCGAGTCAAGGCGGCATCGTTTCCTGCTGTGAGGTTCTGATCGAGATAATGGACGGTACCCGAGGTGGGGACATCGAGTCCCCCCAGGATATTGAGGAGTGTCGATTTGCCCGAGCCAGAAGGTCCGAGCAACACGACAAATTCTTTCTCGAATAGTTCCAGATCAATTCCGCGCAACGCTTGGACCTGGACCTCACCCATGTCATAGGTTTTGGTGAGACCGCGAGCATGAAACACCGATTTTTGAGGGGTTGGTTTTTCAGGATGAGGCAACGGAGACACTTTCGAGTGCGTGGGCGTTTTTCATTTCGTCATTCAGTGTTCCATGATACTGGATTCTTTTGTGGAAAACTTCTTCGGCTTATTCGAACAATGAACACCGTTTTCAAGATTTGAAGATTTGGAGATTCGGGGACACGCCTTGACCGAATCTTGACCAAATGTTGAATCAAATCTTCCCGAATCTTGATTCCGAATCTTGTGTACTCTTGAGCAAGTTGTTGACACCGTTCGGTTTGCGTTGTTCTTCACTTTATGAAGGCGAGTCGCTTTTTGTGGGTGCGCATTTTCCACGTCACGCGAGATTGCTCTCTTTCTCACGTTGCAGTGGTCGTCATTTTTGAACAATGAATGACACTCGAACCTATCCAATGTGCCTGCGCACAATGGCTATGTGTAAGTCGAATTGCCAAAGATCGATTCGCCGTCTAGCGAACCACGAACGCTAACTCTGGTAGATCGTGTTTGGCAAGGTGAATTTTGAGAGGTCTATTTTTTGACGTACTGCCGCCAGTACACGAAGGGTGAGAGTGATTATAGCCGACGACGGAAGTCGGCAGGGGAAGACTATCAATCACGCAGAGGCGCGGCGGCGCAGAGAAAAAAGAAGTCATCTTCGCTAATAAACTCTGATTCTGATCTGTGTAGATGAGCGATCATTTGTGTTCCAAATTGATGAATCAAAAAGCAGACAGGCATAGGCACACTAAAATCGAGTGGCACTGAAAGCTTGTCTTTGATTGAGGCTTATTGGAGCGTCTTTTTAAGCACACCCGTGATTTCAATGAGGCATAGCCCGATCTGCGCCAGCAGTCGGGATGGGGGCAAGTGTCATTCGATGTGCGATGGAACTCTCGAATCAGACGAATAAAATTAAAACGGAGTAGCGGCGGGCGCTCCGTGAAACGGAAGCCCCCGGATATTGTCTAAAAGAATTTCAAGGCGGAGCACGAAGAGATCACGGATGAAACTCACATGCTCACGCTGGCGAGAGCATGGTAGTTAGTTTGGCGCACGCCGAGTACTTGATAGGGCTCAGAAACGATGCTTGGGAATTGATGAGGGCGAACCGAGGGGTGTTTCTCGTGTCGGATCTTCGATTCAATTCGAGAGAAACGCCCGTTACGCTTGCCGAAAAGCCTTATAAACGATAAGTTTCAGGTTCCGTAATTACGAAAATTGATCATGCGTCCCTTTATTTGGGTTCGCTGTACGTCGTTTTTCTTAACTTGCGGTATCGGTTTGCCTTGCAGGAGGCAGGGTGGTTGATATAGTAAGCCACTTCGCGCCTCATTGTCCGGCTGCTAGTGTAGCTCAATTGGCAGAGCACCGGTTTTGTAAACCGGCGGTTGTGGGTTCAAGTCCCTCCACTAGCTTCCATGGTTTCGGAGTCATCTGAAGCTGATTAAGACTCTTAGGTAGCAACGAGTTAGGTTAATATTTGCATTCAGTGAAAGCTGGTTGCAGACGGGTTTCCCGGGAAACTGGGGAGGGTTCCAGAGCGGCCAAATGGGCCAGACTGTAAATCTGGTGGCTTACGCCTTCGCAGGTTCGAATCCTGCTCCTCCCACTTAAATTAAGAGAGGTGTGGTTTGTTTTTAAGCGGTAGAGTCTCGGTCAGTGGAAATTGATCGGTATTTTAGTGACAATTTGGAACATCGTTCCAGCGAAATTGCGGGTGTAGCTCAATGGTAGAGCTCCAGCCTTCCAAGCTGGTGGTGAGGGTTCGATTCCCTTCACCCGCTTTTCAGTCTGATAAACATGGATTTCGGCTCAGTCAATGACTTGTTGGCGGAGGTGAGATTTTGGAGAGATGGCTGAATCGCGGGGGACGACCCAGTGGTTGGCTGCTGTAGCTCAGTGGTAGAGCACTTCCTTGGTAAGGAAGAGGCCATGGGTTCAAGTCCCATCAGCAGCTCTGTCCTTGAAAAAGGATTGAGTTTGTTCGTGTCCGTTAGGCGTTTATCTCTCCTGATTGACTACGAGTGATGTGAAAGTGGGAGTGATGTAAAAGTGGCCGGGCCTCGCAACTGTGTCGTTGTGAAAGATGGCTGCATAAGTATTGAACACAGTGGTAGCCGTGTTGGCTTACCCCAGATAAACGGAATCGTTCGAGGAGAAGTAATGGCGAAGGAAACATTTGAAAGGACAAAGCCTCACGTGAACGTGGGGACTATTGGCCACATCGACCACGGTAAAACAACTCTGACAGCAGCTTTGGTTGCCGTGCAGGCCGCTAAAGGTCTTGCATCAGCAAAAAGTTATGCCGATATCGCCAAGGGCGGTACCGTGCGTGACGAGACCAAGACCGTGACGATTGCTGCTTCACACGTTGAGTACGAGAGTGAAGCTCGTCACTATGCCCACATTGACTGTCCCGGACACGCGGACTATGTCAAGAACATGATTACGGGTGCGGCTCAGATGGACGGGGCGATCCTTGTTGTGTCTGCAGCAGATGGCCCGATGCCTCAGACTCGCGAGCACATTCTGCTTGCTCGTCAGGTGAACGTGCCGGCTCTGGTTGTCTTCCTTAATAAGTGTGACCTCGTCGATGACGAAGAGTTGCTCGAATTGGTGGAGATGGAAGTTCGCGATCTTCTTTCGAAGTACGACTTCCCAGGAGACGACATTCCGATCATTCGCGGAAACGCGAAGGGTGCTTTGGATACTCCAGCAGATGACTCTGCCAATAAATGTATTGGCGAGTTGATGGATGCTCTTGATGCTCATATTCCAGAGCCTCAGCGGGATTCTGATAAGCACTTCCTGATGGCCGTCGAAGACGTGTTCTCGATTGAAGGTCGTGGAACAGTGGCGACTGGTCGTATCGAGTCAGGTACGATTAACGTTGGTGATAAAATCGAAATTGTCGGTTTGGCGGACACGACGGAAACTACAGTCACTGGTGTTGAGATGTTCCAGAAAACTCTGGATCAGGGGATCGCTGGCGACAATGTTGGTATTCTTCTGCGTGGTGTGAAGAAAGAGGATATCGGTCGCGGTCAGGTTTTGGCGGCACCGGGTACAATTTTGCCTCATACCAAGTTTGAAGGCGAAGTTTACGTTCTGAGTAAAGATGAAGGTGGTCGTCACACGCCATTCTTCAGTGGATATCGCCCTCAGTTCTACTTCCGCACAACCGATGTGACTGGATCAACGTCATTGCTGGGTGGTGCTGAGATGTGCATGCCAGGCGATAACGTGAAGGTCGAAGTCGAGTTACAGAAGCCGATCGCCCTTGAAGAGGGAAGCCGTTTCGCGATTCGCGAAGGTGGTCGTACGGTCGGTTCCGGTGTTGTTACGAAAATCGTCGAGTAATCACGAGTTTCAAGACGGTACCTTGAGTTTAATAATGTACGAGATCGCCTGTCCCGCACGATTGTTGCGGGGCAGGTTTCCGTTTTTTCGCGGTGTTCCGTTATATCGGGGTGAAGGTTCGTTCGATGAGAGAATATGTCTGGTTAGAGTGTACAGACTGCGGTCAGCGCAATTACCGGGTCCAAAAAGAGACTCGCGGGACCGATCGTCTGGAGTTAAATAAGTACTGTCCGAAAAATCGGAAGCACACAAAACATAAAGAGTCACGTAAGAAGTAGTCCCTGGGTTTTCCAGGTGGATACGGGCGTAGCTCAATTGGCAGAGCAGCGGATTCCAAATCCGCAGGTTGGGAGTTCAAGTCTCTCCGCCCGTGCTTGCAGGATGCGGCGGTCGGAAGAGTTGAGTGCTTTTCGGCCTGAATTGGAATTCATGCGGTTTTAGAGAGGCTGTCACAGGATGGCGACAACAAAATCGAAAGGTAGTCAGACTCTGCTGAGCGAGATGTTCAGTGCGAGTTTGTATAAACGCAACCAAGGTCGGCGCGTTCGTCAATGGACGGGTGTGGCCGTGGCTGCGGTTTTTGTGTTGGGGGCGATGTCGCTTTACAACTCTGTATTGGCGGACATGGTTTCTGCTGAGACTCTGGCTGAAGGGGCTCAAGCTGGAGTAGCCTTCGGTTTGGCGTTAGCAGGAGTTTGGTTTGCCTATCGGCTGGTTAACTATCCTCGGTTCGCTGATTTTCTCATTTCAGTTCAGGCTGAGATGGATAAAGTGACTTGGGTGAGTTGGAAAGAATTGATTCGATCCACAATCGTTGTGATCGTCTGTATGAGTTTTATTGGCATTTTGCTCTATCTTTACGACTACCTCTGGGCGTTTTTGTTCCGACTGGTAGACGTTTTGAAGGTCTGAAACAGAAAAATTCGTCCTCAGTTGGTCGAATTTGCTTCTGATCATTGAAAATATTCGCCTCAACGGGCATGATAAGCGGTCCATTACTTTTTGCCGCGGTTCGTTTGGGCACTTGGGAAGACGGTCTGGAATCATGGTAGTCCCGCAAGACTCACTGGAATCCTCTGGGAAACAGTGGTATGTGCTGAAAGTTCAAAGCAATCGCGAGAGAACCATTCGCGAGGCTTTGTTGAAGCGCATTCGCGTGGAGGGGTTATCCAACTTTTTTGGTGAGATCATTATTCCCACTGAAAAAGTCGCCGAAAAAACCAAGGGCGGTAAAAAGCGTGTCGTTGAGAGGAAGTTGTATCCGGGTTACATCATGGTCAACATGGAGTTGAACGATGAGACTTGGTACCTGATTCGAGATACGAGCGGTGTGGGTGATTTTACAGGAACGGCCGGACGTCCTGTTCCCATGCAGGAAGAAGAAATCAATCGCATGTTGGGCTTGGAAGCCGCTAACGAGGTGGAGCCTGAAAAGGTCAAGATTGATTTTGATACCGGAGATATGGTGAAAATTAAAGAGGGTGCCTTTGAAGGATTTGAGGGCACGATTGATATCATAGATGAGTCAAGCGGAAAAGTGACCGTGCTGATTGAGATTTTCGGTCGTTCGACTCAGGTCGAACTCGACTACTGGCAGGCTGAGCGAGTTTGATTAGATTGATTCGAACTCAGAATACATGTGATTCGCTGGTGGAGCGTACCGGCGCGTTTAAGAAGATTTTCAAAGAAAAGACATTCCAACATGGCCAAGCAGGTTGTTACACAAATCAAAGTGCAAGTTTCTGGTGGGCAGGCAACGCCTGCTCCTCCCGTTGGTACGGCACTCGGTCCTCATGGGGTGAATATTGGGCAGTTTGTTTCGGCCTTTAATGATCAGACTCGCGACAAAATGGGCGTGACTCTGCCGGTTGTGATTACTGTCTATAATGATCGCTCGTTCGATTTCATTATCAAAAGTCCTCCGGCGGCTGTGTTGTTGAAGCAGGCCGCGAAAGTGGCAAAAGGAGCAGGGAATCCTCGGACTGACAAAGTGGGGACTGTGACGCAGGCTCAATTGGTCGAAATTGCCCAGATGAAATACGAAGACATGAACGCCTCATCGGTTGAGCAGGCCGCGAAAACAATCGCCGGTACGGCTCGCAGTATGGGGATTGCGGTCGAAGGTTGATTTTGTCGGGCGGTTAGAGCTTTAAAATACAATTATTGTGGACGCATTAAAGAAGATCGTGTCATGCCTAAAAAATCAAAGCGAATTGAGCATCTTACGAAAAAGGCGATTGAAGCCGGGTCAGTTTCTCTTGAGGAGGCTGTGAAGGTGTTGAAGTCTTTTAACGAGAATTTGCCCAAGGGGATTAAGCCGGTGAAGTTCGATCAGTCGGTCGAAATCGCGATGCGTTTAGGCGTTGATCCGAAGCAGGCCGACCAACTGGTTCGCGGCTCCATTGTTTTACCTCACGGGATTGGGAAAAGTCAGCGAGTGATTGTGTTTGCCCAAGGCGAAAATGTTCAGGTTGCTGAAGCTGCCGGAGCAGATGCCGTTGGTGGTAAAGAGCTTGCTGACAAGGTTTCTGGTGGGTGGCTTGACTTTGATGTTGCCATTGCGACTCCCGATATGATGGGGGTCGTTGGACCATTGGGAAAAGTGCTTGGTCCACGTGGGTTGATGCCTTCGCCTCGTGCGGGAACCGTGACGCAAGATGTTGCTACCGCAGTAGCCGATTACAAAGCTGGTAAAGTTGAGTTCCGGGTTGATGCGGGTGGGAATGTTCATTCCGTGGTAGGGCGATTGTCCTTCACTCCCGAGCAGCTCGTTGAAAATATTGAGGCTTTGTTGAGTTTAGTTCAATCGATGAAGCCAGCTTCTTCTAAGGGTGTCTTCATGCGAGGAGTGACAATTTCAGCAACGATGACTCCCGGTGTTTCAGTTGCCGTTTAGTCTGGGCTGTTGAAGCTGAGTTGAGGAAGTGTCAGCGAAATTCTGGTTTTGTATCGTGTTTTTAGGGCGTCAAAGCCAATCGGTGGAAAAGAGTTATGAGTAAAAAAGTCAAACAAATGCTGATGGCAGAGATTGGTGAGCACTTGGGGGAATCCAAGAATCTTCTGCTAGTGGATGTGTCGAAGCTTGAAGCAAACGATGCAAATACATGGCGAATTGCTCTTCGTGGTAGCAACATATCTGCACTGACTGTAAAAAATACCTTGGCACGTCGCGTTCTTGCTGATCGTGGTGTTGAGGGGTTGGACTCGGTGCTTTCCGGTCCGACCACGTTGGTGTGGGGTGGCGAGGATGTTGTTGAGTTGTCTAAGTCGATTGCCAAGTGGGCAAAAGAGTTGGAAGCACTCGAAATCAAAGGTGCCACGATCGAGGGGAATATTCTCGATCATGATGCTGTGATGCAATTAAGTAAGTCTCCGGGTCGGGCAGAATTGTTGTCCGAGATTGCCGGTTTAATGTTGGCTCCCGCTCGCCAGATTGCTGGTGCTTTGTTGGGGCCAGGTGGAAGAGTTTCCGGTGCTGTTAAAGCGGCTTCGGAAAAAGAAGAGTAACCATTTTGGAATCAAGCCGGTCAGTCAGACCGTATGCTGACGACCGATGGCGTTTGAGTGTCCGTATTAGAATCAATTTTCGGTCGTGTTAAAGCGGCCTCCTGGGTGAAGAAAGGTTGAGAGACAATGGCGACTGCAGAAGTCCAAGAGTTTGATGCGACAACTAAAGATTTGGGCGACAAAATTGTCGGCCTGTCACTTCTTGAAGCCAAAGCATTGGCTGACTACCTGAAAGACGTTCATGGCATTGAGCCCGCTGGTGGCGGTGTCGTCATGGCCGGTGGCGGTGGCGGTGGCGGTGAAGAAGCGGCTGCTGAGAAGGATTCCTTCGATGTTGTCCTGACTGGTTTCGGCGATGCCAAGATCAATGTGATTAAGGTTGTTCGTACGGTGACTGGTCTTGGCCTCAAAGAAGCCAAAGAGCTCGTCGAAGGTGCTCCCAAGCCTCTGAAAGAGGGTTGCGAGAAAGACGAAGCCGAGAAAATCAAAGCCGACATCGAAGAAGCTGGCGGTACTGCGGAACTGAAATAGTCCGGCACTCTGCAAATTTCGTTGAGAATCGGTTGCGATTGTTCGTAGCCGATTCTTTGGGCTTGAGTTTTTGCAAATTGCAGGTGTTTGAGCCTTGTACAAGTGTACGATGTTGTGGTTGATGCTTGACAGTGGTCCGTTTGTGGTCCGTTTTACGATGGTCTAAAGAGGCTTTTGTTCTCATTGGGTTGTCGGCGAAATGCCTACCATCTGTTCACTGATTGTCAGTTTTTGCAGAACTGATTTGAAATTCTGCGCAAAGAGCGATACTTTATTGAGTACCAGACCTCTGCGCGCAGCCTGCTGTTTACACCAACCACCCTCGCCGTCCGATCTGAAGAATTCCACATCGGGAAGGAATGCATGCCGATTTCATCGACCCGCGTCATTGAAACGACTGAAGACAGAAATTTTGGAGAGCTTGAAAATACGGCCGAACTCCCGGATCTTTGCTCAATTCAAACGGACTCTTATTCTCATTTTTTGCAACTTGGAATTGAAACCAAGGGTCGCAAAAATCAGGGGATCGAGTCCATTTTGCGCGAAATATTTCCGATTGAGAGCTACGACGGCCAGTACAAGCTCGAGTACGTCAAGTATGAGTTGGGCAAGCCTCGTTACACTCCCATGGAGTGTCGTCAGCTTCGTTTGACTTACGGGCGTCCTTTTCGTGTTTGGATGCGATTGAACAAAGAGCAACCCATCGAAGAGGAAGTCTATCTTGGTGACATGCCAATTATGCTTGGTGGTGGTGAATTCATCATTAATGGTTCCGAGCGTGTTGTGGTCAGTCAGTTGCACCGTTCGCCGGGTGTTGACTTTATGCGAGTTGACGAAATTGGTGAGCGCCGCTCTTACTCATGTCGTATCATTCCAGAGCGTGGAAGCTGGATTGAATTGGCGATGGGTAAGAAAGAGACGCTTTCTGTTCGTATCGATCAAAGTGGTAAGTTTCCGGCTGTCACTTTGTTGCGCGCAATGGATGAGAAGTTCTCCTCCGATGCTGAGCTTCTCAAGCTGTTCTATGATGTCGAAAAAACAAAAGTTCCCAAGCCAGCCCATGCGGCGAAGATTGTCGGCAAGTATGCTGCCGATCATGTGATTTTCCCCACCGGGCATGACCGTGTGGGTGAATTTATTCTCGAAGCTGGCCAAGCTGTGACCGAGTTGGCCGTCGAGGAGATGAACGACGCCAAGGTGAAGTCGTTCGAGAGTATTCCGGCTGAAGAGGATGTGCTGATCCTCAATACGTTGTTGGAAGACGGTACGAACTCTCATGAAGAGGCTCTGCTTCGTATCTATCAGCGTTTGCGTCCTGGTAATCCTCCGCAGCTCGAAAAAGCAAAAGACCTGTTCTTTGAAAAATTCTTCGATGTGAATCGTTACCGTCTCGGGCGTGTGGGTCGTTTCCGAATCAATCGGAAATTTGATCAGGATATTCCCGACAACGAAATGATTCTTCGTCCGGAAGATTTCATTAACTCCATTCGTTATCTCGTACTGCTTCGCAAAGGAAGCGACGAGGCTTATGTTGACGATATCGATAACCTTGGTAATCGTCGCCTACGAACGATTGATGAACTCGGTTGTGACGAAATTCGCAAAGGCTTCCTCAAGCTTCGCCGCACCGTGCAGGAACGCATGGCCATGAAGGATGTCGAGGAGATGAGTCCTCGCACATTGGTGAATCCCAAGAGCGTTTCAGCATCTATTGAATTCTTCTTCGGTCGTTCTGAATTGTCGCAAGTGGTCGACCAGACAAATCCTTTGTCGATGTTGACTCACGAGCGTCGATTGAGT
Organism: Planctomycetota bacterium; assembly: GCA_030836185.1. Classification (GTDB taxonomy): domain Bacteria; phylum Planctomycetota; class Planctomycetia; order Planctomycetales; family Planctomycetaceae; genus JABURQ01. The sequence goes on from JAURQH010000102.1 coordinate 126,139, forward strand.
GCGCTCGGTCCGGGCGGTTTGAATCGTAAGCGTGCTGGTTTTGAGGTTCGCGACGTTCATATTTCTCACTACGGTCGTATTTGTCCAATTGAAACGCCGGAAGGTACAAACATCGGGCTGATCTCGTCGTTGAGTATCCTGTCTCGCGTTGACGATTACGGCTTCTTGATTACCCCATACCGAAAGGTGACCAAGGGTAAGTTGACTGAAGAAGTTGAATGGCTGCGTGCTGATGAAGAAGCCAATGTGCATGTGGCTCCGGCAGATACGCAAGTTGTTAAAGGCAAGGTGGTCGAAGACCGTGTTCTTTGCCGTTACCGCAATGATGTGTTGTGGGTGACTGCGGATACGATTGAATATATCGACTTGATTCCCAACCAGATGGTGGGGATTTCTGCGAGTCTGATTCCGTTCCTCGAGCATGATGATGCAAACCGTGCCTTGATGGGATCCAACATGCAACGGCAAGCCGTGCCATTGCTCAATGCCGAACGGCCTTTGGTTGGGACCGGGATGGAGAAGGCTGTTGCTGAGAACTCAGGGATGGTGGTTCGAGCAGAGCGGGCTGGGAAAGTGACTTACGTTGATGCGGACCGCATCGAAGTGGATGGTAAGAACTACCCATTACGCAAGTATGTTGGTTTGAATGAGCGGACCTGTTTGAATCAAAAACCGTTAGTCTCAATCGGTGATCGCGTTAAACGTGGTCAGGTGATGTGCGACTCAGCCGCCACTCACAACGGGCATTTGGCCCTCGGTCGAAACGTGCTTGTCTCGTTTATGTCGTGGGAAGGTTACAACTACGAAGACGCAATTATCCTTTCAGAGCGTCTTGTGAAAGACGACGTTTATACGTCGATTCATATCGACGAGTTCGATGTCGAAATTCGTGAAACAAAGTTGGGGCGTGAAGAGTTTACTCGCGATATTCCTAACGTGAGTGAGAAAGCGTTGCGTCATCTTGATGATGAAGGCATCGTGCAAATTGGGACCAGTGTTGAGCCGGGCGATATTCTCGTCGGTAAAGTCTCTCCCAAAGCAAAAACTGAACTCACTCCTGAAGAAAAATTGCTCCATGCGATTTTCGGTCGTGCGGGCGAAGATGTGAAGAATGAGTCTCTCGAAGTGCCATCTGGCGTTGAGGGAATTGTGATTCATACAGAGAAATTCGCACGTCGCATGAGTCTTTCAGAATTGGAGCGCAAAGCGTTTGATAAACATCTGAAAGAGGCCGAGCAGGAAGGCAATCAATTAGTTGCTGAGAAGTTTGTCGAATTCCTGGTGGAATTTGAGAAGATTCTTGGTCGCAAAATGCAAGATGATGATGGGCGTAATGTTCGCGAAATCGACGATCATAAGTTCCTGTACGAGTATGCGGAGCGATTCCCTTCCACGGTTGAAGATATGGAATTGCGTTCGCCACAGAAGCAGGCCGACCTGCGGAAGCTGATGAAAGAATCCTGGGAGACGGTCGATAGTGTGATCGCCTCTCGCGATCAAAAAATTAACAGCATGAAGCGCGGCGACGAGTTGCCGAGTGGCGTGCTGCAAATGGTGAAAATCTATGTGGCCTCGAAACGTCAGATTTCGGTCGGTGACAAGATGGCCGGTCGACACGGAAACAAAGGTGTGATTTCCAAGGTTCTGCCTGAAGAAGATATGCCGTTTCTTGAAGATGGTACTCCCGTTGACATCATTCTGAATCCTCTTGGTGTTCCGAGTCGTATGAATGTCGGTCAGATTTTGGAAACTCATCTTGGTTGGGCTGCTTCGAAGCTGGGCTTTGCGGCAATCTGTCCGGTCTTCGATGGAGCCTCTGAACAAGCCATTCACGATGCTTTGGAAGAAGCAGGATTACCCACTGAAGGCAAGAGTGTTCTGTATGACGGGCGTTCGGGCGATGCATTCGAACAGCGTGTGACAGTCGGAATGATCTACATGCTCAAACTGCATCACCTTGTCGATGATAAGGTTCATGCTCGTGCAACTGGTCCTTACTCTCTGATTACTCAGCAGCCGTTGGGTGGTAAAGCCCGTTTCGGTGGCCAGAGATTTGGGGAGATGGAAGTGTGGGCTCTGGAAGCGTATGGAGCCGCTTACATTCTGCAAGAGTTGCTGACAGTCAAGAGTGACGATGTAGAAGGACGAACCAAGATTTACGAATCAATGGTTAAGGGTGAGAACACATTGGAAGCCGGAACGCCTGCCAGTTTTGATGTGCTCATGAATGAAATTCGTGGGCTGTGCCTGAACATGCAGCTCGAAAAATCTGCGACCTGATGACCCCTGTGCTTCGGTGCTTGGGAGGTTGGCATTTCGCTGATATCCCGCCATCATTCACAAAGGAGCGTGCGAAGTGAGCGTAGCGGAAAATACATTTGAACGCATTAACGATTACGGTGCGGTAAAAATCGGTTTGGCGAGTCCATCCGATATTCGTGGTTGGTCGTACGGCGAAGTCAAAAAGCCGGAAACGATCAACTACCGAACTTACCGTCCCGAGCGCGATGGCTTGTTCTGCGAGCGAATTTTCGGTCCTGAAAAAGACTGGGAATGTGCCTGCGGAAAGTATCGTGGCATGAAATACAAGGGCATGGTTTGTGACCGTTGCGGTGTGAAAGTGACTCATAGTCGCGTTCGCCGAAAGCGCATGGGGCACATTGAACTTGCTGCCCCAGTGGTGCATATCTGGTTCTTCAAGTCGATGCCGAGCCGTTTGGGTGCGTTGTTGAACATTAAGACGACTGCGCTCGAAAAAGTTGTCTATTTTCAGGATTACGCAGTCGTGGATCCTGGTGACACTCCGTTGCGTCCCGCTCAGGTGATGACCGAGGAAGAGGTGCGTGAAGCACGTGCCAAGTATGGTGAAGGAACCTTCGCTGTCGAAATGGGTGCTGATGCTGTGAAGTCGTTGCTTGGTCAGATCAATCTTGTCGAAGTGTCATTTGTACTTCGCGATGAATTGAAAGAGACCGGTAGTCAGCAGCGCAAGAAAGATTTGATCAAACGTCTGAAAATTGTCGAAGCTCTCCGTGACTCGGACAACAAACCCGAGTGGATGGTCCTCGACGTCATCCCCGTGATTCCTCCCGATTTGCGTCCACTGGTTTTGCTTGATTCCGGGAACTTCGCGACAAGCGATTTGAACGACCTCTATCGACGTATTATCAATCGTAATAACCGACTCAAAAAGTTAGTCGACCTGAACGCTCCCGAAGTGATTGTTCGTAACGAAAAACGAATGTTGCAACAGTCTGTCGATGCGTTGTTCGATAACAACCGTTGTAAACGTCCGGTGCTTGGTTCTTCCAACCGACCACTCAAGTCATTGACCGACATGATCAAAGGGAAGCAAGGTCGTTTCCGTGAGAACTTGCTCGGTAAACGTGTCGATTACTCTGCTCGTTCTGTCATTATTGTTGGTCCTGAGCTCAATCTGCATCAGTGTGGATTGCCGAAGAAAATTGCTTTGGAGCTGTTTCAGCCGTTTGTGATTCGTAGACTGAAGGAACTCGGTTACGCCGATACAATTAAGTCTGCCAAGCGAATGTTGGAACGTCGGGACGAGGAAGTCTGGGACATTCTTGATGAAGTGATTCGCAATCACCCGGTTCTTTTGAATCGTGCTCCGACCTTGCATCGTATGGGTATTCAGGCCTTCGAGCCGACACTGGTTGAAGGAAACGCGATTCGCGTCCATCCATTGGTCTGTAAAGGATTCAACGCGGACTTCGATGGCGATCAGATGGCTGTTCACTTGCCGTTGTCAATTGAAGCTCAGGTCGAAGCGACCACGTTGATGATGTCAACGAATAACATCTTTAGTCCGGCGAATGGTGCTCCGATTATCTCGGCGTCCCAGGACATCGTGATGGGATGTTTCTACCTTACTTTGAAGCGTCCCGATCAGTTAAGCGAAGGGATGACCTTTGCTTCTTTGAATGAAGTGTTGATGGCCTTCGATCAGGGAGTCGTCGGGCGTCATGCTGCGGTCAAAGTTCGGTTGCCAAAAGATAAACGAGTCAAAGGAGAAGGCGCAGAAGAGTACAAACCAGGTGGCATGATCGAGACCTCTCCGGGGCGTGTGATCTTCAACGACATTCTGAACCCACGCATGTCGTTCTACAACTTGCCGATGGGCAGTAAAGATCTCGCACGAGTGATTTCCGATTGCTATCTTGAGCTTGGTCGTCGCGAGACGATCAAATTGCTCGATAGCATGAAGCGGACCGGGTTCCGCGAAGCAACGCGAAGTGGTTTGTCGTTTGGAGCAAACGACATGGTGACTGCTCCCAATAAAGATGAAGTGATTAGCGATTCGGAAGGAAAGGTTCTGCAAGTTCAGAAACTTTACGATCGCGGAATTATCACGAACCAGGAGCGTTATAACCAGGTGCTCGATACTTGGACGCACGCCCGGGAATTGATTACGAAATCGATGATGCAGGAACTGCAAAACGATGTTCGTGACGAAGGTGCTTACGTCAACCCGATCTTCCTGATGTCGACTTCTGGTGCTCGTGGTGGTGTCGAACAGATTCGTCAGTTGTCTGGTATGCGTGGTTTGATGGCCAAGCCGAGTGGTGAAATCATCGAGACCCCGATTAAAGCCAACTTCCGCGAAGGATTGTCGGTGCTGGAGTATTTCAGTTCGACTCACGGTGCTCGTAAAGGATTGGCCGATACCGCACTCAAGACAGCCGACTCTGGTTATCTGACCCGTAAACTGGCTGATATTTGTCAGAACATGGTGATCACTCTGGATGATTGTGGGACCACGAAGGGGACCACGAAGGGAGTGGTTTATCGCGGCGAAAAAGTGGAAGTGTCGCTTGCCGATGCAATCCGCGGTCGTGTCAGCCGTACGAATATTGTCAATCCTGTGACCGATGAAGTCATTGTTCGTGAAAATGAAATGGTGACTGTTGAAATCGCAGAGAAGATCGAAGATATGGGCTTGGAGCGTATTCAGGTGCGTAGCCCGATGACCTGCGAAAGTTCGTTGGGGGTTTGTAAATGCTGTTACGGCATGGACCTCTCCACCGGAGCCCAGGTTGAAGAAGGTATGGCAATCGGAATTATCGCGGCTCAATCGATTGGTGAACCGGGAACTCAGTTGACGATGCGGACATTCCACATCGGTGGTACTGCTTCTCGTGAAGTCGAAGACAGTGATATCAAGGCCCGTAAAGATGGTCGCGTGAAATTTGCACGTATTCGTTCCGTTGTGAATGCGGAAGGTCGAAACGTGGTGCTCGCCCGGAACGGTGAAGTGGTCATTCTCGACCCGAAAGAACGTGAACTGGAACGCTACGTGATTCCGAACGGTGCAACCTTGATGGTGGCCGAAAACGAGGACGTGAAATCTGGTCAGGTCATTTGCCAATGGGACCCTCACTCGGTGCCAATTCTGGCAGAAGTTGGCGGACGTGTTCGCCTGGAAGATTGTATCGAAGGTAAGTCGATGCGATCAGACAAAGAAGTCAGTGGTAATGTTCGTCGAACAATCATCGAACACAAAGGTGACTTGCATCCGCAAATTATCATCGAAGACAGCTCGGGTAAAATTCTCGACTTCTACTATCTCCCGGAACGGGCGACTGTGGATGTCGAAGATGGTTCTCAGATTACTGGCGGTCAGGTGTTGGCGAAGAACCCGCGTGAAGCCAGTGGTACTCAGGATATTACCGGTGGTCTGCCACGTGTAACTGAATTGTTTGAAGCTCGTAAGCCAAAAGACCCTTCGATCATTGCCGAAATCGATGGTACGATCGAGCTTCAGGAAGAGAAAAAACGTGGCAAGCGAGTGATTATTGTGCGTGGTGAAGATGGGACCGAGGTCGAGCATCTTGTGCCTCACAACAAACATCTCCTTTGCCATACTGGTGACATTGTGGGAGCCGGTGATGCACTTGTTCGTGGTCCGCTGGTTCCGCACGATATTCTGCGAGTGAGTGGGACTGAAGCCGTTCAGCAATACTTGCTCCATGAAATTCAAAACGTGTACCGTTCTCAACGAGTGGAGATTGACGATAAGCATATTGAAATCGTCGTGTCCCAGATGTTGCGTAAGGTACGTGTCGAGAATGTTGGTGATACCGACTTGCTGCCCGGCGTGCTGATGGATCGATTCGAGTTCCGTCGTGTGAACGACTCTTTGCTGAGTTGCGAATGCGTGACTGAACCGGGTGATACCGAGTTTCAGGAAGGCGATGTCGTTCCGGCTGAGACGATTCAGGAAGTCAACGAGCAGCTTGAAGCGGCTGGTCAAACTCCGGCAAATACGACGAAGCCAAAACCGGCCACGGCAACAACCCAATTGCTCGGTATTACCAAAGCCTCAGTGCAATCAGAAAGCTTTATCTCGGCAGCCAGTTTCCAGGAAACCACCAAGGTTCTCACAGAAGCTGCCATTGCAGGGAAAAGCGACTATCTGGTTGGGCTGAAAGAGAATGTCATCTTAGGGCACTTAATTCCGGCTGGTACGGGATTCCGGGCTCACCAAGAAGCCCAGTTCAAAATTCGCCCCGAGGCGTTGTCAGAACTGGAAGAAGAGAAGAAGCGAATTCTTGCAGCCCGTCTGGACATGCTCAATGAGGGTGTGGATCCGACAGCCCCGCAAGGTGGTTCGCTTGAACAACTTGACCCGGATCAGGGCAACTGATTGGGTGTTACACAGTGTTGTTGAGGGCGGTTAAGCACAAAATCGGTCAGAATTGGCTCGTTCCGGTCGCTTGACCTCTCGAAACACAACGGATACATTGCTGAATTCCGCATTTTCCATGTTTGGAAGCGGAAAATGATGAACAGATATCGTTTCAATAAAGTCATAGATTCCATGCCTACGATTAATCAATTAGTTCGCAAACCGCGAAAAGTTCAAAAATCAAAGACCAAAACACCTTTGCTTGAAGGTTGCCCACAGAAACGTGGCGTCTGCATGCAGGTGAAAACAGTCACTCCGAAAAAGCCGAACTCGGCTTTGCGTAAAGTGGCTCGTGTTCGTCTTTCGAATGGGAAAGAGCTAACAGCTTACATCCCCGGAGAAGGCCACAACCTGCAGGAGCATAGTATTGTACTGATTCGTGGTGGTCGTGTTCGCGACTTGCCGGGGGTTCGGTACAAAGTGATCCGCGGTAAGCTCGATACGCTTGGTGTCGATGGTCGTAAGCAGGCTCGTAGTCGTTACGGTCAAAAACGAGCTAAATAGTTTTAGTGGCGCTTTAGAGTTCGTCCGAGTTTGGGCGAAGCGAATATTTCAACACAGACAAATGGGGTTTTTCCCCGACAGAGGATTTGCCGGAATGGCTAAACGTTTTACTGCCAGTCAATCACAACTGATCCCGGACCCACGTTTTGGTTCGAAGTTGGCTTCAAAATTTATCAACTGTCTCATGCTTGATGGCAAGAAATCAGTTGCCGAACGAGTGTTCTACAATGCTCTCGAAATTCTTGACGAGAAGGTTCCCGATGTGGAGTCGATCGAAGTTTTCGAGCAGGCTGTCGAGAATGTGAAGCCATCCATCGAAGTTCGCTCGAAGCGAGTCGGTGGGGCAACTTATCAGGTTCCAATGCCGGTTCCTTCCAGGCGTCAACAGTCACTGTCGATTCGTTGGATCTTGGAAGCCTGTCGTGGGAAAAAAGGTCGCCCAATGCACGAGCGATTGGCCGAGGAATTGTTGGCTGCTTACAAGCGTGAAGGTGCTTCTATGAGCAAACGCGAACAGATTCACCGTATGGCCGATGCGAACAAAGCATTTGCTCACTTCGCTTGGTGATTTTGATTCAAATCATATAAGACGCGGGAATGCCGACATCGGTGTTTCGGCGTCTTTTTTTTTAGAGTTTCGTTTTTAGGTCTGGTATTTAAGGCAGAAGTGAAATGAGTCACGCGATCGAAGATATTCGAAATATTGGGATTATAGCTCACATCGATGCGGGCAAGACAACGACGACCGAGCGAATCTTATTCTACAGCGGTGCCTCTCATCGAATGGGGAACGTCGATGATGGCAACACCATCACGGATTTCGACCAAGAAGAATCGCAGCGCGGCATTACGATTTACTCCGCAGCGATCACCTGTCATTGGAAAGGGAAGACGATCAATTTGATCGACACTCCCGGTCACGTCGACTTCACGGCAGAGGTCGAACGATCATTGCGTGTGCTGGACGGTGCGGTCGTTGTCTTTTCAGCGGTTGAAGGTGTGGAGGCACAGAGCGAAACGGTCTGGCGTCAAGCCAACCATTATCAGGTTCCGCGGATTTGTTTCATTAACAAAATGGATCGAGTCGGTGCCGACTTTTTTCGGGTGCTCGAACAGATGAAAAAACGCCTCTCCGCAAAACCTCTACCGTTACAGATTCCAATTGGCCAAGGCTCCACAGGCGCGAAGCCGTTCGAAGGCATCATCGATTTGATCGCGATGAAAGCACTCTACTTCGATCCCGAATCCAAAGGAGAGAACTATGACGTGCGAGAAATTCCTGAAGAGATGCTTGAGGAGGCACAGCTTTGGCGGGGGAATTTGTTGGACGAGTTAGCATTGATGGAAGGCGTTGACGAAAAGGTTTATGAAACTTATGTCGAGACTGAAGATCTGCCGACCGAAATGATTATCGATCTTTTGCGACAAGGGACGCTGAACAGTAAGATTCGTCCGACTTTTTGTGGTTCCTCTCTCGACTTCACTGGCATTCAACCGTTGCTCGATGCAGTGACCGATTTGTTGCCGAGTCCTCTTGATCGTCCCGCGATTCAAGGGATCAACCCATCTCCCAAGAAAGCAGAAGGGGCGACTCTGGAGAGGCATCCTGATCCGAACGAGCCTTTCTGTGGACTCATTTTCAAAATTGTCGCCGAACAGCACGCAGACTTTTATTTTCTGAGAGTTTATTCGGGGACGTTGAAATCTGGGTCCCGCATGATCAATCCCCGGACTGGCAAGAAAGAATTGGTCAGTCAGTTATGGCGAATTCAGGCGGGCTCTCGCGAAAAGCTGGAGACTGACTCGGTTGAAGCGGGTGATATCATTGGGTTGATCGGACCTAAAGATTCTGTGACGGGTGATACTCTTTGTGATCAGAAACAGCAGACATTGTTGGAAACCATCACCTTTCCTGAGACGGTGATCGCCATGGCGGTGGAGCCAGATTCTTCGGCAGAACGAAAAAAACTCGAAGATGTCTTGGTGCGTTTGGCCCGTCAGGATCCCACTTTTGATGCTCGGGTGAGTGAAGATACCGGTCAGACGATCATTAGCGGTATGGGGGAACTCCACCTCGAAGTGATTCGACACAAAATGGAGCGAGATTTCGGCTTAAAAGTGAAAGTTCACAAGCCGAGAGTCAGTTATCGCGAGACAGTCCGATCTGAGGCCACGGCAGAAGGGGTTTTTGATCGTCAGACTGGGGGAGAAACACAGTTTGCGAAGGTTAAGGTCAAGGCGGAGCCTTATAGCGGTGAGGAGCGGATTCATGTGGTGAATAAGCTCAAGCCGGGTACTGTGCCGAAAGAAACGGTTCAGCTTGTGTTGCAATCGATTGAAGAGGAAGCGAACGCGGGTGGTGAATTGGGCTATCCTTTAATGAAGGTCCAGTTGACGCTATTGGATGTCGATTATCGCGACGGAGAGACGACCGACGTTGCCGCTCAGGCAGCCGCGAATCAGGCCGTTCGAGAAGCATTTTCTGCGGGTGGCATGATGCTTCTGGAGCCTATTATGAAGCTCGAAGTTGTTACTCCACAAGAGTTTGTGGGTGGTGTGCAGGGGGATTTGAATACCCGTCATGCTCAAATCCACTCTGCGGAAGCAGAGGGCGAGCTATATCGAATTTCTGCTGAAGTTCCGCTGGCTCGAATGTTTGGGTATTCCACCGATATTCGTAGTTTGTCCCAGGGGCGGGCAGGGTATTCGATGGAACCAATGAAGTATGAGCCTGCTCCTCAGTCTGTGGTTGATCAGATGCTGGGGAATTAAGAGTTTTCGTGGTGAAACAGGCTCAGAAGAGGGTCTGCGTGGAAAAAAACGAAAACTGAAAAAAACTCCAAGGAAAAGAGGTTCCCCCTTTGTTGACAAACTGGTCGTGGCCTCGTAATCTGTCTCGTCCGCCAAGGGGTCAGAGTATTGGACTTCTTGGTTTACCTAAATTTTAAGACTCACTGCTGGAAGGAATATCGGAGTGGCCACTGCTGTTCAGGAATGTATTCGCATCCGTATGGAAGCTTACGATCACGTCGTGCTGGATCAATCCGCTTCAAAGATTGTGGATACGGCCAAACGCACTGGTTCCGTGGTTCACGGGCCCGTTCCATTACCGACCCGCATTGAGCGTTATACCGTGCTGAGAAGTCCGCACGTGAATAAGAAGTCGCGAGAACAGTTCGAGATCCGCACTCATAAGCGGCTCGTCGATATTGTGCAACCTACAGGTAAGACGATTGACGCTTTGAATAAATTGTCTCTGCCGGCAGGTGTTGATATCAAAATTAAAGCAATCGCAGGCTAGTAAGCGGTGATTGTTGTCTGGGTTTACGCTTCGGTGGTTTTGGCTCTCTTAGGAAGTCGGCTGCCGATCGGGGTTTCCTCGGAATAAGCGTTTCCAGAAAAAACTGTTGGAGCGAGAGTCCCAGTCGTTCAATGTGCGATCGGGCTATCGGAATATCGAGAGAACTCTGTTACTGGAGTTACAGGCATGCCTGTAGGATTAGTTGGTACAAAAGTCGGTATGACTCGCGTTTTCGGCGAAGATGGGAATGCAATTCCTGTCACCGTCGTGAAAGTCGAGTCGTGTCGTGTATTGCAAGTCAAGACTATCGAAACTGACGGCTACGAGGCTGTGCAGCTTGGTTTCGGAGAGAAGCCGAGGCGGTTAGCTGCTCGGAGTGAGCGTGGTCACGTGACCACGCTGAGCAGTAAGCGTCAGAAGGCTCGTCAGCAGGCGGGTGTTGAATCGGTTGCTAAAGCTGATTGTGAGCCACCTCAGTCAGTGAAGGAGTTTCGTACTGACGGTGAAGATCATGGTCTTGAAGTGGGGCAAGAAGTTGGTGTCTCTGTTTTTGCAGATGCCGCTTTTGTTGACGTGATTGGGGTGAGTAAGGGTCGTGGGACGGCGGGCGTGATGAAGCGTCATAATTTCTCTGGCCAGCGTGCGACTCACGGTGTGAATAAAGTTCACCGTCATGGTGGTTCGATCGGTATGTCGGCTGATCCGGCTCGTGTTCTTAAGGGGACTCGAATGTCTGGGCGATATGGCAATGCTCAGGCCACGGTGCGGCACTTGAAGTTAGTTAAGGTTGACGAAGAGAATGGTTTGCTGCTGGTGAAGGGCGGGGTTCCCGGTCCTAACGGTGCAGATGTGGTCATTCGTCATTCAAACAAGAAATAATTCAGGCTGAGGTCAGGTTTGGCCTTCGCTCATCAGGAAATTGGAGAAACTGGATCATGGCCTCCATTCCGGTTTATAATCAGCAGGGGAAAGAAGTTGGCAGCTACGAGCTGGATCCAGCGGATATTTCACCTGAAGTGAAAAAGCAGTTGCTGCATGATGCAGTTGTGATGTATCAGCGGAATAAGCGGCAGGGAACTGTTGGGACAAAGTCTCGGGGAATGGTTTCCGGTACGAATAAGAAGATGTATCGCCAAAAGGGGACGGGTAACGCTCGTGCCGGCGGTAAGCGAACGAATATTCGTCGTGGTGGCGGTCATGCCTTTGCCAAGAAGAATATTGACTTCAGTTACTCGATGCCCCGAAAGGCTGTGCGTCTGGCAACTCGAATGTCGCTGCGAAGCAAGGTTGAGGATGGTCAAGTCAAGGTTCTTGATGAGCTGTCTTTGCCAGAGATTAAAACAAAGCAGATCGTGGATTTGATTAAGGCTCTCGGGTTGAGCGGGACTTCGGTCTTGTTGGCAGTTCCCGAGTACGATGCTGTTGTGTATCGTTCAGCTCGCAATATTGAAAATGTGAGAGTTCTGCCGGTGGCGGAGTTGAATACATATGATTTGTTGCGTCAGAGGAATCTGTTGGTTGTGAAGTCGGCTCTTGAGTCGTTTGTTTCACAAGGGCAGGCTGTAGGGGCTGAGGCTTAGTTGGTGTGAGTTGAGTTTGCGAGTCGTCATGTGGCGGCCGTTTAAGTGGTTAGAGATTATACCTGGCATTTGAGGAGTCGGCTGATGGCCGTCAATCGTCAACACGGAGTTCAACTTGAAGCTTACCAGGTCGTTTTACGACCGTTGGTGACCGAAAAGGGGACTCATCTGTCAGAAAAATACAATTCATATACTTTTCGAGTTCATCCGCTCGCTTCCAAGGAAGATATCCGTAAAGCGGTGCAAGAGCTTTGGGATGTGCGAGTCGTGAAGGTGCGGACGCAGACACGTAAAGGTAAGCCGCGTCGTCATAAGATGGCGTTCGGTTATACGAAAGATTGGAAGAAGGCGATTGTGACTCTGCATGATGATGATCGAATTTCGTTCTTCTAGGTCTTTTTGTGCGGCATTTTGAGTTCGTGAATGAATTGGTGCTTTACAGCACGCCAATATATAACAGGTTGAATCATGGGTATTCGTTATTACAAGCCGACAAGTGCAGGTCGACGAAATTCGTCGGTCAGTGACTTCGCTGAAATTACGGACCGTAAAAAGAAGCCTGAGAGAACGCTTCTGAAACGTCTTCGGCGTAGTGGTGGTCGCAACTTTCAGGGCAAAATTACGGTTCGCCATCGGGGTGGTGGTCACAAGCGAATGTATCGGATGATCGACTTTCGTCGAACAAAAGATGGCGTTCCTGCGACTGTGAAGTCAATCGAGTATGATCCCAATCGTTCAGCTCGAATTGCCTTACTGCATTATGCAGATGGTGAAAAACGATATATTTTGGCCCCGCAAGGGCTGAAGGCTGGGGATAAAGTTGAGAGTGGCGAAAAGGTGGAGGCCAATGTTGGTAACTCGATGCCACTCGCTTCGATTCCACTTAGTACGACAATTCATAACATTGAACTTTATCCCGGTCGTGGAGGCCAGCTCTGCCGAAGTGCAGGTTGTGGGGCTGTCTTGAACGCACGTGAAAAAGGTTGGGCTCAGGTGACTTTGCCTTCCGGTGAAGTTCGTCGTGTTCCGGCAACCTGTCGGGCGACTGTTGGAGCAATTGGGAATTCAGAGCATAGCTCGATTCGGATTGGGAAAGCTGGTCGTAAGCGTTGGTTGGGTCGTCGTCCTCATGTTCGTGGTACAGTCATGAACCCTGTTGCTCACCCAATGGGTGGTGGTGAAGGGCGGACTGCCGGTGGTCGACATCCTTGTAGTCCGACTGGAAAACTGGCCAAAGGTGGACGCACACGCAAGTTGCGTAAAGCATCTTCCAAAGCGATCATTCGCCGTCGTCGTTCACGTCGATACGGCTTGTTGAAGACATAATCTCCCGCAAGGGAATTTGAGAAACGGTCGCCTTTTGTGTAAGGCGTGCCAGGAAAACATTCATATTTATCAGCACAGCAGAGACGAGGAATCATCATGGGGCGTTCATTGAAAAAAGGGCCGTTTGTCGACCCTAAGCTCCTGAAAAAAGTTGAAAAAGCAAATACGAGTGGTGATAAGCAGCCTATTAAAACATGGGCGCGATCATGCACGATCAGTCCCGAATTTATTGGACTGACGTTCCTTGTTCACAATGGTCGTCAGCACATGAGCGTTTATATTACAGAAGAGATGGTGGGGCATAAACTGGGAGAGTTCGCTCCAACGCGGACGTTCAAGGGGCATGGTGCCAAGGGCGGTCGTTAAACGAGACAAGTTATTCGATCAGGCAGGATTATCTGTTGTTGATCGGTTAGAGTTGGCAGGAGTTAATCATCATGGCAGTTGTAAAGGCAACACACAAATTCGCTCGGATTTCACCGACAAAGGTGAGGCCGTTTGCGGATCTGATTCGTGGCAAAACAACAGAACAGGCGATTGACGCCCTGAAGTATTTGCCAAATCGTGGTGCTCGTATGTTAGAGAAGGTTCTTGCGTCGGCAATTGCCAATGCAGAGGATCGTGGAGCTCGCAATGTCATGAATTTGAAGGTGGCGTTGGCTCGGGTTGATGGTGGTCCCTCCTTTAAGAGGTTCCGACCACGTGCCCGGGGGATGGCGGCTCCCATCATCAAGAGAATGGCGCATATTCATGTTGGTGTGGAAGCGCCGGAACTATAAAGCATAATTCACGCAATTATTTTGCATTGAAGTATCGATAAGGTCACAGAGACATGGGTCAGAAAATCAATCCCACGGGATTCCGAATTGGAGTGCATGAAGGCTGGCGTAGCCGGTGGTATGCTCCCAAAAAAGAGTTCGGCGATCTGTTGGGCGAAGACTTCAAGATTCGCAACTTTATCAAAACAAAATATAAATTCGCCGAAATTCCACGAGTGGAAATCGAGCGAACACGCGATCAAGTCGTTGTGCATTTGCAGACGGCTCGACCGGGTATCATCATCGGGCGTAAAGGTCAGGAAGTTGATCGGCTGAAAGCTGAGTTGGAAGACCTGACCGGCCGTCGGATGGAGCTGAAGATTATTGAAATCAACAATCCAGGCCGTAATGCGGTTCTGGTCGCCGAGAAGATTGCTCAGCAGCTTTCTAAGCGTGGTAGTTTTCGTCGCACAATTAAGCGAACGCTTGATGAAGTGATGGAAGCTGGTGCTCAGGGAGTGAAGGTGCAGTTGTCGGGTCGTTTGGGTGGGGCAGAAATGTGCCGTACTGAAAAGGCTGCTAGAGGATCCATTCCTCTGTCGACACTTCGGCGTCACATCGATTATGGGTTGGCAGAATCAAAAACTGCTCAAGGCATTATTGGTGTGAAGGTTTGGATCGATTTAGGAAACTATGAAGACGAGGAGTCCGCCAATGGCTCTGATGCCTAGACGGGTTAAACACCGCAAAAGTCAAAGACGTCGAATTAAAGGGAATGCCACTCGTGGCAATAAAGTCTCTTTCGGCGAATGGGGACTGCAATCGTTAGAGCCAGGTCATGTGACCGCCCAAACGATTGAGGCCTGTCGTATTGCCGCGAATCAGTATGTGCGTGGCGAAGGTCGTGTTTACATTCGAATTTTCCCGAACAAATCAGTCACCGCTCGCCCACTCGAAACTCGAATGGGTAAAGGAAAGGGCGACCCGGATCACTGGGTAGCCGTTGTTAAGCCGGGGACCGTTTTGTTTGAATTAACCGGAGTTTCACACGAAGCAGCACAGCTTTGCTTCGCACGTGTCGCTCATAAATTGCCAGTTCGCGTCCGTTTGATCGGTCGTCGTCCGACTGTTGGGTAATTAGCATCCATTCAGAACAACTTAGAGGTTGCGAGAGTCAACGATGAAAGTGTCAGAAATCCGGGAAATGAGCGACGATCAGTTGGTGGCCGAATTGGCCGAAACCCGTCGTCAATTATTTGATCTGCGTTTCCAGGCGGCAACCGAGAGATTGGATGCCCCGAGCGAATTGCGGAAACTGAGAAAGAAAATTGCCCGTATTCTGACCGTCGAAAACGAGCGTCAGGAGACTGAGGCTCCGGCTGAAGCATAACGCAAAATATTTACTTCCCGGTGATCGCCATTAAGGCAACCTGAGAGACAGAAGTTATGAAGAGAACATTGATCGGTATCGTGGTCAGCGACAAATGCGATAAAACACGTCGTGTCGACATTGAGCGTAAATTCGCTCATCCAATGTACGGAAAAATTGTGACACGCAAAACAGTATGTCACGTCCACGATGAAGAGAATGAATCGCATGTCGGTGATCGTATTCAAATCGTCGAGTGTCGTCCTCGTTCCAAACAGAAACGATGGGAGTTGGTGAAGGTTGTCGAGACAGCTCTCGACATTGCCACACATCAACACGCTGAAGCCGAGTAAACTCTTCAGTTTTAAGAGAACACAGTTTTGGGCATTTAGCTCGAAGAATTTAAGGATGAATCAGTCATGATTCAAATGCAGACAGTCCTGGATGTTGCAGACAATTCGGGCGCAAAAGTCGTCCGTTGCATCAAGGTTCTTGGTGGTACCGGTAAGCGGACCGCAGGGCTTGGTGAAATTGTCGTGCTGTCGGTGATCAAGGCGATACCTGGGTCGACGATTAAGCAAGGGACGGTTGTGAAAGGCGTGATTGTTCGGTGTCGAAAAGCATCACGCCGTGACGACGGAAGTTATGTTCGATTTGATCGCAACGCTGTGGTGCTCGTCGATGACGATGGGACTCCACGGGGAACGCGTATTTTCGGTGCGGTTGCTCGCGAATTGCGAGAACGCCGCTTTATGAAAATTGTCAGCCTCGCCAGTGAGGTGGTGTAATTATGAAAATTCAACGTGGTGATATGGTGGTCGTGACCGCCGGAAATCATAAAACAACAGTGCCACACAAGGTGGCATCAATTTCTGCTGATGGCCGCAAAATTGTCGTGGAAGGCATCAACAGTGCGATGCGACACGTCAAGCGGGGTCATCCTAAAAGTCCACAAGGTGGACGACTGGAAATTGATCTCCCCTTGGACATTTCCAATGTTCGTCTCTTTTGCCAGTCGTGCAATCAAGGGACACGTGTTGGGTATAAATATAACGAGGATGGCAGTAAAGAACGTTTTTGCAAGAAATGCGACGCTCGAATTTCAGAGATCGCCCCTGCAAAAAAAGCCTACGCGAAGTCGTAGAACGATAAACTCAGTAAATCAGTCACATTTTCAAGACCCCTTTGGGGCTTAAGGAAGCTGAGCGATGACGAGATTGCTCAAACAATACAACGAACAGGTGATCCCAAACCTGAAGAAGGAACTGGACCAGTCAAATGTCCATGCTCTTCCGAAGGTTCAAAAGGTCATTATCAATATGGGTGTAGGTCAAGCTGTTGCTGACCGTAAGAAACTTGACGAAGCTGTCGAGCATCTCTCCCTGTTGAGTGGTCAAAAGCCGCAAATCACCCGTGCGAAAAAAGCGATTGCAGCCTACCGTCTTCGTGAGGGAATGCCGATCGGTTGTCGGGTGACCTTGCGAGGGGCTCGGATGTACGAATTTTTGGACCGTCTCATCACGTTGGCTTTGCCGCGTGTGCGTGACTTCCGAGGTGTTCCTCCGAAATCCTTTGATGGGAACGGGAACTATAGTCTCGGTTTGAATGAGCAGTTTGTGTTTCCAGAGATTCCTGCCGACAAAGCGACTTTGACTCAAGGCATGAACATCACCATTGTGACATCTGCCAAAACAGACGATGAAGGACGAGCGTTACTCCGAGAAATCGGTATCCCGTTCAAAACCAAATAAATTCCAAGTGAGCTTAGTCTCCCTATTCCGTAAACGAGAGAGCAATGGCCAGTAAATCAAAAATTGCCAAAGCTAATAAAAAGCCAAAATTTAGTTCGCGAAGTGAACGACGCTGTCAATTGTGTGGTCGCCCTCGTGCGGTCTATCGCAAGTTTAAGCTATGTCGTATCTGCTTCCGTAAAATGTGCCACGAAGGCGTGATCCCCGGTGCTCGCAAGGCGAGTTGGTAAAACGGTCCGTAACAGGCACAACACAAGGATTTGTAAATCATGATGAGTGACCCCGTCGCAGACATGCTTACACGGATTCGAAATGCCGTTCAGATTGAACGACCTTTCGTAGATGTTCCGCAGTCAAAACTGAAGACTGGCATTGCCGAAGCTCTTCAGCGTGAAGGTTACATTTGGGACTTTGAAGTTGTCGAACAAGAGCCTCAAAATACTCTGCGTTTGAATTTGAAATATGGTCCCAATGGCGAGCGTGTGATCCAAAAGATTCAACGTGCATCGAAGCCTGGGCGACGAGTTTATACAGGTGTCAGTGACATGCCGGAAATCCTGAATGGGATGGGCATCAGCATTCTGACGACTCCTCGTGGTGTTTTGAGTAACCGCGAAGCGAAAAAAGAAGGTGTTGGCGGCGAAGTTGTTTGTGTGGTCTGGTAATCGAAGTATCGAGAAGAAAACTGGTTCAGAGATATGTCCAAGATTGGTAAAAAGCCGGTATCCGTCCCCGATGGTGTGGAAGTCACACTCTCGAACGGTTCCATCAAAACCAAAGGCCCCGCAGGCGAACTTTCCTTCGAATATCATTCGAATATGAAGGTCGAGTTTGATGGCGACGCCAAGGAAATTACAGTGGCTCGTCCTAATGAGGACCGCCAAAACAAAGCCCTTCACGGCTTAACACGTAGCCTCATCAATAACATGGTGACTGGTGTGAAAGATCCTTTCGTGAAGAAGCTGGAAATCAACGGAGTCGGTTATAACGCTCAGTTGAATGGAAACAAGTTGCGTTTGCAGGTTGGCTTTGCCAACACGATTGAATTAACGGTTCCCCCTGGAATCACTTGTGAAGTCCCTCAGCCGATCGCTGTGATCGTCAAAGGAGCTGATAAGCAGGTGGTGGGGCAGTTCGCGGCAGAAATTCGCCGAGTTCGTCCTCCTGAGCCTTATAAGCTCAAGGGAATCAAGTATGAAGGTGAATATGTTCGCCGTAAGGCCGGTAAAGCCTTTGGTGCCAAATAAAAAGCCACTGAGAGGTAGTCCGGTTCGTTGGCAACCGGAAACCCTTTCGATGTTTTTGACAGGTTTGTGTCTGCGATGAAAGCAAGTAAAAAACTCGCTAAGCGTCAAACTCGCCGTCGGTTTCGCGTGCGAAATTCTGTTCGGAAATCCGCGAATGGTCGTCCTCGACTTTCGATATTCCGCAGCAATAAGCATATTTACGCGCAAATTATCGACGATGTGCAAGGTGTGACATTGGCATCTGCCAGTACCGCCGAGAAAGATTTGGGAGGCACAGGGTCCTATCACGGAAACTGTGATGCAGCCTCACGAATCGGGAAAGCCATCGCCGAGAGAGCGATTGAGAAAGGTGTCAAAGAAGTTATCTTTGACCGTGGCGAATATAAATATCATGGTCGTGTTCAGGCTTTGGCTAATGCGGCTCGTGAAGGTGGTCTTGAGTTTTAGGAACTTTGAAAGTCCCATAAAATATACTGTTCGACAGTCCGTGTGACTGTCTCGGTTTGGAGAGATGATCGTGTCAAACGATAGTCAGACAAAAAATCCCGAAGAAGTTGTTCAGATTCGCCGTTGCTCCTGCGTGGTCAAGGGTGGTCGACGATTCAGCTTCACTGCGTTAGTCGTTGTTGGTGACAACGATGGTGCCGCCGGATGGGGATACGGCAAGGGAAATGAAGTCCCCAACGCTGTCGATAAGGCGGTTAAAGCCGCCAATCGTCGCATGGTGAAGTATCCAGCTCTGACATCGACTGTCCCTCACGAAGTGATTGGACATTATGGTGCCTCCAGAGTGATTTTGATTCCTGCTCGGCCTGGTACTGGTATTATTGCCGGTGGCTGTGTGCGTGCGGTTGTCGAATCGGCTGGCGTGACTGACATTCTCACCAAGAGCTTTGGCTCAAACAATCCGACTAATCTTGTCAAAGCAACATTCAACGCCCTCTCGAAACTCCGGACGAAAGAAGAAATTCAGCGTCTGCGAGGAGTGGAGATCTGAATTATGATTATCGATGATGTCAATCGCGGAATTATCAAGCACAAGACTCGTAAACGAGTCGGGCGTGGTCCCGGTTCCGGTCACGGAAAAACATCGACTCGCGGCCATAACGGTGCCGGTAGTCGATCTGGTAACAAACGCCGTCAAGGTTTCGAAGGGGGACAAACACCTCTCTTCATGCGAGTTGCCAAACGTGGATTTAACAATAAACAGTTTGCTCCCAAGACAGTCATTTTCAATTTGTCACAATTGGATGCTGCTTTTGATGATGGGGCAGAAATTACGCTGGAAACTCTCAAAACTCGTGGCTTGCTGAAGGGCAAATTCGACCGCGTCAAGATTTTGGGTGATGGCGAAACCAAGAAGAAATTCTCGATTTCGGCCCATCGGTTCTCAAAATCGGCGGAAGAGAAGATTGTGGCTGCCGGTGGTAGCGTTTCCAGAGTCATTTAGTTTCTCTGGATGTTTGCTGTCGACCGATTTCCTCGTCTGGACGAAGAATCGGTCGTTTTGTATAAATTAGCAGTTCTCAGGAGTTTAAGTCGCTGATTACGGCGGCAACACATCGACAAAGGAAGTCTATCCGATGTTCGGCAAGCTGATCATGATCTTCCGGATCCCGGAACTGCGAAGAAAAATCTTTCTGACCCTTGCGCTGCTCGCTGTTTATCGCATGGGGTTTGCAATTCCTCTCCCGTTCATTGATCAGGATACTCTCAAAAGCGCGGTAGAAGATATCGAAGGTGCGGATGAAGGTTTCGGTCAGGTGATGCAAATTGTGGCTTTGTTCTCGGCATCCAGCTTGGGGAACAGCACAATTTTCGGCTTGGGAATTATGCCGTATATTTCTGCCTCCATTATTTTCCAGCTTTTGGGGACCGTCTATCCTCCGTTGGAAAAGTTGCAGAAGGAGGGCGAATCCGGGCGACGGAAAATCAATGAATATACGAGATACGCGACAGTCGTGATTTGTCTGGGGCAGTCGTTTTTCTGGATACAAGGGCTTTCGGGGGGGACGTTAATGGGTGAAAATCTCATTCTCGATCAGTTCGACAGCACCTACTATTACATTATAGGTACGATCACCATGACTGCGGGGACGGTCCTGCTGATGTGGATTGGTGAGCAAATCGATGCTTATGGGATAGGTAACGGAATTTCCCTACTCATCATGGCGGGGATTCTCGCCCGGATGCCTGCGGCGTTACTCGATATGCTTGCTCCGGCCTTGACGGACGGAGTCGCCATTGGATCGGACACAGGAATTGACAGATTGCTTCTGTTGCTTGGTTTGTTTGTCGGCATCGTGATCTGGGTGATTGCCATCACTCAGGGGCAACGTCGAATTCCGATTCAGTCGGCCAAACACCTTCGCGGTCGTCGAGTCGCCGGTGGCCAGCGTCAATCATTACCATTACGAGTGAATCAAGCGGGTGTGATGCCGATCATCTTTGCATCAAGCCTGTTGCTGTTTCCGTACTTCTTGTTTTCGCAAATCGCGAGACTCGAATTCTTTAGCGACATTTATGTGGTGCAACTTCTGGCTCGGGCATTTTCCGACCATCAGTATGTCTACAACATGTCCTACATCTTCCTGATTTACTTCTTCTGTTACTTCTGGACGACGATTACTTTCAATCCCAAAGATATTGCGGAGAACCTCAAAGATTACGGTAGCTTTATTCCCGGGTATCGTCCGGGTGCGAGAACTGCCGCTTATCTGGAATCGGTCATGACACGGATCACTTATGTCGGGGCAGCATTCTTGGCGTTAGTGGCTGTGATTCCGACCGTGGTTGCCACTTATATGAATATCCCTCCGATGGTGGCCAGTTTTTATGGTGGTACCGGACTCCTGATTGTGGTGTCGGTCTGCTTGGATCTGGTGCAAAAGATTGATAGTCACCTAGTGATGCGGAATTATCCTGGTCTGCTGGATGCGGACGAGTAATCTCGACAGGTGGTCGAGGAAATACAAACTCTCTGACAAGGCGATCTGAAAGGATCATAAGGACTCTTTGGGAGACCAAAGAGTCTAAAGCTTGTCGATAAAACCGGTTGTGAGAGCTGTCTCCTACCGCGATTTGAGCTGGGATTTTTCATCGAAAACCCCCTGTTCGCTTGAGAGTTAGCCCAAGTGGCGGTTATACTGCCAAGTTCCTGTTTTTTGCGCTGAGGCTGATTTTACCATTGGCCCATTGCGAGGAGTCCCGGTGAAAACCGGTACGGAAAGAGAATTATGAAAGTCAGATCTAGCGTTAAACGAATCTGTGAGAACTGCAAGGTGGTTCGACGACAGGGGAAAGTGTACGTCATTTGTACAAACCCTCGTCACAAACAGCGTCAGGGATAATTCCCTTACAAACTTCGCACGAACACACAATACATTTTCAAGTGAAAGAGTTGATCCATGCCGCGTCTTCTCGGTGTTGATATTCCGAACGACAAACCGGTTTATATTTCGCTGACTTATCTCTACGGAGTTGGGTTGGCCAGATCGATTGAGATTTGCCGCAAATTGTCCATTGATCCTCGAAAGCGAGCTTTCGAGTTGACGGATGATGAAGTCAGTATGCTCAATAATACTCTCGACAAAGAATACGAAGTCGAGGGGCAGTTGCGTCGGATGGTCCAGCAGGACATCGCACGACTGCGAGAGATTCAATCGTATCGTGGAGTGCGTCACCGTCGTGGTATGCCAGTCCGTGGTCAACGTACAAAAACCAATGCCCGTACCCGTAAAGGTTCCAAGAAAACCGTTGCCGGTAAGAAGGGTGTGAAAGATATGCGACACTGATTCGACAGAAGTTTTCTGTCATCAGAAACTGGTGTTCGCTAAGTAACAGTTTTTTGACACATTTTTTATACAGATTGAGGTTGCCGTCGTGGCTAAAACCAAGAAAAAAAGAGTGCGGCGTAACGTGACACGTGGGATCGCTCATATCAAAGCGACCTTCAACAATACGATTGTCACGATGTCCGATATGAATGGCGAAGTTCTCGCTTGGTCAACTGCCGGAGCCGTTGGTTTCAAGGGGAGTCGTAAAAGCACTCCTTTCGCGGCACAACGTGCTGCGGAAACAGTGGCCGAACGGTCTGCGAAAATGGGAATGAAAGAAGTCGAAGTGAAAGTGAACGGTCCTGGTTCGGGTCGAGAATCTGCGATCACTGGCTTACAGTCTTCCGGTATTTCCGTTCGTTCTATCGAAGATGTGACCCCGCTGCCTCATAACGGATGCCGTCCAAAAAAACGTCGTCGCGTTTGATCAAAATTCAAATACTGCAAGTTGGCTGTTGTCGACATGATTTTGGCGGTCGGATGTGTATTTCGACCGTCGGCTGATGATGGGTCCAGAAAGCCTTAGTCGCGAGCGACCCGATCATTTTTCGGAGAAGAAACTATGCGTATTCGTTGGAGAGGTTTAGAGCTTCCGAGTCGGATTATTCCCGATCAGGGACAGAACGACAATTACTTCGGTCGTTTTACGGCAGAACCCTTTGAACGTGGGTTCGGTGCAACTGTCGGAAACAGTCTGCGTCGCATTTTGCTATCGAGTCTTGAAGGATCTGCTGTGACCCGGGCGAAAATCCAGGGAGTCCAGCACGAGTTCTCAACAATCCCCGGTGTTGTCGAAGATGTGACTCACATCTGCTTGAACCTGAAATCGATTGTTGTCAAAAATCATTCTTCGTCTTCGAAAACGATTCGTATCGAGAAGCACGAACGAGGTGTTGTGACTGGTGCCGATATCATCACCGACGAACAGATCGAAGTGATCAACACCGATCTTGTCATCGCAACATTGACCGATGATGTTCCTTTCATTGTCGAGATGACTGTCGAAAACGGTCGTGGATTTATCAAAGCCGATGATCACTCGGAAGGCGAAACCGAAGTCGGTATCATCCCTCTCGATGCGGCCTACAGCCCGGTCACTCGCGTGCGTTATGCCGTTGAAGAAACACGTGTCGGTCAACGCACGAACTACGACAAACTCAACCTCGACATCTGGACGAACGGAACCATCAAGCCGGAAATGGCATTGGTGGAAGCGGCCAAGATTCTGCGAAAGCATCTCAACCCGTTCATCACTTACCGTGAACCTGGGCCAGAAATGTCACCTGAAGCAAGTCTCAAACGACTTGCCGACGAAACTGGCTACTCTCCTCTCGATGTCGAGTTGGAAGAGAAGCTCAATCAATCATTGGCTGAATTGAATCTTTCGGTCCGGGCAACCAACTGTCTGGAGTCTGAGGGAATCAACACCGTCCGCGACTTGGTCGGACGCAGCGAAGATCAATTGCTGCAAGTCCGTAACTTTGGTGAGACGACTCTCACAGAAGTTCAAGAACGGCTCGGCTCTATTGGTCTGCGATTGGGAATGAAAGTTTCGAGTCAGCAGTAATCCACATCCATCACTTACTTTGACCATTCGGATGCCCCGGCATCTCATGTTGGACAAGAACAATGCGACATCGTCTTAAAGGTAGAAAACTCGGTCGTAACGGATCTCACCGTAAAGCCATGTTCCAAAATATGGCTTGCAGCTTGATCAAATCGTTACGAGTCGATGAAGACGCGCCTAATGTGCCGCGGACTCCCGGTCGAATTATCACGACTGTGACCAAAGCCAAAGAGCTCCGTCCATTTCTGGAAAAACTGATCACCATGTCTCGGAAGTCATTGGCTCACGAGCAAAACGCCGAACAGTATGCCACTTCTGCTGAGAAAAACTCATCGGAATGGAAAAGCTGGCGTGAATCGGATCAGTGGCAACAATGGAATCAAGCCATCGCACCGGCCGTCGCTTTGCGTCGCCGAGCGTTTGCCATTCTGCGAGACAATGAAGCCGTTGACGTACTGTTTGACGAACTTCGTGAACGCTTTGCGGATCGACCAGGTGGTTACCTGCGTATCGCCCGCTTGGCAGAAGTGCGTCTTGGTGATGCCGGTCAAAAAGCGTTGATCGAATTTGTCGGGGAAAATGATCGAGTTCAGACGAGTCGTCAGGCTCCGATGGTTGTTGAAGAAGAATCAGCCCCCGCGGCTGAAGAAGCAGCGACCGAAGACGAGGCAGCAGAAGAAGATACAGCCGCCGCCGAGTCTCCTGAAGCGACCACAGAAGACGAAGCTGCCGAAGAGGAGAAGAAAGAGGAGTAATCCTCTCGAAGCTCTTTCTTCGAAAGGACTTCCAACAATTTGCTTGAGAAACTATCATGCTCTCCGTTCGCGGAGAGCATTTTTTCTGCGCGTTGAAAAGTTCTCGACTACGATTGCAGGCAGGTTTCCAGGATGAATGTCTCTGTGCCACATCCATCACATAGTCCAGGGCCGTTCGATTTCTCGCGCGCGATGTGGCTGCTCTGTCATGACATTACGCAGCGAATGGAAGAGTTCTCACATATTCGCATGCCGGAAGTGGCAGTGTCGTTTGCTCAGGCACGCAGGAATGTCTCCTGGGGTCTGCAAGCGAAACTGACCCCGATGCGATTTGAGCAAGGGGCACTCACGACTCATCGCGTTGGACGCGAATGGACTGTCCAGCGACTGTATCGCGGCGAACACGAGATGCTTTACATTCTCACCTTCTACCTGCCACGCTTTTTGGAAACACCCTTTGAAGAGAAGCTGACGACCGTCTTTCACGAACTGTATCACATCAGCCCAATGTTCGACGGCGACATCCGCCGGCTGGAAGGCCGTTACCACGTTCATTCTCATTCTCAGGATGAATACGACCGCGAGATGGCGGTCTTCGCCCGGCAATGGCTGAATAAGAAGCCTCCCAAAGAACTCTATAGTTTCCTGCGTTCGCGTTTCGGAACATTGCATCGGAAATACAAAGGTGTGATGGGTTTGCAGATTCAGATTCCCAAACTGATCCCTGTGCCGAATTCACGTCGTGCGTGATGTGTCTGAATCCCTTGGATCTTGTCTACGAGACTGATTCGTGAGGAACCTAGGGGCATCAGAAAGACGAATACAATGACTACGGCGAGCTTCTGACGTCGCATCAATCTGACTCTATCGTCGTCGCCTGTTGGATGACTTTTTGGCAATGTTCATCACTAACCTCGTAAGGACTCAAGACGAGACGTATGTATTTTGCCCTTTCTTCAAAACTCCATTTCTTCAAAAAAAGATCACACTCACGAGCGAATCCAATCACAGCGCGGTTTTCGAATGGATGCGTATCAGGTGAAAAATATTTTTTTGACTCCCAACCTTTCGCAGACAGCTCATTCAATTGAGATCTTGCTGTCTTTATTGTTGATTCGTAAAGCTTATTAAGAATATTTGCAATAATTGGGCTACCCGCAACTTCTTGAACATCAGGATCTGAAGGCGATTGGAAAAACTTATATTTGAGTAAAGCACCTAACAACGCATGAAGTTCATCAAGATCACTAACTTGAAACATTCGTTTTACAACTCTCTAGAATGGGTTCAGGTCTGCAAAAAAGAACTCTAAATCTTCAAGCCTTATAGTGCCTGAGTGTATTAATTCATCATTCTTGGGGCCTGGCACGACAGAACCGTTTTTCAGCTTGAATGCAAATAGATAATCCCCTCTCCCCTTATGGCTGTCTAGACCAAGAAATAGTTTGTTATGTGCTTCAGTCGAATTCAGAGTGTCCTGAGTTAAAAACACATGTCGCTTAGAGTCTGGTCTAACTTGCATTGTTTCAAGAATATTATCATGTCCCGCCTTGTCGGTATAATGAAAGAAGACATCGTCATCTAATTTATTGGCTAAGTCATCTATGGAACCTAACCTGTTTCCACAACTGTTATGCACGAGTGTACCGGCGGAGCCGACGAGGTACACGTGCTCGCGGTGCACTTCGAGATTGTACACCGGTTCGTCGCGCGGACGGGGAAGAATCTTCCCAATTCTGCGGAGGCCATGCTCGGTGCGGACTGTTTCACCAACAGTCAACTCACCCGCCGGGATGTAATCCTTGCGATCTTCCGACCAGAAGGGGTGAGTCTCGGTGACGCCGATCTGTTCGTCGCTCCCCTCCAGTGACACATTCAGCAGGTTGTCTTTGGCGGAATGCAGAAAACGCCCCGTCACCACATTACCACGACCTTTTTGAATAGGTGGGCAATCTCTGATTGACACCACTTTAGCATCGCCCTGAGCGCCCATCTCGGGAAGATCGAGCCAGACCGTTGAGCCGGGTGATGCGTCCTGCCATTCAATCCATTCTAACGGTCGTAATAACTGAACCGTTAACGAATCGCCGTTCTCTTTGGTCATCTGTAAATCAATTTGACGCCACGTCTTTTGATCAACATCGGGGATAGAGAGATCGACTTCGGTGCGGTCGGCATTTTGACCGGCTACCCTCATTCCCAATTCGACATCGATGATTGGGATGATTTTGGTGTTGGGGGCGGTGACGCCGAAACCCACGAGGCCAAGCGAAGCGGTAATCAGCAGACAGGCAAACAGCGTGCGGAAGCGTCCAATGCCTGAATTATTGTGGGTGGGTGAGTCTGAGAGTGTTGTTTGTGAAAATCTGTCGTCATCGAATTGAGATAGCCGATCAATTTCAACGTCCTGGCGAACTTCCCGACACATATGGTAGCTCACATCCGGGTCACTTTTTTGGGCGGCCGTTGCAATGATCCGTCCATCGGGCGATTTCGTTTTGAGATCGGCGTTATGAAACCAACGGAAAGTTAGCAAATCTCTCGACTTCATGTTCATCTCAGGGAATTCCACGATTTCGTAGAGTTGTTGATAACCGGGCATGGCCTGGACTCCGTTCATCTTATCCAAAATGACAAGACATTTGCTTTGGGCGATCCTAGAGATGGGATGCCCCAAGATTGATTGAGGGGATTGTTAACAGCGAGTTTGCCAGTCGTTGAGATTCAGAATTTGGTAACCGAAAGAGTTCTTCTGGTCAAAGAAATTATGGAGTATTTTTCTATCCATCATCGGATGAAATGCCAGTACAATTAATTCGAAAGAACATTCGGCTAACGTATTTAGGTACGGATTCGTTGTGTCACAAAAATTCAGGAAACTTTAGTTATGCCTCGATCTCTCGTTGTTGCCGGTTGTCTGTTGATGTTCGCGGGAGAGATGTCTGCGGCCGAGCCTGATCTCGTCTTTCTGTTGATCGGTCAATCGAATATGGCGGGGCGTGCTCCGTTGGGCGAAGACGATCAGGCACCGTTGGCGGGTGTTATGTTGCTCAATGGTGAAGGACGTTGGGAGTCCGCCACCAATCCTCTCAATCGATATGCGACAGACCGTAAAAAGATTGAGATGCAGCGTCTTGGTCCTGGTGATGGGTTCGCCACAACATTACATGAAGCCTTGCCCGAGAAGTCGATTGGCCTGATTGTAAATGCTCGTGGTGGGACAAAGATCGACGAATGGGTGCCCGGCAAACCACTCTACGATCACATGTTGAAACGCATCAACAAGCTCGCAAAGAAACCAAAATTCGCCGGCGTCATCTGGCATCAAGGAGAAGGCAATGCCAACGATCCCGAGTATCTGACCAAGCTCGTGGGGCTGGTGAACAACTTACGAAGTGATCTCAAACAGCCTGAATTACTGTTCGTCGCGGGTGAGGTTTATGGCGACAAACCCGTCAACGGACGGATGAAGATGCTACCGGAAAAACTCTCCGGGACGGCGGTTGCGAGTGCCGATGACTTGACCGTCTTTGATGGCGTTCATTTCGATAACAAGAGCCAAAAGACGCTCGGCAGCCGATATGCCAAGGCGTGGTTGAAGCTCTCGGCAACAGACCAGTGATTTACTGCTGATGCATTTGTCGGCAGATGAGTAGATGAAACAACGTGTGTCGGCGGAGCGATTCCAGAGAATCGAACTGGTAATGATTGAGGAGTCCATGATTGGTGAATGCTCTGGCGGCGGGTGTCATATTGAAGTGGACCCCAATATTTGGACCACGGGTTAAGAGAGAATATTTGCGTTTTGATCGGTAAAAATGGAGCCCATTCAGGATTCAATTGACCGAGGAAAATCATGGCACGAAAACGCCGTTCATTCTCTCCCGCTTTCAA
>JAURQH010000103.1 GCA_030836185.1 Planctomycetota bacterium
CGAATACGAAATGAAGCATCCCGCCAAAAAAGAATCCCCGTTGAGAGAAGACTCCCAACGGGGACCGAAGTTTGCTCATCGAAAGGTTGGCCCGATCAAATGAGTTCAGAGATGAGTTCAGAGATGAGTTCGCGGTTCTCGACCAGATATTGGGGACGACCGTTCGGGTCTTCCAATGTCATCGTGTTGGCATCGATTCCGAGCCAGTGGTAGACCGTATGGAAGATGTGTTGTAGATGGACGGGACGATCAACGGGCGTTTCACCCAGAGGGTTTGTGCCGCCGATGACCTGACCGTGATTCATGCCTCCACCTGCCAGGAAAAAGAAGGCCGCACGCGGCCAGTGATCTCGACCGGAAGTTCCGTTGATACGGGGTGTGCGTCCAAATTCTCCCGACATCATGATCAGGGTGTCTTCGAGACGACCGTGAGCATCAAGATCCTGAATCAGGGCCGTCAATCCGCGTGACAAAGCCGGCAATTGAGTCCGCATGGTGTCGAAGTTATTGCGGTGAGTGTCCCAACCACCCCATGAAAACGAAACATTGCGGACGCCTGACGTAATCAGTCGGCGAGCAACAAGGAAGCGATCCATATCGCGTCGCATACCGATGCCGTATTTGTCCAGCAGACGTGGGTCTTCCTGTTTGGTGTCGAGGGCATTGTAAAGTTTGCCCGAGGTAATGATGCCGACCGCTCGTTCGTTGAAACTATCGAGAGCGTTCATCATTCCTGAACTGTCAGCATCGCGGCTGAGACGATCAAGGCCGCTGAGAAGTTGACGGCGATCATCGAGACGATCAACAGAGACCGAACGATTCAATTGCAGATTGCTGCGTCCTGTACTGTCAGGACGATAAGCGGAGTGTGTTTGTCCGAGGAAACCGGGTCTTGTCCAGCCGTTGATATCAACAGCGGTGGGAGCCACGCCGTAGGGCGTCTCTTGCGAAGCACCCATAAATTTCGACATCACTGAACCGATCCCAGGGCGGCCACCCATAGTGTCGAGCGACTTCACAGACCAGCCCGATTCGGACTGTTTGGAGTTATGCTCGTTGTTCATCCCGTCGAGCGAACGAATGATAGAAAACTTGTCGGCAACCGTGGCGAGATCGGGCATCAGTTCGCAGATTTCGACGCCGGGTGCGTTGGTGGAAATTGGTTGGAACTCACCACGAAATTCTTTCGGAGCGTTCGGTTTCAAATCGAACGTATCCATGTGGGTCGGTCCACCACCCAGATAGATGTTGATGATTGATTTCGTACTGTTGAACTGGCCGGAAGCGGCTTCGGCTTTCAAGAGCTGAGGTAGCGTGAGCCCGCCGATGGCGAGCCCGCCAACTTTGAGAAACTGACGACGAGAGTGTCCGTCGCAAAAGCGTCCTTGATCTTCCGCTTGGAATTCCAGCATGGTGGGCTCCGGTGTTGAGGTGAGCGCGTCTCATCGATGATTGATTCGCATATCTAGGATGATATGACGAGGTGGCATCAAACAAATCAGTACATAATGATCGACTGATTTTATATCCGAAATTAAGGGTTTTCGTGAGTCCAAAAAGAGAAATAAAACAAGTGCGCGAGTCGTAACTGCTGAATTGGACTACTGATATGTTATTTCTTGAGTTGAGGAAATTACTTCGAAATAGGGAGTAATCGCACTTGGCGAACATCCATCACAGCCACGGAAGCCTTTTTGGTGGGAACGATCATAAACCGATATCGCCCTGGGGAATCGATCTTGAATTGCCCGATGACACGCGATTTGAAGTTTTGAAAGTGACCGGTGTCTTCCACAACGAACGAAAGTGATTGATCGAGCATCACAATATTCACTTCACTGCCGCCGTGTCCTTTTCCACAACCTTGCAAAACTTCGACATCGTATTTACCGGCTTTCGGAAAATCGACAGTCCACGAAACGCGGTCTGAGACGTGCGTCCAATAGCCGACGGTATTCTTCTCGGGCTTCGGCTCATATTGAACTTGCACACCATGAATGGTGGCATCGCGCGAGTGGCAGAGTATCACGCCGTCTACGTCGGCGGTTTGAACGGGTTTGCCTTCGCTGATGGGAGTGAGGACGAGGCCTTTCAGATTGATCAAAGCCCCAACCGTTTTTATTCCTTTGATTTCCACGCTCAGTTTTCCTGGCTTGGAAATCGTCACCGTTCCCAGAACTTCCGATTGATACCGATACCAACTTCCGGTTCCTTTAATCTCGGCAGTGAGCTGAGAGTCTCCCACAGAGAGGGCGACTGTCGCCGGATGACCGCCTGATCGTGAATAGCACAAAGTCGCTCGATACGTCCCCGGACGAGTTGCCGTGTATTCCCAAATCGCTCGGTCATCGCGGCCCGTCCAAAAGCCGATCCGTGAATTACCGGGATGAGATTCCAATTTGGCATTCGTCCCTTTGACAACTGCATCAGCCGCAGTGAAGAGAATTCGTCCGTCGGTTTGTTGTCCACTTGCTTCTGCCGATTCCACCACGATCGTATTGTTACTTTCATTCCGCTCCCACAACTCGAACTTTGCCTCGGTCGCGTCTGGGTTGAAAATAAGGGCAGGATCAATGAGCGGCTGCGTTTCTCCGAGGGGAATCTCACCACGAATACAAACGATGTTAGGAGTGGGCGTTTTTAGTGGCCAAATTTCTTTGTCGGCAGGTGTCTCTGCGGGCTCGAATTCGAACAATCCAAACTGATCAGACTGAATCTTGATGGGTTCTTCTGCAGTTAAACCCGAGACCAACAGAAGCAGAAGTACCGGCGTGAATCGCGACAGAATCGTCATAGTGGCTCCTGAAAAAGAAGTGGTCGCAGTGAACGTCAAACAGCCAGCATTTCCAACAAGTTAGTTTCATCGCAAATCGGCCGTTTTTGGGCCTGAGTTGGGAAATCGCCAACCCCCGTTGAAGATCACAGCGTGATCGATTTTCTCGGAATACTTCCCCTCCTGTTGGGAGATATCCAAAATCGCAAAGTCCCCCAAACGCGGATATAGTTGAGCGTTGGAAGCTTTGAATTGCGCTTCGTGAAATGTGTGTCCCGAATTGATCACGATATACTTATTGGCTTGCAAGGGATTGGGATAGATCATCGCCAAACCCTGCTTGTCGGGATCAAAGGTTTTGCCATCAGCGACAATCGATTTTTGAGACCAGGCGATGGGGAGTTTGCCAACAATGTCGGCGAGGACCGAATTCGACCCCGGATCACCAAAGAGAATCAGATGATGTTCCTGCATCATTTCTTCGGTGACCTCTTTGTCGTCAACAATACGAATTTTCCCGCGAAGCCATTTGTCAAACTCTTTCTCGAAGCGATTCAGAACAAACATGGCGTAATCGTGTTGATTTTGCGACCACGGTTTCCCGGTTCCGCGAACACAGACAAAAGAACTCATGAAGGCATCGTCGATCGGTCCTTGCAACCCGTGTCGTTTGACGGGGTCTTTATTTTCCTGAAACACACGTGTGTCATCATAACTGACGACATCCCAGCCATCAGCCGTTTTCATATACAACACATTGGGTAACAAGTTTCGAGCCGCATCCGCCAGCGGAAGGATCGAACCATCAATGGTAATTGCTTCCGCTCCAATCCCTCTTGCCACCCACAGCGACGAGACATTCTTGGTCGTGATATTGACTGTTTCGTGCTTGTAATCGATTTCCCCTTCGACAGTCGTAGGGGCGT
Organism: Planctomycetota bacterium; assembly: GCA_030836185.1. GTDB lineage: Bacteria > Planctomycetota > Planctomycetia > Planctomycetales > Planctomycetaceae > JABURQ01. The sequence goes on from JAURQH010000103.1 coordinate 3,700, forward strand.
ACTGTTCAATCATGCCGGCAATCGTCAGCCAATCACATTCGTTGTATTTGAGAGTCCGGGTGGTAAAGCGAATTTTTTGACGACCGGGAAAACCGGGCCGTCCCTCCTGGGACTTCTCCCGATGGAACGCCATGAACTCCTTACGACTTTCAGGGTGAAACTTGTGTCCCATACCGGGACCAACAAGTAGTTTGATATCAACGCCCAGTTTCTTGGCGGCATCAACAGTGCTCGTACTGGCGACCAATTGTGCGTCGTTTTCACCGCCATAAGTGCAAATGGGGACGTTATACGCGTTGAGGGAATAATCGATAGCGTCGTAGATCCCCAATGTTCGATGCTGAAAATCGGGAAGCGGTTCTTTGATTTTCTGATAGACGTAGGTATCGACAAAGCCGGCTCCCGGTCCGACGGATGACCACTTATCAGGATAATGAAGTCCCAGATGCCAGGCTCCGGCACCTCCCATGGAGAAACCATGCAGCGTGATCCGTTTGTCGTCAATCCGAAATCGACGTTGCACATCGCGCATCGCTTCAAAGACATCCGTCTCGCCACTCCAGCGATACGCATTGTTCGTACGGCCAAAGACATCGAGTTGGATCCTACCGGCATCTTCAGCGGCAGGTTTGTTGTCGTGACGCGAAATGAAATTCACTTCATTCATTTGCCCTGCGCGACCGTGTAGAACAACATGGAGCGGCCAGCGACCGGGAGTCTCCAACGAAAAGTTGTTGGGAAGCGTGAGTGCATAAGGCTGAGCCGATTCATCGACTTCTGAGTAGTAACCGAGAATCACCTTCCCCGCCTTGGTTCCCCAAGACTCTTTTTTGCCAGCAAACAGATCCGCTCGTTCGTGTCCCGTGGCGAGCGCGATTGTTGCCTGATCGATGTAATTGGGTTTGTAGATTTCTTCATGACGCAACATCCACTCCACCGCTTTGGCGTACACTTCGATGTCGGCAATACGGGGCTGACGAGAACGCGTCAAGCCGTCTGCTTCAATCTTCAGTTCCGTTGCTGTCAGCGTTTCAATCTTTTCTTGTAAAGACTTCAGGCTGGCTCGTAATTCGGAATGATCTTGAGCAAAAAGAGACGTCGAGACGAGGAGCTGGGAACCAACAATAAGGGCAAACACGAAACGATTCATAATGAGCGCTCGATCAGTGAGAGAAGAAAACGGGAGGCTCTGAAACCCAGAGTCTCCCGCAATGTTTCAAAACGGACAGATCCTAAGAGTTATTCCACCACTTCTTGTGACTCGAACCCACAGCGGTTATGAGCCCCATCGCAAAACGGCTTGTTGCCCGTCGCTCCACAGCGACAAAGGGCGATGGCCGCTTTACCGCCCAAATCGTAGGCATTGCCTTGAGTGTCGTTGAGGGTAATCGGTCCACTGACGAGGATCGGGCCGTTGGGTTTCAGATCAACTTTCACTTCCGACATGCAACTCTCTCCTAAAAAGCCTCGATAAAAATAAGAACTTGAACAACTACTAACTTACGAACTCTCGCAAAGAGAAACAATTCCCGTTCTATGCTTGTTCTCTTGATGGTCGGAAAGCTATGGTTGGCAAAACCATGTTCCTGAAAGCAAAATCTTCGTGACACCTGAGCCCGATTCTCAATCTGATTCGTCGCCAACCGACAAACCCCGGAAGGATCCCGGCACGCGTCTCCGATTTGTGATCTATATGGTGATCAGTTATTGCACCA
>JAURQH010000104.1 GCA_030836185.1 Planctomycetota bacterium
ACTCATCGGAGAAGACGCGTCTGGTGCGTTTTGGCTTCTCGGATGAGTGGGAATGGTTGGCAGAATTGTTTGACATGGGCTTCCTCCAAATGGATGATAAAGGTTCCATTTGTTCTCCGCCATTGTTGGTCTACCGCAAACAACATCTCCCAAAGAAATGAAGGTGTCATCAGCCGTCAAGGAAAGGTTTTCGAACAGCGCATTCAACGCAATACGACAACCGTGTATATCTCCTACTACAAATGTTCTTCCAGCCATAATTACCAACGGGTGCCTAATAACTTTTGATGGATAAATCACTCAATGTCGTCGCCTGACTCATCGAGAGGAATTCCACGTCTACAAGATCATTGACGAAAACTACTATCAACCATCAACTTGGAGAGACCATTGCTCAACGGAACAACCTGCCAAATGAGTGAACAGTGTTTTACCTGATTTTTGGCCTCATCCACAAGTCTGCTCTTCCCTGTGATTGAGGAAATAACACGAGATTGCCACTTCAGGGGATATTGCATACGAGTTTTCTCTAAGCGCTTGTCTTCTCATTCGCTTTTCAAGGCGAGAATAAGCAAAATGGTGCCAGATTGAGGCGGTCGAAGCAGCCGAATCCCCAAGATTCGGCGATGCAGACCAACGAAAAACAGGGAACAGGATTGCCATTCGTAGCCAAACTGGAATTTGAAGACGGACTCTCAGAATCATTAGTGAATCAAGGCTATTTTTCGTCAAAGATGATCCGTCATTCACACATGTGGGCAATCAACGCTTTTGCTTTGAGAAAACACCTCTCTTAGCGTTTTACTTCGATGTACGCCGACGTTTTCTTTCCAGCTTGATACGACAGCCAATGGCAGGAGTCTCCATCACTTTGGGAGTCTCTCCCTGTCTCAACGCTTCTAATGCATCCATAAGATAATGATGCTTCACAAACTTTTCGGCAGAGGTGTCGTCGTATCCACCCATGTAAACAACTTTACGCTCCGGGTTCAGAATGAAAAATTCAGGAGTCCAGATCGCACCATACTTACGAGCAATTTCCTGCGATTCATCGAAAAGATAAGCAAACTTAAAGCCGTGTTCTTTTGCTCGACTTCTCATCGCGGGAAGTCGATCTGCTTCTTCCTTACTCACATTGATGGCAACGACAGACACTCCTTTTTTTGCCTCACCATATTTTGAGGTAATTTTCTGGATTCGTTCTTCGTAGACTTCTGCGACATCACAACTATTACTGAAGAACACCACCACAATATAAGGCGTTTTATTTAAATCCGAGAGCGAGTGAGTTTTGCCATCTACTCCCGGCAAATCACTCCAAACGGGCCCGTCATCACCAATCGAAAGAACCGGATTGTATTTCCCCGCATGTAACTCCGAGGTAGCGATTCCCAATACAAGAATCATTAAGAACAGTCCCACTCTCCAACAATTCCACATATCCCCATCCTTCTCCAACAGAAACTGGCCACTCATGCAATCTCCTCCAGAATAAGAATGCAGTACAAAACATTCCATGCGATTTCCCCAGAAAGACGTTGAGACCGGGAACTCACTGGGGAATAATGAATGCCACGCCTTGCTTTCCCACCTCACCGACGATCATCTTCACCACCTTGGAGTTTTTGATGAAAACTGCGTTTCTGGCCAGTCTCCTGGTCATCACTGCCACATTTCGATTTCTCATCGCGGACGCCACGACCGTTGAAGAAGTCTCAGTCACTCCCTCAAGTGCTTCAACTGAGACAGTCTCGACGGAATCGGAGATGACACCAATTCCAACCGGGCCCATTTCTCCTAAAGAGTCTCTGAAGTATTTCGAGATCAATCCTGATGTCAAAATTGAATTGGTCGCCAGCGAACCACAAGTCATCGATCCGGTCGCCTTGGCCTTTGACGAATATGATCGACTGTGGGTCGTCGAAATGACCGATTATCCGCACGTCCCCGCAGAAAGTGAAAAACCAAAGTCTAAAATCAAAATCCTGCGAGACAAAGATGGTGACGGCTACTACGAATCGGCAACCTTGTTTGCAGAAGAGCTGTTGTTCGCCAACGGAGTCCTTCCCTGGAAAGGGGGAGTCATCGCGACTCTTTCTGGAGAAATCGCCTACTTGAAAGACACCGATGGCGACGACAAAATGGATATCAAAGAAACTTGGTTTCGAGGGTTTGCAGAACAAAACCCTCAACTGCGTGCCAACCACCCCACACTTGGTCTGGATGGTTGGGTGTATGTCTCCAATGGGCTTCGCGGTGGCAAAGTCCTTGCCGTCAAAGAGGAATGGGCGAAAGACGCCAAACCACTCGATCTCAGTCGAGTCGATTTTCGTTTTCATCCCGAGACTGGCGAGTATGAGGGCATCACGGGGACCGGTCAATTTGGACTCACATTCGACGATTATGGCAACCGATTTGCGTGTAGCAATCGCAACCCGTGCATGCACATCGTTCTCGAACAACGGGACATCGAACAGAACCCATTTGCTCTCTTACCATCTCTGCGACACGATGTCTCGCCCGATGGTCAAGACTCGCGGGTTTATTCAATCACCCAAGCCTGGACAACATCAACACAACACGCGGGCCAATTTACGGCTGCGTGCGGGGTCACCAACTATCGCGGCGACGCCCTTGGTGAATCGTTTTACGGCAACAGCTTCACCTGCGAACCAACGGGAAGCTTGTTACACCGCGACATTATGAAGCCGCAAGGCGGGTCGTTCACTTCTCAGTATGGTCGCAAAGAAGTCGAGTTTCTGGCGAGCAAAGATTCCTGGTTCCGACCCGTCAATATGGGACACGGACCAGACGGCAGTCTCTATCTGTGTGATATGTATCGCGCTGTCATCGAGCATCCGCAGTTCATGCCGGACGAACTGAAAGTCCGCAAAGATTTAACCAACGGCAATGATCGAGGCCGCATTTATCGTCTCTCTGCACGAAAGCCGATTGAAGATCGCTCACAACATCGCCCCACGAAACTGTCGGAGCTTTCCTCGACCGACCTCGTTTACCTGTTGGCTCACACCAACGGCTGGCATCGAGACACCGCCTTCCGGTTATTAACAGAACGAGCCGATCTCGAAGTCACCGCGCAACTCCGTAAGACCCTGACAACCTGCGAGCATACACCGGCAGCAATCTCGGCACTGTGGCTACTCTCAAACTGGGAGCAACTCACGGACAACGATCTCAAAATCGTCCTGAATACCGCCAATCAGAAATTGATCACTCAACTGCTTAAAGCCGAAGAAGATCGCCTCATCGAAGACACTGCTTATCACAGTTTGATCGAAGAAGTCGCCGACCTCGAAGACGGCCACCTGCAACTGCAACTCGCTATCTCCACGGGCAAGATGGTTGCTGGTCCTCTCAAAACTCGTATTCTCACAAAACTTGCCACACGGACTGAATCCGATTCCTGGTTGATTGCCGGCGTCCGTATTGCCGCCCACGACAAACCGGTTGATCTGTTGTTAGCGTTATTGCAACAGACTACCACAAAGAACCTGCCTTCCATGCAGCCAGTCATCGGAGAGATTGCCGAACTGATCGGCGCTCGGCGTTCAAAATTCCAGGCTGTCGAAGCCATCGAAATTCTCAACGGACTGGCAAAGATCCATCCTGTTTCGCCTGATACTAAGCAGAGTCTATCTGTCTGGCAAACCGTGATGCAGGGTCTTGGGTCTTCCATGACAGCCGCTGCCAAGTCTGACGACATCAGTGCCGACGCAAAAACGCAACTCGCGACGATGTTTACACTCTCTGCTCAAACCGCCACAAATATTGAAGGGTCTCCCGAGAATCGACTCAGCAGCCTGCAACTTCTCCGCTATCATGCTGATGAAAATTCGTTGGCAATTCTCAAGAAACTCGCAACGGTCGAGATTAACACATCACTAAGACAAACCGCGATTGGCCTTTGGGCAGCTCAAGCCCCCAAAGAGGCTGCCCCCGCACTCATGGCGGACTACTCTCGTCAAACCCCTTCCATCCGAAGCGAAATTCTGTCTGTGATGGTCGGAAATGCCATCATGGTCCCAGTATTGCTCGATGCTGTGGAAGCCGGTGATATTCCGGCTGGCGAAATCCAGGCTCATCATCGTCGCATCCTCGCTCGACACAAAAAAGCAGAACTCAAGCAGCGCATCAATACTGTTCTCGCTTCCACAGCCGCCGAAGATCGCAAACCGGTCCTCGACCGCTATCAAGTTGCCCTCAAAATGCCGTCTGATCCGAAACGTGGACGAATCATTTTCCAGAAGAACTGCACCGCCTGTCATCGCATCGGCGATCTCGGCGTCAATGTTGCACCCGACATCGCCGACTCTCGGACGGCGAAACCAGAAGTCTTACTGACAAACATTCTCGACCCAAACCGCGCCATCGACAATAACTATTTCAGTTACACGATTGTCCTTGATTCCGGTAAAGTCTTGACAGGAATCATCGTCAACGAGACCGGCAATTCCGTCACTCTCAAACAACCCGAAAACAAAACCGCCACCATTCTCAAAGATGAAATCGAAGAGATGAAATCGGACGGCGTCTCCTTGATGCCTAACGGGTTGGAAAAAAACATCACAGTACAAGACATGGCCGATCTCATTTCCTTCATCAAGAACTGGCGATACCTCGACGGCAATGTCCCCATCGATCTGGGCCAGACATCTGTCCAACCATAATTCTGTCTTTTGTCTTGAGCCCCAGACCCGTCTTTAGAGCGGAAGCATAGTAATACACATGACCTCACGCCGCATCATCATATTTTTTTTCTGCCTCTCGCTGAATATCGTCCATGCCGAAGAAAAACCGGTCGTCAAATCTATTAACGACCTCAAAAGGCTTCCCAGTCGTATTGCCTTCGGCTCCTGCTCCAAACAGTTCAAGCAACAACCAATTTTGAGCAAGGTTGTTAAGAAACAGCCTGATCTGTTTATCTATCTGGGAGACAACATTTACGCCGACACATACGACATGAAGGTGCTGAGGGACAAATACCAAGAGCTTGGCAGCAAACCCGAGTTTCAAGCATTGCGCGAGAACGTCACCGTTCTGTCCGTCTGGGACGACCACGATTACGGTGCCAACGATGCCGGAAAGGAATATCCGAAGAAAGTCGAATCTCGCGAAATCTTCTTCGACTTCTGGCAGGTGCCCCCAAAAAGCCCCCGCAGAACACGTCCGGGAATCTACGGCAGTCATGAATTTTCAGCCAACGAAAAACGGTTACAAGTCATCCTGCTCGACACCCGCTATTTTCGCGACCCACTCAAACGTCGCGACAAAGACCAATCTGCCAACGCCTCATGGAAGAACGACTACCAGCCCGATCCCGATCCACAGAAAACACTCCTTGGGGCGGAACAATGGAAGTGGCTCGAACAAGAATTCCGCAAACCTGCCGATTTGCGCATCGTCTGTAGCTCCATTCAATTCGGTCACTCTTATAACGGCTGGGAATCGTGGACGAACCTTCCCAACGAACAACAGCACATGTTCGACTTGATCAAATCCACCAAAGCCAACGGCGTTGTTTTTATTTCCGGCGATGTTCATTGGGCCGAAATCAACAAGCGACAACCCAAGGGGCATTACCCCATCTACGATGTCACCGCGAGTGGATTGACCGAAGAATGGCACAACGTCGAACCAAGCACCTTTCGCATCGGAGAAGCGTATCGCGATAATCATTTCGGCATGTTCGAAATTGATTGGATGACCGACAAGCCAAGCGTCACGTTCAACATCATCGGTCTCGATGGATCCATAAAACTCCAGCACTCGACCACATTAGATGCGTTGAAATTCACTAACTAATCATTCAACACGGCCAGTCACTATGATGACCAGATTCCTGCTCTCAATATCTCTGACTTTACTGTCTGTTTCTTCGACGTATGCCGAGCAGCCAAACTTCATTTTGATCTACTGCGACAATCTCGGCTACGGCGATATTGGTTGTTTCGGTTCAACCAAACACAAAACTCCACATTTGGACAAGATGGCCGCCGAAGGGCTCAAGCTCACCAGCTACTATTCGGCGTCCGGTGTCTGCACTCCTTCGCGAGCTGCTTTAATGACGGCCTGTTATCCACGTCGTGTCGGGCTCGACAATCCTGAACTTGATGGAGCGGTCTTGCGACCAGTTTCCACCAATGGTTTGAATCCCACAGAGATCACTATCGCAGAAGTTCTCAAAGACGCCGGATATGTCACCAGCATCATCGGAAAATGGCATTTGGGAGATCAACCCGAGTTCTTACCAACACGCCAAGGTTTCGATTCTTTCTTCGGAATTCCGTATAGCGACGACATGACACCACGTGATGGAAAGCCTTGGCCCGAATTACCATTGATGGAGAATGAGACCGTCATCGAAGCTCCCGTTGATCGGGATTATCTCACCAAGCGCTATACCGAACGCGCAGTCGATTTCCTCAAAACCAATCGTAATAATCCGTTCTTTCTATACATGCCGCAAGCGATGCCGGGAAGCACACGCACTCCGTATTCGAGCCCGGCGTTCCAAGGAAAGTCCGACAATGGCCAATGGGGAGATTGCATTGAAGAACTCGACTGGTCAACTGGCGAGATCCTGAAAGCCATCAAAGAGCTGGGCCTCGACGATAACACTCTCGTGCTTTGGACGTCGGACAACGGTGCACCTCGTCGAAATCCCATTCAGGGAAGCAACCTGCCACTTTCAGGTTGGGGATATTCAACCGCAGAAGGTGGCATGCGAGTTCCCTGTGTTGTTCGCTGGCCTGGTAAAATTGCACCCGGAACGGTTTCCGACGAACTCTGTTCGACAATCGACATGTTGCCGACATTCGCCGCTCTCGCGGGAGCCGATGTCCCTGAAGACCGGATCATCGACGGCAAGGACATCCGCAGCCTGCTGTTTCATCCCTCCATTGCGAAAACGCCGCATGAGGCATTCTATTACTATCAGCTCGATCAACTGCAAGCCGTACGCGCCGGTCACTGGAAACTGTATCTCCCTCTCGATCAAAAGCGTGAAGGGTTGAGAGACAAAACGATTCAGACACCCGCCCGGCTCTACAACCTGAAAACCGATTTGGCAGAGGAAACTGATGTCGCCGAATCTCATCCCGGTATCGTCAAGCGTTTGATGGTTTATGCAGAGCGTATCCGAGCCGACCTGGGAGAAGGCGAGAATTTTGGCCCCGGCGTTCGATCTGTGGGACGCAATGAGAATCCGCAACCATTGGTCTTAGGAAAGTAAGCGGCACACTGCCGAATACTTCAAAGCACGGCCTGAGAGGCTCTTTCATCGACGACCGGCCAGCTTGACCTCATCCTCAAAGAGTGCCTTGGCGGCTTGTTCCTGAATCGACTGATAATCCAGTTCTATCGAAAGTGGCTTCCAGCCAACACCATCCAACATGATATTCGCATTGTAGAAAATTGACTGGAACGGATTCTTCACTCCCATGCTTTTCATCGGCGTTCCTGTCTGTAACAAACCATGAGCTCCATAGGTGAGAGACCACACACCAAATGCGAGTTCCTCGGCAGACATGCCATCCGGTAAATGCAAATCGCGCAACGCAACTCCATCCCTCACAATCCCCGCGACAATTTGAATACAACGAATTTCGCATCCACGCATATATTCTTGCCTTTCGGGAGCGGCTTTCTCTCGAAGGGTTTCGGTACGCAAAATCAGTTCCGATGCGAAATATTGAGGATAGGCTCTCACGTACAATTCAATCGACATCCACAAAACAGCCATCCTCTCACGCGGCCGTCCCGTAAATGCAGCCGCTTTCGAAAACATCTCAGCCCGTCTTTCCACGCCACGAGATGCCAACTCCATCAGGATATCTTCTTTGTTCCGAAAATGACCATAAACGGTCCCTTTGGAACACCCAATTTCATCGGCAATGTTTTCCATGTTAAGGCTATGATAACCGTCAGACAGAAAGACACGCGCGGCAACATCGAGAATCGTTCTCTCGCGTTCTTCTATCTCATTTTGTTTTTTTGGAGAACGATTCATGCCACCATTATTAATGATTGGGTTTAGACGGCAACCGTCCACACGAAGACCGCGTAAAGAATTTGCAGACGACATGCTTAATTACGAACTCCACCGATCGCGTAAAGTGCCGCCTCGGTACGAATCAACAATTGACCTGCCCCCACCGCCATGGAGCCCTTTCCCCCCTCGGGGAGTTCATTTTCAGCCAGAATTTCGGGTTTATCTCCCAATTGAATCACGATCACTTTCCCAGTCACATCCAAATTCATGAGTCGCCCATCAACAATAATGGGTGACGAGAAAAAAGTGCCTCCCGCGCGGGTTCTCCAGACAACTTCTCCCGTGCGAGCATCATAGGCCGAGACGACACCTTTATCCTCCCACAAGTAGACTCGTCCTTGATAAACAATGGGAGTCGGGACATGGGGAGAGGATTTGAAGAGTCGAAACGCTTCCTCTGCCGTTGTTTGGACTCCATCGAGAGTTTGAGGTTTCGCGAGAGGCCGAACTGCGACTACATTTCGCTTTCCCCCAGCAGCACCACTACTACCGATCACCAAATCTTCAAAGACCACGGGCGAGCCAACCGCTCTTTGCGAATGCGTCCCGAACACATCAATATGCCAATTCTGTTTCCCGGTCGCAGCATCCACACCCACAATTCCCTCATAACAATGTGTAAAAACAATTTCTGGTGATCGGCCCAAAGGTGAATAAACGCAGGGAGTCGTAAAACAGGCTCTTTTTCCCTCACGCGGAATTCTCCACGCTTCACGCCCCGTCTTACGATCCAACGCAATCAGCAGACTTCCTTCACGATGATCATTGTCGATGAAAACCCATTCCCCAAAAACGATGGGAGAAGAGGCACCACCCTGCCCTTGAGTCCATGGACCGAGATCAAATTCCCATACCTTCTTCCCATCGTGGGTATAAGCGGTGACAGGAGAGCCTTCTGGAGAATGCCACATTGTGTAAACGTGTAATTCATCAACAGCGGGAGTGCTGGAAGCGAAACTGTTATTTTTATGTCGGCGGTATTTTTCAAAGGGAATGCTTTCGCTCCAGACTTTTTTTCCGGTGCGTGCGTTGATGCAAGACAAGACTCTCTCACCCGAATCAGCATCAGCGGCAGTAATATAAACTTGCGATCCCCAGACAACGGGAGACGAATTCCCCTCACCCGACAAAGCATAACGCCAGTGATAATTATCAGAGTTCCACTGAGCGGGAATGGACTTCACATCACTGATTCCTGCCCCATTGGGCCCACGAAAACGTGGCCAGTTCTGAGCAAAGGAAATGCCTTGCGTCAAAACAGAAAGAACAACCAACACAAGAACGAGGCGATAAGTTCGCATTTTTTGCGCTCCAAACATGAACATTTATCAGACTGTATCACGAGCCTTACTAATGAAACAGTCTTTAATGACAGAGATATTGGGGCAGATGAAAAGCGAGTATCAACGGCAACATTCTTGGAAGAAGTAGGACCACAGAACTGATTGATCGAAATGGGATCAGTTCATGCCGGCAAGAAGAGAACGTGCCTGGTCGATGGCATGCCCCATTGCGTCGCGATCATTTTGGTCCTGGCAGGTTTGTAGACAACTATTGAGAATTTCAACGGCCATACCGGGGCGTCCCGCTTGCAGAGAAACCATTCCCAAATCTCTCTGCTCGTGCCAGTTACCCGGTTGCATGGCTGAGAGTCTGTGTTGTACTTTCCACAGCGAACGCCAGTTCTCATGCTGGGCAAAAAGCGATTTCAGATTGTTGAGCATACGCATCACAATCAATCGAGAATCTGTCGGCACCAACGAACGAAGAATCACTTCCTCAGGAAGTTCACTCACTCGCTTCAACCATTCGAGACATTGCTCTTCACTTAAAATTCGCCCATTGGTGAAGGCATCGAGATACACTGGGCCTTGGAAGGTCTGCAACTGGCACACAAAGTGCATCGGTGACGCCACACCGTGAAGCTGAATCCCCAGACGTTGTGCGATCCCCATGTAGACAAGTGACAGAGTGATCGGCAATCCTCGACCGGTATCAATGACACGATTTAAGTAGCTGCAGCGGGTATCTCGAAAAGCTTCAGAGTTTCCACTGAAACCCCGCTCTTCCACAAGCTCCTGGCAAATCATCTTCAGGACATCTAACTCGGTCGGGCATGTGGAGACACGAGGCTTCAAAGCAGCGGCAACCTCATCAAACCACGAAAGGTATTCATCAATCTCCAGCTCGGGATACTCGTCACAGGCAATCTCCAGCGCAACCCGCTGCAAATCCACATCTTGGGCGCGATTCAGAAGATTGGAAAACTGCGTTTCCCGGCTGTAATCAGGTTCATTAGGCATCAGCAAAAACAATAATTGTCAAAAGGACTGTGGGCAGGCATAATAGAAGGCAGATTGAGAGATCGAAGCCGGATATTATAGATCGATCTTTAATTTTTTTTAACATAGCACACACGGATGATTCATGCGATTCGCTTTTTTCATTGCAATCAGTTTCTTCACTTTCGGTAGCCTTGTTCATGCCGATGATGCGTCCCTTCCAACCGCAGAAGCAGAAATACTTTTTGTAGGTAAGGTTCTCCCCTTGCTGAAATCCCGTTGTTTCGCCTGTCACGGCGACTCCCCGGATGGTGAACTCAAGGGAGATCTCGATCTCACCTCGCGAGAAGCGATGCTCAAGGGAGGAGAATCCGGAGAACCCTCTCTCGTCAACAAAAAACCGGAAGAGAGTCTCATCTATCAGGCAATTCGCTGGGATGGGTACGAAATGCCTCCCAAAGAAAACGACCGCTTGAATAAAGCCGAGATTGCCTACTTTGAAAGTTGGATTACCGCAGGAGCTCCCTGGCCCGAGGCAAAACGGCTGGCCGAATTACAGAAAGAAAGCTGGGAGGCCGAAGAGGGTGTTGTCGTTGAAACATCGGGGGGAGAATCGCCGGATTGGACAAATCGTAAATATGCCGAGGAAGACCTCTGGGCCTACCAGCCTCTTTCTGATCCCCAAGTTCCGAAGAACTCTTTGCCCGGTTCGAGTGATTCAGCGATTGACGCATTTATCAATCGCAAGATCGCATCGGCAGGAATCGCTCCGTCCGACAAAGCCGACAAACTCACTCTAATCCGTCGTGCCACTTACGACTTGACCGGGTTGCCGCCAACTCCTCAAGAGGTGCATGAGTTCCTCAACGATCAATCTCCACAAGCATTTCACAAACTGATTGACCGGCTGTTGGATTCTCCCGCATATGGTGAGGAGATGGCTCGGCATTGGCTTGATGTTGTCCGGTATGCCGACACCGCAGGCTTCTCGAATGACTTTGAACGTCCCAATGCTTGGCGTTATCGGGATTATGTGATCAAGGCATTCAATGGTGACAAACCGTATGACATCTTCGTGACCGAGCAACTCGCCGGTGATGAAATCTTGACCTTGCGTAACCATTCATCTGGTAGCGATCAACGTGAGATCGAGAAGTTTGTCAAAACGAACCGATACGACATCTCACGACATCACAACACGACGGACTCTGAACTCCAGATCGCGCCGGGTTTTCTGAGAATGGGGCCATGGGAACACACGGGCATGAGTGTGATGGCGGTCACACGGCAACAGTTCCTCGACGACGTTGTGAATAGCACAGGCGAAACATTTCTGGCCACCGCTTTGCGATGCTGTAAATGCCACGATCATAAATTCGATCCGATGCCAACTCTCGACTACTACAGAATGCAGGCTGTTTTTGCTCCGGTTCAATTTGCTGAGCGGGATGCTCCGTTTGATGAGTGGGAGAAGACAGACGGTTATATTGAGATGCGTCAGCGAATTGTCGGCCTCAAAAATAACCCGGGGATCAGTTTGCATATTCATGAGAATGCCTCAGAAAAAGAAATCGAAGACGCCCGCAAAGGGGTCAATAAAGTCGTCAAAAAGCAAAAGTCCATCCGTGATCGACAACAGTATCGTTACGACCCACTCGCGTTTTCGGTCTACAACGGCCCTCTCAATATGGGGTATCGGTCCAACGCCTCTCGTCATCCGCTACCCAAAACTCTGAAAGGTGATTTGCAACAGGTTCATGTGCTCACGGGCGGCTCCATCGAAACACCCACCGACAAGGTGACTCCGGGTGTACTCTCGGCACTTCCCAATTCCAACAATCTGGTTTCTCCCAACGAGTGGAACACGATCCCACAATCTCTTCATGGGAGACGACTCGCACTGGCACAGTGGATTGCCTCTGAGAAAAACCCGTTAACCTCGCGTGTGATCGTGAATCGCATCTGGCAATGGCATTTCGGGAAAGGGCTTGCCGAAAACCCCAACAACTTTGGCAGCACTGGCAAGAAGCCATCCCATCCTGAATTGTTGGATCATCTCGCATCACGAATTATTGAAGAAGGCTGGTCGATCAAAAAACTACATCGACACATCATGCTTTCTGAGACCTACCAAAGAGCGGGAACACCCTCTAACCCACAACAAGCGGCCTCAACAGACCCCACCAACAAACTGCTCTCATGGTTCCCCCCCAGACGACTTTCGGGAGAAGAAATTCGCGACAGCATGTTAGCCATTTCGGAGGAATTGAATCGAGAAATGGGTGGAGTCCCCATACGACCAGAAATCAATCGCGAAGTCGCCTTCCAACCACGACACGTCATGGGATCGGTCGCTCCGGCGTACCTACCTTCTCCCACTCCCGGGGAACGAAATCGACGAACCATTTATGCTTACAAAGTGCGAACACTTCGAGATCCGATGTTGGAAGTCTTCGATCAGCCCAATGCCGACAATTCGTGTGAACGGCGTACCGAGTCGACCGTCACTCCGCAGGTTTTCAGTTTATTCAACTCCCAAAACAGCTACTCTCGTGCATTGGCAATGGCCACCAACCTCACAAAAAGGGCAGACAGCGAATCGAAACAAATTCAACAAGCCTTTCAGAGAGCGTACGGTCGAGTCCCTTCTGACGCCGAATTCCAAACTTGCCAGAAGCATCTTGAGGAAATGACCGCCCATCATCAAAAAACCGATCCGGTTGCGGTTAAGTCTCCTCCGTTCATCATCCGGGAAATGGTTGAGGAAATGACGGGCATCGCGTTTCAATGGAAAGAAGAATTGGATTTGTACCAAAATTATGTCACAGACCTGCAGATGGCCGATGCCCCCCCGGAAACCCGAGCCCTCGCTGATCTGTGCCTGATTCTGATGAACTCCAACGAATTTCTTTACGTCTATTAATTTCCACCTCTCTCAGCGGCATCATTTTCGCATCCACACACGAGTCTCATTATGATATTTGATCCATTTGATCGTCGGCAGTTTTTGTACGGCTTGGGAGCCTCTGTCGGCACTCTTGCATTAAATGCGATGCTACAAGCAGACGACGATGCGAAGCAGGGTCCATTAACACCCAAACCGGGACAGTTCCCGACAAAAATCAAATCGTGCATTTTCCTGACGATGTCGGGAGGGCCAAGTCATATCGACACATTTGACCCGAAACCAAAGCTCGGCGAACTCCATCTCAAAGAGTTTCAGCGTCAAGATAAATTCACCTCCGCGATGAACTCTGGCAAGCGATACTATGTGGCCAGTCCCTTTAAGTTCCGTAAGGTCGGATCAAACGGAACCGACATGTGCGAACACTGGAAACATCTGCCAGAAGTTGCCGATGATCTATGCTTTTACCGCGGACTTCAAGCCGAGTCAATCAATCACCCGACCGCCAATTATCACATGAATACCGGCAATCGATTTGGCGGAGATCCCGCCATTGGTGCCTGGACGACATATGGATTAGGGTCACTTAATCAAAATCTTCCCGGCTTTGTCGTGTTGCCTGAAGTCGCGCACCCTCAAGGGGGTTCTGCCAATTGGTCCAACGGTTTTTTGCCAGCCCACTATCAAGGAACAACACTCCGCCCCACTGGTTCTCCGATCCTTGATTTGACACCTCCCAAGGGTGTGACTCGTGAACATCAACGCAAAAACCTGGACGTGCTCGCCAAGCTGAACGACAAACATCGCAGCAGACATCCTCGACATGCCGAGCTCTCTGCCCGGATGAGTAACTACGAACTCGCATTTCGTATGCAAACAGAAGTCCCCGACATTATCAATCTGGCCAAAGAATCTCAGCAGACGCAAGAAGCATATGGATTAGGAAACGCCTTAACAGACAGCTTCGGACGACGTTGTTTACTGGCGAGACGACTTGTTGAAGAAGGAGTCCGGTTCGTGCAAATCTATACAGCCGGCTGGGATTCGCATGATTACATCGAAGCGGCACACAGCAAGCGAATGGAGTCGGTCGATCAACCCATTGCCGCATTGATCAAAGATCTCAAAGAACGCGACATGCTGGACGAAACTCTCATCGTCTGGACGGGTGAGTTTGGACGTTCGCCCGATAACGGCGTACGTGGTGGGGTCAAGTTCGGAAGAGACCACAACGCCAAGGCAATGACCTGCTGGCTTGCCGGGGGAGGCGTGAAAGCGGGACACACCATCGGAGCCACAGACGAGATTGGTTCCGAAGCGGTAGACGTGGTCAATCTAATTCGTAACTTCCATGTCACACTGCTGAAATTATTGGGTCTCGATGATAATAAGCTGACCTACTTTCACGGCGGACGATTCAAGCAGTTGTCACAAACAGGCGGCGAAGTCATCGAAGAACTTCTCGCTTAACAATAATTCACTCCACAAGACTCTCACCCTTCCATACAGAAGACGCTCACTTATGAAAGCCGCTCTCTCTCAACTCTCGTTGACCGTTCTCCTCCTGTTATTCACAGGGGGCACGTATTCTGATGCACAAGATGAGGCAAAGGCTCTTAATGTGCTGTTTATCGCGGTTG
Organism: Planctomycetota bacterium; assembly: GCA_030836185.1. GTDB lineage: Bacteria > Planctomycetota > Planctomycetia > Planctomycetales > Planctomycetaceae > JABURQ01. The sequence goes on from JAURQH010000104.1 coordinate 14,899, forward strand.
ACGACTTGGGCAACGTCTTGGACGAAGATCGCCCGGCAATCATCAAAACACCCCATCTCGACAAACTCAAACAACGCGGCACATTCTTTCAACGCGCGTATTGCCAAATCCCGCTGTGTAACCCCAGCCGTGCGTCCGTCATGACAGGAAAACGTCCTGATGCCACAACCGTCTGGGATCTCGACCGCCACTTCCGCGACCAAATCCCGGAAGCGGTCACTCTTTCCCAAAAGTTTCGACAACACGATTATCAAGTAGCCCGCGTCGGGAAAATCTATCACTACAACGTCCCCAAAGGCATTGGAACAGATGGACTCGATGACAAGCCCTCTTGGGACCAGGTCATCAATCCTAAAGGGCGAGATGTTGCCGAAGAAGCACTCATTACCAACCCGACACCCTGGAAACCCGTCTCGGCGGCGATGAGCTGGCTGGCAGCCGAAGGAACCGATGAAGAACAAACCGATGGCATGATTGCCACAGAAGCCGTCGGGCTTCTCAATCAATTCCAACATAAACCGTTCTTTTTAGCAGTCGGGTTCTTCAGACCACACACACCGTATGTCGCCCCCAAGAAATATTTCGACATGCATCCGCTGATAGAAATCGAACTTCATCAAGTCCCCGATGGTGATCGCGATGACATACCGGCAGCCGCAATCCCACACAACATCCCCAAACCCGACTACGATCTGGACCAAAAAATACTCAAACAATCTTTGCAAGCGTACTATGCCTCAGTCAGCTTCGTAGATGCCCAAGTCGGTCGAGTGGTCCAGGAATTAGATCGGCTTAAATTGACAGACAACACAGTCATCGTTTTCTGGAGCGATCACGGCTATCACCTCGGAGAACATCATCTCTGGCAGAAACGAACACTCTACGACGAATCGGCACGCGCACCGATCATCATCGCCGCGCCGAACACCACTTCCAAAGGCGTCACTTGCAACCGAGTTGTCGAATTCATCGACATGTATCCCACTGTGACCGATCTTGTTTTGGGGACAATTCCAGATGAACTCGATGGTCGCAGCCTAAAACCATTGTTGAACAACCCGAAAGAGAAATGGAGGCACCCGGCCTTCACTCAAATCCTACGGCCTGGTGATGGGAAACCCGTCATGGGGGCTGCCGTCACGATTGGCCGATATCGGTATATCGAGTGGAATGGCGGCAAAGAGGGGAGAGAACTGTTTGATCATCGAACTGATCCTGAAGAGCATCAGAATCTGATCGATTCCCGCGAACATCAGTCGGTCATTAGCCGTCTCCAAAAATTGTTACGCAAGCATATTTCTACCGATGTCCCCCAGACTCCCTTTAATCCGAAACGACTTTGAATCGTCGATTCTCTACTTTTCATGACAAACCCCAGCACACTCACCTCGAATCCTCCTGCCCCCATTCTCTCTTCGCGACGAGACGGACCGCTCGAACTGAAACCTCTCAGACTGGGAAATATTGACGTTGGATTCCCAGTGGTACAAGCAGCTTTGAGTGGGTATAGCGATTGGCCCATGCGAATCGTCGCCCGACGACTCGGAGCTCCGTACACGATTCACGAAGTCGTCATCGATCAGTTTGTTTTGAGTCTCAAAGATCGCGATAAGACCAAACACCATCTCTTCATAACCGACGAAGAGCATCCCGTCGGCGGCCAATTGATGGGATCTGAGCCAGACGATTTTGTCGCGGCGTCCGAGAAACTGGTCAACGTCGGGTTTGATGTGATCGACATTAACTTCGGATGCCCTGTGAAGTCGGCGGTCAACGGATGTCGCGGTGGATATCATCTTGGTCAGCCTGACATCGCATTAGAAATCATCCGCAAGGTGAGAGAAATCGTTCCCCACGAGATTCCCGTCACGCTGAAAATGCGTGGAGGCATTGATGATTCCTCCCAGAGCAAAGATCAATTCTTTGCGATCCTCGAAGGTGCCTACGATGCAGGGATCGCCTCGGTGACCGTTCATGCTCGCACCGTGGAGCAAAAATATATCGGCCCCAGCAATTGGGATTTCCTGTGCGAAGTCAAAAGATTTGCGGGAGATCGAACAGTTCTGGGCAGCGGAGATTTATTCACAGCACAGGCTTGCCTCGACATGATTCATGAAACGGGTGTCGATGGAGTCACCGTGGCTCGTGGAGCCATCGGCAATCCCTGGATCTTTCAGCAGGCCAAAGACTTAGCATCGGGAAAGGAAATAACGCTCCCCGATCTGACCGAACAAAAACGAGTTCTGCAAATGCAGTATGACTTACATCTCGAATACTTCCCTCAAAAAGCAATCTCCACCATGCGGAAGTTCGGAATCAAGTTTGCGCCTTTACATGCGCAACCTGTGGAAGTCCGCAATGCCTTCGCAACGATCAAAACGGCCGAGGATTGGAAGAATGTTCTCAAGCAGTGGTATCGCTCCTGACAAATGCTTGTTGAATGAATCACGGGAACCTCTCATACTAAAGTCTTGTTGATACGAATTCCAAAAGCTCAATCAGTGGCTCATAATGGCCTTTCTCATGAATTTCCTTTTGCCTATTGAGCGATCGACTGTTTCGCGACTTATTGTCTGTACGTTACTGGTATCAGGATGCAGCAGTGAAGATAATTACACCTCAGTGTCACCAGTTGATTCGAACATTCCCAAAACGAGTCCAACAACCCCAACCGACGACAATCCAGTCGTTGCAGAGAAGCCCGACACAACTGACAAGAACAATTCAAAAGCCTCAGGCGAAAAACAAAACGCTTCACCAACGGCTCAAAAACACCTCATGCCAACAGGTGTATTCTCTGGTTCGATTAAGCTGGTGGGAGAGTTCCCGGAGATATCGGCGTTCGAACTCCCTGAAAATCTGCTCGCAATTTGTGGCCCAGACGGGGTTATTGACGAATCACTTGTTATCAATCGAGAAAACCGCGGAATCGCCAATGTCTTCGTCTACATGCAAGACGCTCCCGACAGCATCGACCACATCGACTTTCTCGGGGAACCTGTCACTTATCAGCAGAAAGTATGTCAATTTATTCCCCATGCTATGTTCCTGCCGGTTGGTTCAAAAATAAATGCCATCAATAGCGATGTGCTCGCGCATAACATTCATACGTACCCAATTCGCAATGAACCCGTAAACATCTTACTGAATGCAAAAGATACCAAAGGTGTTCATTTACACTATCCAGAATCAGAAATCCTACCTCACAAAATCGGTTGCGATTTGCACCCCTGGATGACCGCCTGGCATCTCGTCCTCGACCATCCTTATGCAGCAGTTACAAACGAAAATGGAGAATTCGCGATCACACATCTTCCACCGGGTGAACACAAATTCCGCATCTGGCAAGAACGAGTTGGCTATCTGGAAAAGGATTATATGGTCATAATGCAAGCAGGAGAAGAATTCAAACTCAGCTTTGAATACTCTGCAGATAAATTCACGAAAGAAGATTAAGAAGTCTACCGCTCCACAGGTTATTTCGCGAAAGCCTCATCATTATGAATTATTCTACGATGTTCTGCTTGTTATCATTTGCCTTCTTGCTTCCCACATCCAAAACTTATAGCCAAGACCGCCCCAACATTATTTTGATGATGGGTGACGATCACGGCTGGGAAGAGACCGGTTATAACGGGCATCCTCACGTCAAGACGCCGGTCTTGGATGAGATGGCCAGCACCGGCTTACGTCTCGACCGATTTTATTCGGGATATTCGTCCTGCTCACCAACTCGCGGCAGTTTCATGACGGGCCGACATCCCAATCGGTACGGAACTTTCACTCCCGGATGCTCCCTACGCCCAGAAGAAATCACGCTCGCCCACCTTTTGAAAAAGTCGGGATACTCAACCGCACATTTCGGGAAATGGCATCTCGGCCCCGTGAAGAAGTCCTCACCGACAAACCCGACCGCGATGGGATTCGATCATTACGTCTCTCACGACAATTTCTTCGAACTCGATCCCCAATTTTCGATTAACGGTGGACCGCCCACTCTCTTTGAGGGAGAGGGTTCAGCCATTGTCATTGATGAAACGATCAAGTTTATCGAATCATCGAAACAAAACCCTTTTCTGGCGGTTGTCTGGTTCGGCTCTCCTCACGAACCCTATCAGGGTTTACCTGAAGATCTCGCTTTATACGCTAACCTACCAGCCAAGTATCCCGACAAAATGGTTTCACTCACATCCAATGAGACGGGAACACAAACAAAACGCCCTCTGGGTGATGTCTTGCAAGAACGCTATGCCGAGATCACCGCGATGGACCGCGCGATTGGCACACTGCGAAATTATCTGAAAAAACAAAATATGCGAGACAACACGATTCTACTTTACTGTGGAGATAACGGCACTCCTCGCAGCGGAGTCTTGGCTTCCCCATTACGAGGGCAGAAAGGTCAAATCTATGAAGGAGGCACGCGCGTCCCCGGAGTCATCGAGTGGCCCGCACAGATTAAGTCCCCACGTATCAGTGATGTCAACACAGTCACCAGCGATCTCTTACCGACCGCTTGCTCGCTGGCAGGGGTTGCCGTACCAGACCGTCCTCTCGACGGCGTGAATCTTGTGCCTCTTCTTCAAGGAAAGATGACAACACGCCCGCAGCCAATCTTCTTTTGGCACTACAACATGCGTCTCGACTCCAACAACAAGCCCTACATCGCCCCCGAACTGCAAAAAGGAACAACACCGCTCGTCAAACTATCTGGAGGCATCCCCACACGAAATTTCAGGAACTATCAACACTCAAAAATAACGGACGACCAATATGGGGGTGATCGCTCGATGGTCGATAATCAGTACAAGTTGATTCTCAAAACCTCCAAACAAGGGACCAAGCGCGAACTCTATGACATTCGCAAAGACCCCGCCGAGACCACGAATCTGACAGAGGCAAAACCAGAAATCACAAAAACAATGGAACAACAACTCAAGACGTGGCAGAGTTCCGTATTGAACTCTCTCACTGGAGCGGATTATTGAGGCGGACTATTGAGGATGTCTGAGTCATAACGCCTTCAGGTGATCGCGTCTTGTGTCTTCGGTCCCCCTTTGACCAGCAAACGGAGCTAACCATTTCGAACCGCGTTTTTGTTTTCCTCTGCGTCGCCGCGCCGCTGCGTGAGTCATATTCGTACCGACTGAATCAGCCGATTAACTCTGGGGGCTCACTGCGTTCGTCCCCAGCCACCGGTCTCAAAAGTAGCTCTCTGCGTTCTTGCGAACGCCGCAACCACCTCTTTCACTCGTTGCGATTCTTTTCCACCTTTGCGTCATAATTCATTACCCAAACTCGTCTAGCCAACCGCCTGCTACCAGAGATATCGTTCAGGGTTCGCCGTTCGGCGGCTCGATCTTTGACAATCTGAATTTAAGCATTGCTACCAGTTGATGGTTGCCTGTTTACAAATCTGAGGGGAATCACTTGTTTCAGGGGTACCCTGCCAGGATGTTGCAACCTCAATGTCAGCAACAACTTGCTCAAGAGTATTCAAGAGTATCGTCAAGAGTATGAGATGGGTCTATGTCACTCGATACTCTTGAAGACTCTTCAATGTCGCCGAGACTTAACGGGTTAGAGCGATTTCAAGAGTCTCATGTTTCAGACTCTTGAGCCGCAGGATGTTTGGGGATTCAATCAGCAGACCACAATCTACAATCCGTTGGAAAAACACTCCTACAGTGAGAATTCAAAGTGATTTTCCCACCGGGAGGGTGCGGTCAACTTCTTTCTCCCTTTGGAATCGATTAAACTGTGAACATGACCAGCCAAATGGCTGTCTTCCTCCCTTAATTTCCAAACCGAAGCCTGACAGGATTGCGTGATGACCAAACGGATTTTCAATTTCTCTGCCGGACCAGCCGTCCTTCCCGAACCTGTCATTGAAGAAGCGAAAGCCAACATGCTCTCGCTGGGAGATACCGGCGTAGGCGTGATGGAACATTCCCACCGAGGTGCCGCACTGACAGCAGTCTTTGAGGAAGCCGAAGCCCTCTGCCGCAAGATCGCCAATATCCCCGATAATTATCATGTGCTGTTTCTTCAAGGGGGTGCGTCCTCGCAATTCGCGATGATTCCGCAAAACTTCCTCGCCGATGATCAGACCGCCGACTATCTCGTCACCGGGTCATGGTCCAAAAAAGCCGTCAAAGAAGCTAAACTCTTCGGCAATGTCAATATTGCTTGCAGCAGTGAAGACACGACCTTCAATTATATCCCCAAAGAGCGAACTCACAGCGACAGCCCGCGATACGTTCACTTCACCTCAAACAACACCATCTATGGTACCCAATTCCAAACCGAGCCAGAATGCCCCGAGGGAGCCTTTCTGGTTTGTGATGCCTCTAGCGATATCTTCTCGCGGCCGATTGATGTCAGCAAATATGGTATCATTTACGCTGGCGCACAAAAGAATCTTGGTCCCAGTGGAGTGACATTGGTCATCATTCGTGATGATCTCGTTCAAGCCAGCAAAGAGGGACTCCCCTCGATGCAGATGTATCGCACGCATGCCGATGCCAAGTCGCTCTACAACACGCCACCAGCATTCGGCATCTACATGATGAAGCTTGTCTTCCAATGGATTCTCGATCAGGGTGGGCTGACGGGAGTCACAGAGACCAACCAGCGTAAAGCGGGCAAGCTGTATGACTTCTTCGAACAGAGTGAAATGTTCACAGCCACTGCTGAAAAAGAGAGCCGTTCGATGATGAATGTCACCTTCGTCACTGGCGATGCCGACCTCGACAAGGACTTCATTGCTTATGCCAAAGAACGAGATCTCGATGCTCTGAAAGGACATCGCAGCATCGGCGGCATGCGAGCAAGTATCTATAACGCTTTTCCCGAAGCGGGCGTTGATCGGTTAATCGAAGTCATGCAGGAATTTGAGGCGTCTCATGCCTCCACATCAACCACCAACAGTGCAGGATAATTCTGAAATGAGTGATGTGGAGACGCCCGAACAATCAGATTCAGGCACCCCCGACTTGGCTCACGCCGATGTGGGGATCGTGACGGCGTTACCGATTGAACTCAACCCGTTTATCGGTCAACTTGAAAAACGTCGTTCTTATACCGGTGGTAAATACAAATTTATCGGTGGCACATACGACGACAAAGTCAAAGTCGTCATCGTTCAACAGGCCGTTGGGTTTGCAAAGGCGAGAGCCGCGACACAGGCGTTGATTGAAGCTCACTCTCCGAATTGGGTTCTCTCGGCAGGCTACAGCGGTGCCTTACAACCAGACATGGGCATCGGCGACATCGTCGTTGGCAATTCCATCTGCGATCAACATGGTCACTCCATCAAAATCGACATGAACATGGAGGCCAATGACAAGACGGGGCTCCGAGTGGGTCGATTGTTGACCGCTGATGACCTTGTTCTCAAAGCCGACGAAAAAAAACAACTGGGAATCAAACATGATGCATTGGCGGTCGATTTGGAATCGATGGCGGTCGCTCAAGTCTGCAAAGAAATGCAAACACGTTTCATGGCGATTCGAACCCTGAGCGACGACATGAGTGAAGACCTACCCGACGAAATTCTTAGCTTGATGGGAGAAACGGGCACCATGCGTGTGGGAGCCGTTGTCGGTGCGATCTGGAATCGTGCCTCCAGCATGAAAGATATGTGGCATCTGAGGGAAAAGGCGATGCATTCGTCTCGGCGATTAGCGGCCTTCCTCAACATGCTGCTGCCCCGACTCGTCGAGTAATGTTTCTTTCACGATTGTTGTATGGAATCACGCATTCTATCAGGTAAGATTCAACGAGCTTGCACACATTTCATTCTGGGGGAATCTCATGTCCAAACCACTCTACGTCCTCGCTATCTGCTCATTCTGCTTTCTTTTCGGCTGCAATTCAGAGATTCCGACAACTACGGCAGACAACGCGACCGTCCAACCACAAGATCAACAATCGGCACCTGTGCAGCCACCTCAAAACGACTCGGGAATTCTTGGTAAAGTGACTGCTGAAATTGTTGATGCGAAAAAAGCACTCGCAGACAATCCGAATCTGATGATTCTCGAAACATCAAACCTCGGTGGCGACCCTCTCACACAAGGCGCTAACTCCGTCATTTATGTCCCCTCTCGCATCTTAATGCTCAACATGCAAAACACACTGAAGCAATACAAAGCCTTGAACGACAAGTGGCCGAATTATGAAGAATTCATGGACATCGTGAAGCAGAACAACATCCAATTCAACATGCTGAAGCGCTGGCAAATGTATGGGTACGATTCGGATAAAGGCGAGATGATGATTCTGCAAGACGAAGCTGTCAAAAAAGAACGCTTTGAAAAAGCTGGCCTCGACTACGTTGAGGGAAAACTTTGACGCATCAGTATTGGATATCTTTTAACACGAATATTGTTTGTCCTCTTGGCGGACGCTACTCTACCGAATAATGATTTAAATGAAGTCTTCCATCTTTCCTCTGCCAGAGACTGTATGGGCTAGAATTTCTCTACTGACAAACATTCCATTCGGGGAAAAAAGTGACGATTGTGTGCGCAGCATGGCCTCGTGTGTGTGTGTGGAGAAAAAGAGTCCCCGAGCCGATGAAATTGTTTATAATCTGGAGAACCACGGCCAACACGTCTCTCGTGATTGTCAATCAAAGAGTGCGGGCTACTGGCCAGTCACTTCAATGCCTGCGTCACCTTTCATGCAAGACTCCTGCACATCCCCATTGATGCTTCATATCCTGGAATAGCAATTCATGACGACTCCCCTCAAAACTGAATGCCCACACTGTTTTGTCACGTTTCACCTGACACCAGATTTGCAAGTCCTGATACCAGCACGACAACAAACAGACACAGCCGTTCTATTGGGACTACGGGGTGTCATCACTCTCTGAGATCGTTTGTCGTCGAGAAACAACGTGTATAATCCGGTAGTCAGTTGACTGTCTTCTCTGGACACCCTCGGTATCATGACTTTTCACGACACAATCTCACAAAACATTTCTCGCATTCAACAGCGAATTCTGGCAGCTTGTCAACGATCCGGTCGTTCTCCAAGCGAAGTTCAGTTGATCGCTGTCACAAAATACGCCGAAGTAGAGTGGGCGCAGGCACTCATCAATCTCGACCATAGAGACTTCGGAGAAAGTCGACCGCAACAACTCTCCGAGAGGTCCACAAAATTATCAGACAATATCCGCTGGCACATGATCGGTCACTTGCAACGCAACAAAGTTCGCCCCGTATTAGAAACCGGCGCAATGATCCACAGTGTGGACAGCCAGCGACTTCTGGATCGAATCGAGTTGATCGCTGCAGAATTGGGAATCACTGTTTCTATTTTCATGGAAGTCAATATTTCAGGAGAGGAGTCCAAATATGGCTTCGCACCCGAATCGGTGTCTCAGTCAGTCACGCGCATGTCAGATTATCGGCATGTCAAACTGCTCGGACTGATGACGATGGCTCCGCATGCAGATGATCCGGAAGACGCCCGACCATATTTTCGAGCTCTTCGCGATCTTCAACAACAAATGAATCAGGGACTACCCGCAGAGAATCAGATGCAATCGCTCTCCATGGGAATGAGCGGCGACTTTGAAGTCGCCATCGAAGAAGGAGCGACACACATCCGCATCGGCAGTACGTTATTTGAGGGCTTGTCGAGCGATTGATCTCGCCAAAACCGATACGCCTCCTCCGAGGAGTCGAGCATCGTAAATCCACGATTTCTCTCATCGGAAACGTGGATTTCGAGGGACTACCGCCAATTTCCGGGCAGACACTGGAAATTGGACGTTTGAACTGGTATTACAGGCACTTACGAATCATGCGTGCGGATTGGCTCTTTGACACACCGCCACGTTGCCAACATCACAGTTTTGTTGTCTACACACCTGTCACAACACAGCCTGAGGAGAAGTATTAATGTCTTTCAATGTCGGAGAATCGCTGGTCGGAGAAGGTAATGAAGTCGCCCATATCGATCTTTTGATTGGTGACAAAAACGGTCCCGTCGGAACCGCATTCGCCAATGCACTTGCCGACCAGAAAGCTGGTCACAGCAACTTGCTCGCCGTGCTGGAACCGAATCTGGCCGTCAAACCTTCCACTGTGATGATCACAAAAGTCACCATCAAGGGCGCTCGCCAAGCCGTTCAAATGTTCGGACCGGCTCAAGCAGCCGTTGCCCATGCTGTCGCCGATGCTGTCAAAGAAGGAACCATTCCTAAAGATCAATGCGAGAGTCTGTGCATTGTTTGTGGTGTGTTCATCCACTGGGAAGCAGCCGACGACAAGAAAATTTACGACTACAATTACGCAGCCACTAAAGAGTCAATCGAACGTGCGATGAAGAACTCACCATGTGTCGATACGATGCTTGAAGGACAAGATGCTTCAAGCCATCCATTCTACAATGCATGATTGATTCTCATTTTGAGTGAATATCTCTGACACCTCCGTCCGCTTTTGGGCGGAGGTGTTTCTATTGATACCGAGTGAAAAGACTATGAAAAACATCCTCATTCAACTAGACACCGATTCTCTTCCCAGCACTTTCGACCGTGTCGTCGCCGTTGATGCCGGAGTTGACGAATTGTTCTCCTACGGCAACGTCTCATCAGACAACGTCATGGGACTCGTACACGGTGCCATGTTCACTCGAGGGTCCAAGCACCTGCGACACACCGCAATTTTCATCGGTGGAAGTCACGTGAACGATGGTGAAGAACTTCTGGAGACGGTCACCGCCACTTTCTTCGGACCTGTCAGTGTATCCGTGATGATGGATTCCAACGGCTCAAACACGACCGCTGCTGCTGCCGTCCTCTCCGCCGGTCAACACCTAGATTTCACTAATATCTCTGCGGCAATTCTGGGTGGAACCGGACCAGTCGGACACCGAGCGGCAGAATTATTATCCGCTCGAGGAGCAAACATCAGACTCTACTCTCGTTCGAAAGTCCGTGCTGAATCAACCTGTCATCAAATCAAGACAAATCTCCCCAATGCCCGTCTCGAAGCGGCCGAATTGAAACCGAGCGACGAATTGGCCGCTGAATTGGAGGGAACCTCATTGCTGATCGCCGCAGGAGCCGCCGGAGTTGGGTTTCTCACCGAGAATGATTTAAGCAAGATCATGTCTCTGAAAGTGGCTGTTGACCTCAATGCCGTTCCTCCTACTGGGCTTGGAGGCATTGGAGTGATGGACAAAGCGGCTGAGAAACTAAACTGCCTCTGCTATGGTGCCATCGGCGTCGGGGGACTTAAAATGAAGATTCATAAAGCCGCCATTGAAAAGCTATTCCTGTCCAATGATCAGGTCTTCGGTACGCAAGAAATCTTTGGCATTGGTGAAGAATTGCTGAAGGCGTAAGCTTTCGTCTACAACGGTCGTATCACATCCAATGCCAGACAAATTCCCACTGCGGCTCCGGCCAGAAAAACCACGCGCAATGCCATTAGCCCATTGGCGGGACCAAGTTTGATTAATATCCAACGACCTTTTCTGGTGCTATTGAGAAACCACCGCGAATAAGCCAAGCCGACCAGGCAGACAATCGCAATTGCATAACCCATCAGTATCTGATCGCGATCTATTGGCATTCTTTTCCTCTGGCCTTTTGCACCTCGTGTGAACCGAGATTGTATCTGAAATGTCACTTTCTTAACATAAATCCAACGAAATCTCCTTCCTCGAACCCGCAAAGAGAACACATGGCACTTCTTGGTGTGAACATTGATCACGTTGCCACCGTCCGACAGGCGCGCCGAACGATTGAACCCGATCCCGTCTGGGCAGCCGTACTCGCAGAACTCGGCGGGGCCGATGGAATCACTCTTCACTTACGTGAAGATCGTCGGCATATCCAGGATCGCGATCTTCGCGTGATGAAAGAGACCGTTCAGGTCCGTATGAATCTGGAAATGGCAGCCAGTCAGGAAATGACCGATATCGCATTACAGGTCAAACCGGCGAAAGTGACGCTTGTTCCCGAAAAACGCGAAGAAGTCACCACTGAGGGAGGGTTGGACGTCATGGCTAATCGTGATCGTGTCAAAACATGTGTCGATCAACTCATGAGCGCCGGGATTGAAGTTTCACTCTTCATTGATCCTACAGAGAAACAAATTGAATCATCCCACAAATTGGAAGTCCAGGCGGTTGAGCTTCACACTGGCCAATATGCGGACGCTGAGACAATGGAAATCCAAGCTCTGGAGTTATCCAAATTAACAGAGTCTGGTGGTATTGCGTCAGACTTAAATATGCAACTTCATATGGGCCATGGACTAACATACCGAAATGTTCAACCAGTTGCCGCGATTCCCGCTGTTGAGGAACTGAACATTGGCCACAGTATCATCGCTCGTGCAGTGATGGTAGGAATGGAACGAGCTGTTCGCGAAATGAAGAACCTGATTGGTTAGTAGGCATCCTGCTGAAACATTAAGCACTTGCGAATAATCAGCCGAACGGGTTGAAAATTTTTCAACTCCACATTCTACTGTTATCATTAAACTTAGAGATTGGATGATGGCCAGAAGAGGCCTACTGGCTCGGCGATTGCATATTAACGTACTCACATCCTATTCCAGTCTTTTTGAAGCTAAAAGTCTCATATTAGACCGGATGTAATCTGAAGCAGCACGTCACTATATAGACATAAATTGATGCGATCAGCGTGAGAACGCATCATGGCGTGCCAGAATAAGTGCTAACACCAGGAGATTTTGATCGATGAGTGAAAGTTACAAGCTCGAATACATTTGGCTCGATGGCCACAAACCAGAACCAAGCCTTCGTAGCAAAACAAAAATTGTAAGTAGCGAGCCCGCTTCAGCCGGTGACTGCCCAGTGTGGTCGTTCGATGGAAGCTCGACCGAACAAGCCGAAGGCGGGTCTTCTGACTGTATGTTGATACCTGTCTGCCTCGTGCCAGATACCGCTCGCAAGAACGGCTATCTTGTGATGTGCGAAGTTCAAGACGCAGAAGGCAATGCCCACCCAACAAACACTCGTGCCAAGTTCGAAGATGACACCGATTTTTGGTTTGGATTCGAGCAAGAGTACACCATCATGGATGGAACCGCTCCACTTGGCTTCCCCAAAGATGGATACCCTGGACCTCAAGGCCCATATTACTGCTCGGTTGGCATCGAAAATTGTGTTGGCCGGGAACTGGTCGAAGAACATCTCGATCAATGTCTGGCTGCCGGCCTGAAAGTGACAGGCATCAACGCAGAAGTCATGAAAGGTCAATGGGAATTCCAGTTGTTCGGCAAAGGTAAAGAAGCCGCTGATCACCTGTGGATTGCTCGTTACCTCCTTGCACGAGTCGCTGAAGATTACGGCGTCTCCATTGAACTCCATCCGAAACCAATCAAAGGTGACTGGAACGGAAGCGGCATGCACTCCAACTTCTCGAATACCGATATTCGTGAAAAGGGTGGCGAAGACATGATCAAAGCGATCTGTGAAGCCTTTGGTGCCGTTCACGACGCCCACATTGGCGAGTATGGTTCTGACAACGAACAACGCCTGACTGGCCTGCACGAAACTCAGTCCATCGAAAAGTTCAGCTATGGAGTTTCGGACCGCGGTGCTTCGATCCGTATTCCGATTGCGACTGCTCAAGACGGCTGGAAAGGCTATCTTGAAGATCGCCGTCCTGCTTCAAACGCAGATCCTTACCGCGTCGCTGCTCGAATCGTCAACACTGTGAAAGGTGTGACTGTCTAGTTGACTTGAAAGAACTAGCATGTGCTCAAGAGCATGATGCGAATGAGCAAACCTCCTAGCGGTCTTCCTCGATTTCGGGGAAGACCGCTTTTTCGTTGATACTCTATAAAATCAGACATATTCTTCCTCTTTGCCACCGCCCCTCTTTTTTCTACACTTCTGACCTGTATTCACACGGTCGCATTCACCTGACCTCGTATTTTAATGCCCACTCCCCAACATGCATTCTCTCCTATGCCTCATCAGGTCAGGTTCATTTTGATCATGATTGGAATCATCTCCCTCTCGGGATGCAGTTCAAAGTGGGCAATGCCAGATCGTGATTACCAGGAAAAATACGACACACCCTACCCAGACGACAAAGCCGATAAATGGTTACGGATGGGAAAGCAAATGATGGATGCTCGCCACCTTCGCGATAAAGATGGCTGGTACACAAAGGGAGGCTGGTCAGAAAACCCCGATGCTGGTTTGATTGAGATAGGGGTCTACCAATATCACGATCCCTGGCATTCCACGCACATTGGTATTTCAGGTCTCATTGGCGAAGACGAAATCTACGGTCTTCCCGGACTCGAACTTGGTACACGGTTCCAAACACCTTCTCGGCTCGCTCCATTCGTGGGTGTTGGAACTTACGTGAACATACTGGATATTGGCATCAATGCTCTCATTGCTGAAATCAATGACGATGATGATGACTGTGGCTGCGATGATGACGATGATGTTGAATGGAAAAGCGTATTCGCTACGGTCTATCCTGAAGTTGGAGTTCATTACTGGCTAACTCCAAGTCTTCGTATGACCGGCAGCGCCGCTTATCACTTCAGTTCGCGAGGTCGTGACAACGATTTCCTCATGCTGGGCGTGACATTCGCTCACTTGGATCACCCCGAGCAATCTGAGATTGACAACTACGATGAATTTGAACATCGGGAAAGATTGGGATTGAATGAACCAAACTATGTGGAACTGGAAGGGCAATCCCGCACTCGGCAACAGAACTTTCAAGTCATGATGCAAGAATATGGGGTGAAAGAGACAAGCGGGGAACTGATTGAGGACAACGAAGAACCTCCCCGCGAAGCACCTGCGTTCCCAAACTTTTAACCCCCTGCCAACTCCAGCTCAGACCAAACTCCTTCATCAGCGCAAAAAAAGACCCGTCGAGAGATGCGACGGGTCTCAAAATGAAGAATTGGGATTTGTTATCTAGCTGAACTGCGTTTGACCGGGAATAGAAACTGGACGAGCTGGGACATCGCCCCACTCATAGCTCTCGGGAGACAGATTAAGCGACGAGTTCATACAGTCTTCCCAACTCAATTGCTTACCAGTATATGCCGACATACGGCCTGCAATGGCCATCATGGAACTCATCGACATGTAATGGCCGTTATTGATGGGTTTCCCTTCGCGAATGCTGGCGAAGAATTCATCATGTTCAATCTGATACATATTGCCACTTGGGCCTTTGTATCGCCAGACGATCTCACCCTTCCAGTCATAAATTCGATGCTTGAAGACATCAACACGACCTTTTGTTCCAAAAATGTGATCGGAAACATCATTGGTACTGCCACTGAAATGACGACACCGAGCAAAGGCTTTCACGCCACTCTCATATTCATAGACAACATTGAAATGATCGTAAATGTTTCCGTACTTCGGATCGGTTCGCTGGATACGTCCACCTGTCCCGGAAACTGTTTTAGGCGTCTCGTCTAACATAGCCCACGCCATCTTATCGAGACTATGAACGTGCTGCTCGGTATTGAAGTCCCCTGACAGCCAAGCGTAGTAGTACCAATTTCTCATTTGATACTCCATCTCACTGCTACACTCTTCGCGAGTTGCACGAGGATCCCAAACCCCTCCCGAGTTATAGCTGCACTGCATGGCCGTGATTTGACCAGCCGTTCCCTCATGAATTTGTTCGAATGTTGCCCGCATGCCGGGGTGATATCTCCAGCATAGCCCGGAGACAATCGAAAGTCCTTTTTCTTCGGCCATCTTGCAGGTTTCAAGTACGGAGCGAATTCCGGGGCCATCCACACCAACAGGTTTTTCCACAAACGCATGTTTTCCAGCTTCCACGGCAGCCCTTAATTGCATAGGACGGAAGTGTGGAGGCGTTGCTAACAAAACCACATCACAAGACTCGATCACTTTCTTGTAGGCATCAAATCCAACGAATTTGTGATCTGCATCCACATTTACCCGATCACCGACCGGCGTGGCCTTCATGTTCGCAAGCCCCGCTTCTAATCGATCTTCAAACGCATCCGCGACAGCGTGCAATTCGGAGTGTTGATCGGCTGTAAGTGCCTGAACTGCCGCACCCGAGCCTCGTCCTCCAACACCGACGAGACCAACTTTGAGTTTATCGGTTCCTTGGGCGTGAACCGCAGAATTGATTTGAGTTGTCAGTCCGGCTGCCAGTGCCGCAGTCGTGCCGGTCTTCAAAAAATTGCGTCTCGATGAGTTTGTCGGGTCGGACATCGATTTCTCCGGTAGTTTGATCAATAAGGTGTGAGTGCAGGTGGGAAATCTAATATATCATAGTCGATTTGCGAAGTCAGAGCGGGATTCCAGATTTGCGCATTTTCTAAAGATTTTAACAGCCTCACCACAGCCTCAATTGAGCCACCAACGATCAATCACTACGATAGAACACTTTAAGTTCGAGAATCACCATGAAACAAATGACTGCCTGGAGGAACGGAGAATTTTTGCCGTTCTCGGAAGCATCTCTTTCACTTGCAGACTCCGGGATCGTCCACGGTGATGCCGTCACCGAGATGCTCAGAACATTTCGGCAAACCCCCTATCGAGTCTCTGATCATCTGGCCCGCTTTCGTCACTCATTGAACGAAGCCCTCCTGGAATGCTCTTACAGCGATCAGGAATTAAAATCAGTCATCAGTGAGGTTCTCACTCGGTCAACGGTCGAGTCCGATGTCGGGCAAGATCTCGGAGTGATCCTGTTCGCGACCAGTGGTCCCAATGTCACCTACCTCGGTAAGTCTGGCGACCATCTACCCACAATCTGCATCCATGCGTTTCCCTTACACTTCTCACTGTGGAGTGATCGCTTGGAATTTGGGCAGAGGCTGATTGTCTCAAAACAACCTGCGATCCCTGCTGGCTCCTTCAATCCAACAATTAAAAGTCGAAGCAGAATGCATTGGAGAATTGCCGACCGGAAAGTGAAACAAATTCACCCGGCAGCATTGGCAGTCTTTGCGGATGACTCTGGCAATCTGACAGAGACCAGTAGCGGCAATCTGTTTGCCGTAATCGACGGAGAGATCATCACGCCTCCAGACTCGATGGTTCTCAACGGTATCAGTCGACAGGTCGTCATCGAATTGTCAGAACAACTTGGTTATCGAGTCCAGAAAAAACGGTTGCCAGTTCAACAAGCATCCGAAGCCTCTGAGATTTGGACCTCTTCAACACCTTATTGCCTCCTTCCGGTAACCTCATTTAACGAACAAGCTGTAGGAAACGGACAACCCGGCCCCCTGTTTCATCAATTACTTGAGACATGGAGTCAATCGGTGGGAATCGACATCAAAGAACAGATACAGAAGTTTCACGAAAGAACAATGTGATAGCATCGATCACTTGGGCGAAGAGACTTTCCAGCGTGTCGTCAGTAAATAGACCGCAAAACTGACCAGCCAGTGTGAACCGGCATATTCGTTAGCCTTGATGGCAGTCAGCCCCGCATTCTGGTGCTCAGTCGCAAGCTGTGAGAGTTTGGTGGCGATGTCGGCCCGTCCACAAGAAGCGGCAATCGATTTGAGCATCCATGCCCGCGAGAGGTTCAGTCCTGACCAGTGTGATAGCTTCCCATCTTCGGGATTCACACACGCGACCGGATCAAGCCAGTTTGAGTCATTTCGAATCGCGGCAGTCGGTAGAAAGTCTTCTACCCAAGAATGATAAACTTCGACATGAACCATGCGTCGCAACAGGTCCGCTTCCGCCAGGCCAGGAGAGAGGAAGTCATAAGCAGAGGGTTCCAGACGAAAGGGCCAAGGAAGATCGGTCAAATAAAATTGCCGAGATTTCTGTTCGATCAACTTCAAGACGTCGGCATCCTCATTGATGGTCGCCCAGTCATAGACCAATCCCATCGCGAATGCGGATTGACTGTGTTCGCCACTTCGTATTGGGGCAGGAAGAGTCTTCAACCATTCCTCGAATCGCTTCGACATCAATGCTTCCAAAGGATCGAGTACTTCGTGCCATCGCTTCATCTGCGGATTATCCGCGGCGCTTTCTTTCAGCTCCGCACATAGCATCAAAAACCAGGCGACACCGTAAGGCATCTCGTACCGATCACGTGGCACAAAATAATCAATCTCACCAACAATATTCTCTGTCGTGAGTGACTTGTTTAATGCAGCAGTGATGTCTGACTGAAGAGACGATTGTGGAAAAAGACGCAGAACGCGAACCAACGCCCAATGATTGTGGACGGCGGAGTGCCAATCAAAACAACCGAAAAAGGCCGGGTGCATCTCGCGAGGAGTCCCAATATCACCCGCATCTCGCCAGAAATGCTGCACATGATTGGGATATTCGCGATGCAGACAGCCTAATGAAATGCGCGCAAGGGCCTCACACTGCGTTTGTAACATCGGTTCTGTGGATTCGTCGGACGGAATTGTCATGGAGCAGTTTGCAAAATGGTTTTCAGTCAGGATAAGATATCAGGTCTCTCTCGTAATTTCCTTCCACACCTCTCTACAGGAGAATCATACCGTGAAGCAACTGGGATTATTGGCACTCTGTGCTCTAACTTTACTCACAACGCAAGGGCTCTCTGCAGCCGACAAAGATGGCTGGATCACTTTGTTCGATGGTTCATCACTCGATGGCTGGAAAGCCAGCGAAAACAAAGAGAGCTGGAGCCTCAAAGACGGCATTCTGACCTGCAATGGCGAACGCAGCCACATGTTCTATGTCGGCAAACATGCTCCGTTCAAAAACTTCGAGCTGAAAGTCGAAGTGAAGGCCGAAAAAAACAGCAACTCTGGCATCTATTTCCACACCAAGTATCAGGAAGAAGGCTGGCCGACAAAAGGATTTGAAACACAGGTCAACAACACCTATGTGAAAGACCCAAAAAAGACAGGTAGCCTGTACGGCGTGGTCAATGTCACTGAGCAGATCATTGAAGACGATGAATGGTGGACTCAGCATGTGATCGTCAAAGGGAATACTGTCACGATCAAAGTGAACGGTAAAACCACCGTCGAATACACTCAACCGAGTGATTACGTGCCACCAGACAAAAACTTCGAACGCAAACTTGGTGAAGGAACCTTTGCACTGCAAGCTCACGACCCTCACAGCACGGTTCACTATCGCAGCATTAAAGTGAAGCCATTACCGTAATTTCAGGGAAGGCACCCTCATTTAATTGAGGTCACCGAATCGCGAATTATGCCGTGATGGTTCTCAATGAATCATCACGGTTTTTTTGCTGACTCTCTAATCGCTCGACCACTCTGCCCCAAAAGGAAAGAACTCCATGAGACTCACACAGATCATCTCAATGTGGTTTCTCGTAGCATTCATAATATTTCAAGGGGAATCATTTGCGGACGACAAACCAGTCAAAGTTTTCATAATGATGGGGCAGTCAAACATGATCGGGTTTGGTCGCATTGACCCTGTCGATACGCCGGGAACTCTTGCTCATGTGACGCAGGCTCAAAATAGCGATCAGCATCTCCTCACAAACGATGGAAAATGGCGTGTGAGAGATGATGTTTGGTGTGTCAAAACGACCGTGGGGCAAAAACAGGGTTGGTTACAACCTGGATTTGGCGCACGCAGCAGCTTTATCGGTCCTGAGCTGGAGTTTGGTAATGTACTGGGAGATCATTTCGACGAACCCGTCTTGATTATCAAAGCGGCGCAAGGAAATCGCAGCTTAGGCTGGGACATACTTCCTCCCGGCAGCGAAGAGTTTCGTCATGATGGGCGAGTTTATGCCGGATACGAGGAAACAACTCCCTCATGGATAGAAGGCGAACCCAAAAATCCGGTGAATTGGTATGCCGGTAAGCAGTACGATGACTTTGTAAAAGACATCCACGATGTACTCGACAATCTGCCCAATTATTATCCTGCTTACAAAGGGCAAGGATTTGAAATTATCGGCTTCGCCTGGTGGCAAGGGCACAAAGACCAGAATGCCGCTCACGCAAGCCGTTACGAGCAAAATCTTGTCAGACTGATCAAAACACTTCGCAAAGAATTTGAAGTACCGTCGGCACCGATGGTTTTGGCGACAATTGCTTTTGATGGCTGGGACTTAAAAAGCCACGGTTTAACTGTCGCCAATGCTCAATTGGCTGTGAGCGGTGAGACTGGCAATTATCCCGAGTTTGCCGGAAATGTACAAACCGTGGAAGTACGTGGCTTCTGGAGGGATAAATCGGTATCGCCCAACGGTCAAGGGTATCATTACAACCACAACGCTGAGACATATCTCAAAGTCGGCAAAGCGCTCGGTGATGGCATGCTGCATTTGCTCAAATAATGTTCTGATCAAATGAATTGATGATGAGTTTTCCGAACATCTCAAAACAACCCGATGCCGCTTACTTCTTCTGATTTCTCATGAGAACCCAGCCGAACAGAAACACGCCGATCAGGACATAAGAGTACTTCGCCGGAGTCATGTTTTTGACATGTAACTCCACGAAGTAGGCCAACTCCGAGAAGTAGTAAGTGATTCCGTAATAGATTTTACTGAACATGGCGAAATCTGGCTGTTATTTCTATGAGAACCTGCAACTAAGCCCAATGACTCTATTCTTGAGGCTTCCATGATAAGCCTAGCTCGTAAAACAGAAGAAATCAGCGATATTTTCCAGAGCCATAAATTTGACGAAAATAACCTTATCTGCTGACTGCAATAAGATTTACAACATACAAGCTAGTTGAAAATCACCAAGTTGTCGCGGTGCATCACCTCGGCGTATGGCACATCTCCTAAAATTGATGCGATTTCACCGGCTTTCAGACCACAGATTTGCTTCGCTTGATCGGCAGGATAATTGCATAACCCGCGACCAATCTCGCGTCCTGCCTGATTCTGAATGGCAACCAATTCGCCCGCAGTAAATGTTCCGTGAATTGATTGAATCCCGATTGCCAGCAGAGATTTTCCTCGTTCCCGCAACGCAGTGACAGCTCCCTCATCAACAACCAAAGCTCCTTTCGGCAGTATGGTGAATCCAATCCAGCGTTTCCACGCAGGTAACGCTCTTCCATCTGCCAAAAAGAGTGTTCCGATCTCTTCACCATTCATCAAACCGGACAAAACCCCCTGCTGATGGCCATTCGCCAAAATCACGCTCTCTCCGACTTTCATTGCCATTTTGATCGCTTGAAGCTTCGACTGCATCCCACCGGTTCCACGAGATGTTCGCGTTGCGACAGAAAGAGACTCCAGACTGTCG
Source organism: Planctomycetota bacterium (assembly GCA_030836185.1). GTDB lineage: Bacteria > Planctomycetota > Planctomycetia > Planctomycetales > Planctomycetaceae > JABURQ01. Next base: position 36,120 of record JAURQH010000104.1, read on the forward strand.
TCCCATGATTCAATCAAAGAAATCACCTTGGAATTTGCTTCTTGTGGATCGCCATCGAAAAGGCCATCAACGCTGGTCAGAACGATGAGCAATGGATTGTGGAGGAGATTACAGACCATTGCCGCCAGATGATCATTATCGCCAAATTTGATCTCATCCACACTGACCGTATCGTTTTCGTTGATGATGGGGATGACATCATATTCAAAGAGCGTATTAAGGGTATTTCGTACGTTCAGATAACGATGGCGATGCTTAAAATCGTTCCCCGTGACCAGAATCTGAGCGGCGTGATATCCACGATCCCGGAGTGCTTTATCGTACAGGTGAATCAGATGTGCCTGACCGGTTGCGGCAGAGGCTTGCAGGTGTGACAAATCTCGCGGACGCTCGGTGAGAGAAAGTAGCTCCATTCCCGCAGCAACAGCTCCACTGGAGACTAAAACGACTTTGCGACCGGATTGGCGAATTGCGCATAATTGTTCGGCGAGATGGACGATTCGATCATAATCTAACGTATCATCAGGGCGTGCAAGCGTATTTGTCCCGACTTTGACGACAATCGTCTCGGCAGTTTCAACGACTTCTCGACGAACAAGGTTTTCCATGACAGATTTGCAAGAGAATACGAGTGTTTATGTCACACACAGCAGGTATGAGTGTGCAGATTATCTTAACGGAATGACAAAGAAGCGAAAGTGTCCTGTAGAGTATGGGGTTTAATTTGAAGAGGGACAAAGAGAATTCTACGGAGTTCGCTGACTTCTTGCAGGCTGACTCACAAAATTGCGACCATCCGGTTGGCTGAGAGGAGTCGGCACGGTATGATCAGAACGTGAAGGGCGTGCGATCCGCCCTACCACCGGTTTCCTCGCAAACGGCGGAACTTCAGGGATGTCTGAGCTTTACCACGAATGTGGCGTTGCGGCTGTTTATCATCTTCCCTCAGCGGAAATCAGCCCCTTGCTGCCCGAGGGCGACCCCAACAAAACCTCGAACTTAATGTCCCGCTTGCTGTTGGATATTCAAAACCGGGGGCAACTTGCAGCGGGGATGACGACCTACAATCCCAATCGATCTCAATTGATCGATACTCACAAAGATGTCGGGACGGTCAACGAAGTCTTTCATCTCAACCACGAAGAACAATTTCGTAAGTTGATGGAGCAATACGAGGGGCCTGCCGCAATCGGGCACACTCGCTACGCGACCTGCGGAAAAGATGACCGCAGTTATGCCCAACCCTTCGAACGCCACCACATCGAGAAACCAAAGTGGTTCAGTTTTGCTTTCAATGGTCAACTCGCCAACTACCCTGAGTTACAGAATGAAATTCTGCAACAAACGAACCACCACCTCGCGCGAGAAACCGACACCGAAATTCTGATGCACATGTTGAGCCAGGAACTCTCCCGTTCCGAGAATCACGATTTACTCGCGATCCTGAAGTCGCTCAGCAAACGACTCGACGGGGCCTACAATATTGTGTATCTCAACTCGTTGGGGGAAATGTTGATTGCTCGCGATCCTTACGGAATTCGTCCATTGTGCTATGCAATGGATGGTCCTTTGTTTGCAGCAGCGAGTGAATCAGTAGCACTCACTAATCTCGGATTCTCGGCGGAGAGCATAAAAAATCTCGAACCGGGATACGCGATCCTGATTCGCAACGGACAATTGGAAATCGAACAGTTTGCAGAAAGCCAACGGAAGTCCCATTGTTTCTTTGAATGGATCTACTTCGCCAATGTTTGCAGCAATTTGGACGAACGAAGTGTCTATCTCACTCGCAAACGTCTCGGAGAAGAACTGGCCGATCAGGAAACCGTTGAAATTGACGAAGATACAATTGTGGTTCCCGTGCCGGACACAGCAAAAGCCGCTGCCGACAGTATGGCCTATCAGTTGAAAATCCCTTCTCTCGAAGGACTTATTCGTAACCGTTATATCGGACGAACATTCATTGAGGGCAATAATAATCGGGAGGCAAAGGTACGAGCGAAATATACGCCGCTACCCGAAGTCCTTGATGGAAAAAAAGTCTTGCTCGTCGAAGATACCATCGTTCGATCAACCACGATGAAAGCGTTAATTTCACAGCTTCGCGAACGGGGAAAAGCCAAAGAAATTCATGTGAGAGTTGCCTGCCCTCCCATTATTTCGCCCTGTTTTTACGGAATCGATATGTCCACGATCCAAGAGCTGTTTGCCCCCAAATTCATGAACGATGGATCACTCATTCTGACACCCGAAATCGAAGCACATATGGCTCAGGCATTGGGTGCCGATTCGCTCCGTTACTTGCCGATGGAATCGGTTGCTCGCAGCATCGAGTTGCCCTCAGAGTCTTTATGCCAAGCATGTATCAATCATGATTACCCCACACCAGCCGGTAAGGCACTCTATGAGCAGGCTCTCGTGAATTTATCAGATCCTGCCAGTTGGGGAAAAGGTGATTCGGACCGAACGTACGACCGTTCTGTCGAAGTCAGTGGTACTCGAACCTGATTTGTGACCCCTTGGATGATTCATGCAGAAACCAAGCCACGAACTCGCAATCCGAGTCCGCTACAGTGAAACAGATGCAATGGGATACTTGCATCACTCCAACCACGCAATCTATTTTGAGATGGGACGCACAGAATTGTTTCGTGCTCAAGGTGGCAACTATCGTCGTATGGAAGAACTCGGACTCTTCTTTGTTGTTGTTCAACTCGATATCAAATTTCGCTTGCCTGCCCGCTACGATGATGAATTAACTCTCTTGACGACTCTCGACCAAACCGGTGCAGTCAAACTGGTCCACAGTTACCGGCTAATGCGTGGTCAAGAGTTAATCGCTGAAGCGAACACCACGCTGGCATGTGCCGACGCTAACGGTCAGGTGCAGATGATCCCCGATGATTTGCACACACAGACAGGCCAGTGAATACTTATAAGTGAATCCTTACAAGGCACTCAGGATTATTGGCTGCCGGACTTCACATGAAAATCAATAACCAACGGCAAATGGTCGGACGCAACTTTGGAATTTTTATTCTTGACGATGCGCGCCTCATGAATCTCGATGCAGTTGCAACAAAACGCTTTATCAAGAGAACCGATGGGGAGATACGCAGGAAATGATCGATAGCGCGAGGGAGGAGTTGTCACTTCTTGAAAATAGGATGCTTCAAAAGGTTTGGACTTGAGAGTTCCCCGCCAATCATTTGTGTCACCGATAATCAGTGTCGGGACATCCTTCGCTTCCCGATACAAACGATGGTTCAACAAATGCTCGACCTGCCATTGCCGTTCCGCTTCGGCCAGTCCCAGATGATAATTCACCAATCTCACGATCCCTTCCGGTGAATCGATCACCGCAATTTGTGCCGAGCGAGCTTTGCGTTCTCCTTTTTGCAAGGAGACTTCATGCCGAGTCAGAAACGGCCAGCGAGAGAGTAACAAATTGCCATATCCACCATCTTGCAAATGCACATTCATTCGGTACATGCGATGTGCATAATTAAAATAATCAGAGATCAGCAGAGGTTGATCGTCGTGATTTGATCGACTGACGTTCCGGTCCACTTCCTGCAAACAAATGATGTCGGGGTTTTCGTGCTCAATGACATCGATGATTCGTTGCAGCTTGTACAATCGGTCGCGACCTCCGATCCCCTTGTGAATATTGTAGCTGAGAACACGCATGCGATAGACGGTTTATTGTGGTTTTGAAAGTGGGCCGGTTTGGATGAGCAAGAATTTCATCAGCGAATAGAAGTCATCTGGAGGAAGGTCGCGAGCAATACTCTCCGGCATCAATGATAACGGAGATTTCTTCGATTCCTCAACCTCATCAGCAGGTAGAGAGAATTCTTTTCCTTTGTTATCGGCGAGAATCCACTTATCACCCTCTTTGCGGCGAAAAAGTCCGGTCATCACTTTACCCTCAGTGGTGACGATTGTCATCGAGTGAAACGCCACATCGACGTTTTGATTCGGATCGAGTGTGTCTTCAAACAAACGGGAGGCACCGCGATTTCCAATCCCGTCCAGTTGTGGCCCGACTAGAGCCCCTTTCCCTGCAATCTGGTGACAGTTCTGGCAGTTCTTTTCAAAAATCAGTCGCCCACGTTTTGCAGTGGCTGGATGAGACGAATACTCCTTCAATCGTGAAGCAATCAATGACTTCAGTTCAGCCGAGATATTGGGAAGATTGGCTGTGAGATCGGCAATAGTTTTCTTCTGCTCGGGAGAACTCACCGCATTGAGCTTCGCCGCGATTTCTTGGCGTTGCAGTAATCGTGAAGAGAGATGCCCCGCTTTCAGCATCTCAAACATCCTTTTTCGCCCGACCTCGCTATTGGTCAACCCAATAATCAACTCTTCCTGTACATCAGAGGGGACTTGTTTGACAAGAGATATCAGTTCCTTTGTGGTGAGGTCTCGATCTTCGAGGATCGTTTCTACAATTTGCGTACGGACTGCCGCTGGCAGGTTGGGAGATTGCAGACCATTCGCCAGACTCGCCAATAGTGGAGCCTGCTGTTGTTGCAGGTAGGCAGAAGCGAGAAGGTATTGTGCCTCCGGGTGGTGTTTTGCTTGCCTTAGAAATGATTTGAGTTCTGACTGTTTATTGTCGAGTTGAAAATTCAGTTGAAGTCGAGCCAGATTGGCGAGAAGGGTCGATTCATACTTTGGGGATAATTTAGGAATCGAGATAACTTTGGGCTCAATCCTGCCAAAGGCGAGCCAGGCGTAAGCACCGCCAGAGTCTCCATCGGTGGCCTGCAAATATACTTTTCGCCCATTGAGTGATTCAAGATCCCAGACGATTTGTAGCGCGGTGTCATTACGGGGAGGAAATGTGGACTTCAGGATTTTTTCGGTCGCGGCATCGTGAAGCGTCACTTTGTTCAGATGATGGGCCTCTTTCGTCGGAAAGCCCCGATGACCACAAAGGTAGAAACTGAATTTCGACGGAGCGTTAAAAACCAGCGACCGAAGCGCACCCGTCAGTTGTTCTCCATGGGGATGACTGCTGATCAGACCGACTGTCTTTCCATCCGCACAAGGACGCGACTGCATATCCCAAGGGTCTCGTTTGTCATAAACGGAACTCCAACCTGTCTCGATGTGTGTGGCAACCTTCGCCAATTCTCGAAACAGGTCATCGGCCCAGTTTATTAACTCGGGGCTTTTCTGAGATCGAACATTCCCGAGAGTTTCCCGAATAGAGAACAGTAGCGGAAGCTGCTGCTCCCATTGCCCGTCGAATTGCTCGCGTATAAGTTGAACAACATCCGGGATACGATCCTCTGGCAAGGATTTCACGATGTGTTCTAGGAACTCTGGAGAACGACTGGCTTCATCAGGAAAGACACGAAGGTAATCGAGGAGATAGGTTCCTGCGGGTTCTGTTTTCATCCCCAATGCAATTTCGGCCACGAGCCGCGATTGTTGAGCGATAGCCGATGAAGGAATGTGATATGTGGCAAAGTTATCATCACGATTAAAGAGATCTCGAAGTGCCATGCGGATTGCGTGAATGAGGATCGCATCATCTGGCGGGACCGCTTCAAGCTTTCTTAGTAACAAATCTTCAAGCCGTCCTGAGGGAATTCCATGCCGGCCTAGCACTTCGGTCGCAGCGAATTGAACAAACGAATCCTCATCATTGAGTAAGTATTCGCAAGCAGATACAGCAATATGGTCTGGCGACATCTGCCTCTGTAATATTCGAACGGTCTGCAATCGAACGAGTGAAGCCGGATGTTTCATTAACCTCTGATAATCAAGACGATCCGTAGCGTTCAACCGAGACAAAGCCCACATTGCATGAGCCACAAGCGAAGGCTGGGAATTGTTCTCGACCGCTTGGTACAACGCCGGAATGGCGGCTTCACCAACACTGTCCGACAGATAATCAGTGATCAGCATACGACGTGTCTGATTTGGATGCCCCATTTCTTGAATCAATTCAGCAAGAGAATTGTATGAAATACGTTTTTGTGAATGGAGACGTTCTGCATGATTGTAAGCGGTGTGGGTAATCCTCCAAATGCGTCCGCTGATACGATCTCTCCCCGGATGATCGAGAGGGACTTCATAATGTCCGATAATGCGATTGTAGAAGTCGGCCACATAGAGCGCACCATCTGGCCCAAGTTGCACATCAACCGGGCGAAACCAGGAATCGCTAGTGGAAAGAAAATCCGATTCCTCGACCGCTTTCACTGTTGCTCCGTGATACTCAAGTCGATTGCGATTGATTCGGCTGGTCATCACATTTCCCGAAAACATATTGCCCCGGTATTCCCTGGGAAACAAATCATCTTCATAGATGGCGACACCTGCAATGGCGGTTGACCCGTGAAGATGATCCATCATGGGAGGGACATGCCCCAAGCCATCGTGGGGCTTTCCGAAACTTGGGTAATAGCCCCCTTCGATGAGTTGATAGATCGGCTTGGAATGACAATCGGCCGTAAATAGATTCCCGCGCGAGTCCTGAACCATCCCGAAGGGATTCACCTGCCCGTGAGTGAAGTGTTCGATACGTCGTCCATCAGTGCGAATTCTGTAAGTATTCCCGGAGTGCATGTGAATTTGATGCCCGTCCGCGCCGGAAACTGTTGTTTCGTTATTGAATCCATGACAGGCATACATCCAACCATCGAACCCGCGCGTGAAACCATTATTCATGCCGTGCGTGTCACGTTCGAATCCCATCGGGCCGTAGAGGATCGTCCTCTTATCGGCTTTGTCGTCTCCATTAGTATCTTCCAGATACCAGATGTTGGGAATGCTCCATGCAATCACGCCGTTTTTGTATGGATAAAGGCCAATGGGGATGTTCAATCCGTCAGCAAATGTCACGATTTTGTCAAATTTCCCGTCACCCGTAGTATCTTCAAGGATTTTGATGCAATCTTGCGGTTGACGATCTGCCGGTGCCGCATACGGGTACTCCTGTGACATCGAAGCCCATAACCGACCATGAATGTCGAAAGCAAGGTTCATGGGTTTGAGAATATCGGGTTCAGCAGCCACTAATTCAATTTGGAAACCCGGGGGGAGACGAAATGTCTTTCGTTGCTCCTCAGGTGTCAGAGGAGCAGTTGGCCGAACGGTCGAACGGAATGGATCGCTGTCCTGAGCCACTCCACGAACAGCCGAAATGAGAGCAATTACAAGCGTAAAGAACAATTGGAGTTTGAGCACTAGAGTTATTTCTTCTTCTGAGGTTTTTTCTTTTTACCACCAAGCGAAGGATGTTTGGGGCCGCCCCCCAAATACGGATAGCTATCGAAGTCGATCTCACTATCCGTTACTCGCGGATCTCCGGTCGACTTGAGACGTTGCATCAAATCGGCGATCAGTTCTTTTCGAATCTCTTTGTATCTCGGCTGACCCGCGACGTTTTCAACTTGTTGTGGGTCGTTCGATAAATCGTACAGTTCGATTTCGGGTCGTTTGCCGAAACAAAGCTCATACGCGCGGCGATGTTCGGAATCCTTATCCCTATTAGCCACAATGTAACTTTTGGTCGGACCATTATCGGTATCGCCATACCAGGTTCCCGGTACCGCGGCTTGTTCATAGAGAGGAGTTCCATTCGGCCAACGCTTTGGTTTGAAGTTGACGATCAGAAAATAGTCATCGGTCCGCAACCCTCGTGATGGATATCCTCCCATGTCGGGAGCCTCCTGAGAGGGCACATGACGTTCTTTTCCGACGAGAATCGAACTCCAGTCCTTCAGAACACGTCCTGATTGGTCGGACTGGAATAATGTCATCAAGCTGCGACCGGTCATCTCTTCCGGGATAGACAATCCCACAGCATCGAGAAAGGTTGGCCCGAAATCTGTCGTAGAAACGAAATCTGTCACTACACGCCCCGGCTTGATTTTATCGCCCCAGCGAGCGGCAAGAGGAACACGAGAGCCAATGTCATACAGATTACTCTTACAACGTGGGAATGGCATCCCATGGTCGCCCGTCATCAGAATAAGAGTGTTGTCGAGCTCTCCCATCTCTTCGAGTGTTTTAAGGGCGTCACCGACCAACGAGTCGAATCGTTGAACTTCAAAATAGTAATCAGCAATATCACTCCGAATTTCGTCAGAATCGGGATAGCAAGCGGGGAGAGGGACATTGCTGACATCCATGCCGGCTTCTTTTCCCGAACCAAGTTTGTAAGGTCGGTGAGGATCGCTACTGCCGAGCCAATAACAAAACGGCTGACCTTCTTCCCGAGTCTTCACAAACTCCTGAAAGTTTTTGTATCGTTTACCGGCAAGCTCTCGCGTAGCTGTTTCAGGTTTTCCCGGCCCCCAGGCTTTTCCTGAATGCCCGGTGGCATAACCAGATTCGCGGATAATGTCTTCGTAAGTGATGAATTTGTCAGGAAAAATGCTCCACAAGTTGCCCGCTCCTTCCAGTCTCCAATGCCATTGACCGGTGAGAATCGCACCACGGGACGGCGTACAGGAAGGTGACGAAATGAAAGCATGCTCGAACAGAACCCCCTCTTTTGCCAGACGATCAAAGGTTGGTGTTTTGACGACTGGATCGCCATAAGCGCCTGCGTGTGGCCAACCCCAGTCATCAGCAATGGCGAACAGAATGTTCGGCTGTTTGGCCGACACTGTCGAACAACTTGCAAACACGAGAATGAGACAGACAAGACGACGTAACATGATGAGCACTTTCCGTGTGGTATATTTAGACTTCGGGTTCGATAGATTTATGAAAACGGTCTGTCAGCAATTCGCGGGCGGTTTCTAATCCTCGACGAACGGTTCGATCAGAGCGATCAGTTTCGACGGCAATTTCGGAGGTGTCGTGCCCCTGAAGTGCGAGCTCCAGAATGCGACGTTGGAGCTCGGGTAGTTGGGTCATAACTTGCTCCAGTTCTTCCGTCATGCCAAGCAGCTCCGTGACAGAGGGGGCTTTAACGAATGCTTCCGGGTTAATCATCGGGCGAGAGTTATCGTCTTTCCCGCCACTCATCATGCTCTCTTCAACTTTAATCGAGCGTTTTTGCGCGGAATGAAATTCGACCTGCCCATGTAACTTGTTCATCACAATAGCCGCCAGCAAACGCCATAAATCGCCGCTCTTTTCCAATGTATACCGGTCATCAGCAGCGCCTCGAAAAAAACTGCGATAGGCGGATTGAACAATGTCTTCGGGATCAACGCGCCGAGCCATCTTGGGTGACAGCCGAGTGCGTGCGAGTGCCGTCAATCGCATCAAATATTGATCAAATATCTCTTGCGCGGCCATTTCGTCACCGGATTTCCAACGGTCGAGGAGTTCGGCTCCCTCATTTTCTTCATCATCTGGTGAGTGGCCCATAAAGTTGTCTCATATTCTAGAATGTGAAGTTCGTGTTGAGGGTGTCAAGCAGTGTGTGTTACTGATCTACAGATTCCAAATACGTTTTGTAATCCGGTAGCACCGGATCGTTCGCTTCTATCATCTGTTTCATCAGTAGGCTTCTGAGATGGAGTAATTGTTTCTGATGATGCCTGCTCTGTGTCAGATTGTGTAACGCATCGGGATCGGATTCATTGTCATAGAATTCTTCAGGAGTTCGATACAAGAAATGCTGTACCCGAGCAGCGATCTCTTCGTCAGTTTTAGCGGCCTGTTTCATGGCCTTCATCGTTAGACCGGCTTGAGATTCATTCCTGAAGACTTTTTCACCATTTGACCACCCATTGAAAATATAGCTCGCGTTTTTGGTCATCACACAACGCATCGGATATTCGTTTTTCCCCGAAGTCCGGTTAATAGAAGTGAAGACGACATCACGGTTGTCTTGAGCCTTACCCTTCAGAATCGGTAAGTAAGAACGACCATCAAGACCCGGTAATGGTGAAAGCCCCACAGCATCGAGAATCGTTGGCGTGTAGTCGATTCCTGAAATCATATGCTCGCGATCAATGCTATCGGGTTTGACGACTCCCGGCCAACGCACAACCCAAGGAGTAATCGTCGAGTGTCGCCAGCAATTTGTTTTGGCAAAAGGTAACGGCATGCCGTGATCTGAAGTGAACACAACTAATGTATTACTGGCGAGGCCCGATTCATCGAGTGCCTTGAGAAGAGAGCCGACAATCTCATCGGCTCGATGGACAGACGCATAATATTCTGAGAGTTCCTGCCGTACTTCTGGGAGATCGGGTAAAAATCCCGGAACCGGGACTTCCTGAGGATCAAATGTACGACTCACTTTGGTGTAAAAATGAGGGTCTTTCCGCTTCCCTTTGAGTCGGCCTTTCTCTTGTTGGCTGTTGGCAAAAGGGCGATGCGGATCCTGAGAATTTGCCATCAAAAAAAATGGTTTCTCCGACTTGGTAACCTCAGCAAAAAACGTCTTCGAATGTTGATAGTATTTGCCAGGATCACGACCGACTCCCAATTCGCTGGCTTCAACGACTACATCCCAAGCTGCTCCTCGTGAGGGAACGACATGCGGAACTTTCGCCATAATCCCGGTGTGATAGCCGGCGTCATGCAAACTCTCAAGAAGCGTAGGGACATCCTTATTGATCCGATCAAAACCGAGAGCACCTGAACGATGCGGATAGCGGCCCGTCATCCAGACGGCCCGCGTCGGCATACAAATTGCAATGGTGACGTGAGCATGCTCAAACCGAAGTCCCTGGGTCGCCAGCTTGTCGATATTCGGTGTGATGTCGGGTATCGGACAGCCATAGACACCGACTGAGTCGCGATTCATATCATCGACTGTGATAAACAGGACATTTGGCCGGTCTGCAGCCGAAGTCGCAGTAGCAGAACACAAGACAAGAGAAAAACCCGCCAGCCAGGTAACAACAGAACGCATAACAATCTCCGGGCATGACAAAAATGGTGAATAGTCCATTTTCTACACTCAGAGCCTCGAAGCAAGCATTTAATTCTCAGAAGATTCTGGCTTACCTTCAGGCCCTTCTTCCAATTGCTTGCGTTCTTCCGATTCCATCTTTTTCTGATTCTCGACGGCTTTGTAGTGTTCCCAGTTTCCTTCAGAACCTGTCCGACGATTATCGAGTTTTTCAGGGATGCGGCTTGACCATAGAGCAACAGCGTATCACCAGAAGACAGCTCGTTATGGCCTCTAGGTGCCCCGATATATGTGCCGTCTGAGCGTTCGATCCCGAGAACCAGAATTCCTTCCTCACTGAGCCGCATTTCCATCAGTTTACGATTCGCCAACCAGTCATCATCTTGCACGGTCAATTCCCCCACGACATAGTTTCCCGTGAGGTGTAATAGACCCGCGTAATCACGAACTTCAATGTCAGTATATTTCCCCAACATGAAAGAAATCAACCGGGAAATCTTTTGATCGAGCCAAGAACTATACGCCAGAAATGAAAGTCCCGCGAGTCCAGACAACATCACTAGGATACGAAACCACGTCTGGTCGGTAACATGATTGGATTCTTCAGTCGGTTCGAGAGAAAGGAAGAGAGACGAAATCACCGTCACGATTCCTGCGTTACCGAGCAACATCAGCAGCATAATAATCCGTCGACGAATTGGATGTTGCATGATCTGTTCGGATTCTTGGGTCGTAAAACCTGAACCGGTAAATGCAGAACGCGCCTGAAATCGGGCCAATTCGCGCGAGAGCCCAGTCAGTGTCAACGCCACAGTGGCAACACGCACAATCAGCAAAGAAATCACCACAACGAATAATAGAGTAAGGGTGGCAAACATAGTCGTTGAGTAGGCCTTCGCGGATGTTCAAAGAATGCAAACGCCTATGATAGCAGACTTCAAATAAATCTGCATCATCACACTCACGCCGCTTTGCGTTCCCACTTTTGCTTCATCCGCTGAAAGCCACGTATCCAACGATCATAGTCTTCGGTTTTGAGTTCCATGAAATCAGCAACTCGTTGGTGAGGCAGTACCAGAAATTTCTCAGATTTGATCGCTTCCAAAGTATCGATGGCAACCTGTTCGGCAGTCACAGCATCATCCGCCAAATATTGATGAATGGGGTCATCGTGGTCGAGAAATTTTGTGTCGACACCCAGTGGACAAATACAAGAGACATGCAGTCCCGACCGACCGTATTGAACGGCCAGCCATTCCGCAAACGCAACATCCGCATGCTTGGTGACAGAATATGAAGCCGAACCAACCTCGGTGAGTACTCCTGCTCCCGAAGCGGTTGTGACAAATGCCCCCCCACCTCGCTCCAGCATACGTGGTATCAAGTGTTTGGCGGCTGAAACCCGAGACATCACATTCACGTCCCAAATCTGCTGCCACTGATCGTAGGGAGTTTCAATCCCTCCCTTAAAAGTGATACCGGCATTCGCACAAAAGATATTGATAGGGCCAACTTCGGCTTCGGTTTTGTCGATCAGATGCCGAACATCTTTCTCTTTGGAAACATCGCAAGCAATGGCGACACCATTGATACTTTCGGCAACATCTTGAGCCGCGTAGAAATCGACATCAGAAACGACGACTTTAGCAGCTCCCTCACGATCAAACTGCCGGGCAAGTGCTTCTCCGATGCCTCGACCACCGCCCGTGACGACGACGATACAATCCTGAATATCCATGCGAAAGAATCCCAATTGACGCTGTCTTTTTCGAGTTTGCAAACGACTTTGTGCAAAAAATAACAGATCCACGAAAATGCACCAAGAGCGATCTGCGGAAGAGTTGTGCGAGGAATTCTTCTTCGTCGATATACACGCGAGCCATCATTCTTGGCTATGTCATGAAATTTTGTGACGATAAGCATCATCTCATGCGAATGGCGGCAACGGAAGCTCCCAGATGGCTGACGAGATCAACACGCTGAGGAGTCAGATTACGCACAGCAAATTCCAAGCCAGCACCCACTCTTTGACTATTGACAGAGTTCGTAATCTGTAATTTCAGCACGCCGTTAGAGACGGTCCAGCGTCCTGATGACACCGGGAGATTAAAGAAGATAAAAGAGAACGTGCGAATGCGGGGGACATCACGCGAAGTCACGAATGTCCCATCCTGTTTCAACCAAATATAAAATGGGCTCACTTGTTGAGGGATCTTCCAGGTTCCGACGAGAGCCAACGCAATCTTGAGGTCAGTCGGAATGAGATCCTGTTCCTTGATTTCTTTAACACCCCCCTGTTCTGGTTCCTCTTCTTCTGGACTGGCAGGCTTCTCGCGAGGCTTGGCTTGTCGCGGCTCAGTTTTGGGAGGAGCTTGTGGCCTCGATTTATCACGTTTCAAAACCATCAGAACATCACTGGTCCCCTCTTCAGAGGTGAACTCATCGGGACGAGCCGTTGCAGAGTCACCCGACATACAAACCGTGAGTTGATCTCCATCAAATTTGAAGATTCCCCAACCGGTCGTTTCGTCATGTAGCATCACATTGAAATAAGGAGGCGTGCGACGATTATCAACCTTGAATGTTTTCGAGTATTGGCGCCCATCCAGCACGGAATGAAAGATGATGTTGTCACCTTGAATATGAAACTGACCACCAGAATGAAGTAACTCCGAAAATTCATCTTGAGGAATCTTAACACCACTATCAATCAATTCGACGACATTCCACGCACCCTGAAAAAGCTCCAGATTCGCATCCTCTGCCAAAAGGGAGAAGTGAGATACCAGTGAAACCATCACTGTCAGAAGAAGTGTTCTTAATATCGTCATTGCTGTCTCCCCTGTTTGCGGTCAGTCTCTCTACTAATATTATGAAGCATCATTCAGTCATAGGCAAGAAGAGAGATAAGTCCCTGCCCTTCTAAAATTCACCAACAACTTCGTTTCCGTTGCGTGTCAAGAGTGATCGAAAAACACCAAGATCGATATTTTCGCTAATAAAACGAGCACTTCCGTCGGAAAGTGAAAATTGACAACCACCTTCATGGAGTGAAGAAAACTGGAACCGTTGCTCGGTATTGTTCGAGCAACCCGTGGCAGGAAGATTAAAACCCGCTTGCGCACATCCGGCATCCGCTTGCCACCAGCGAAGAACTCCTCGAGCAAACCCCTGCCCTCCTCCTCCGCCGCCGCCACCCGAACCACCTCCGCCGCCACCCGAACCACCCGAACTGGAATTCATAGCACCGCGTGCCCATCCACCGATCTCAAAACGAATCTCACCAGTGCTGATCGTGTTTGAGGTTCCGTCGGTCACATCCCGGAAAGAGTTCGATGACAACGGATACATTAAACCATCATCGTTCCCGGGCTGAGTTCCCGCGTTTGCGGCATAATGACTCGGCCCATACGCATCGTCGATGACCGAATCATCCTGCGATGCGCACAGATAAACGGGAATTTTTTCGCGAATTAGCTCTGCATTTACGATATCACTAAACCGAACATCAAAATTGTATTGCTGATAAATCGGAGCCTGATCAACATACGGCAAAATCATGGACTGCCAGGTATGTAAATGATCGGGTGAATTGTTAGCGCCACTGGTTCCCATCACGCCCATCGGAAAAACGCGATGAGTCGACTGATAGTTGTGTAAGGCCAAACTGATTTGTTTCAGATTATTTTTACAAGCTGCTCGACGGGCCGCTTCCCGAGCTTGTTGAACAGCAGGAAGTAAGAGTGCCACCAACACGGCAATAATGGCAATAACGACCAACAGTTCGATCAATGTGAAGCCGCGTAATCGTCTTTCGAATAAAGAAGGAAACACACCTTAATCCTTATCTTTATGGTAATTTCAAAGCCCGGTATCCGTGGGTAGTTTCCTCAACAAAGAGGACATTCTGTCCATTTCGCTTATTCGGTCGTAACTTCTTGTGAAGTGTGACAAAACCAGAGTGGATTTCCTTCTCGCCGCACATCACCGTCACGTTTTTGTCACGAATCGCATCAACCGATTGTTCACCTTCGATCTGATGGCTCCAACCATCGAGATAAATAACGCGACCATCGTTCTCGGTCGCCGCCAAACCAATTGCCGCCAAGGCCCCTATGATACCATCATTTGTACCACCAAGACCTTCCAGTTTAATGGAGCCACCTTTTGCCAGTTGCCGGACCTTTTCCTGAGTGCAGAGTTCTGATTGACAATCATATCCAAATCGCATCACCGATTCGTCAACGCCTGTGGCGACTGCCAATCCAGGATCACTTCCCGGAATAAACTCTCGCAACATGCGACAACGAAATTCATCAAAGAGATTGTCGGCTGATTGATGACGAAGCGGAGAAAACAACAATGACGCAGAACTATTTTTAGAGGTGAAAGGGACGCGTTCATCTTCGAAGAGCTGATGCCTCAGAACTTGATGGCATTTCCAGTGATCACGAAGTTCTTCGACGATCATCAATGCAAGTTTGTTAGTTCCTCGCGAGTCAATCGTATCCGTGTCGTCGATGCCGACGTAAAACATCACTCCCGCTCCTGTTCATTCGACTGATAACGGAAGAAAGCCATCCCGCACATTAAACCGGCGAGTATTCCACAGACTGCATAGGTGATGATGGCAGTGGAAAACCACATTGAAAACAATTGATTAAGGCCGATATCTTTCCCCATCCACTTGAATGTTCCTCGCACCAGGAATGCAACCGAGTTGGCTGCCAGACCTGATAACGCCAGCACCCACCATTCTGAAATGTGCCCCTTTAAAAGTCGATGGAGGAGATCGAGCACGGGACCAAAAACAATCAAGCTGGTAAACGCACCAATACCGAGTCCATCAACTCCGGGAACCAATGCCCGAAAAAGCAACCCGCTCAGAAGAGCAGAAGTCCCCATCAAAGTCCCCGCGTACATTCGAGGTGCCAATGCGAGCCCAACGGACATTGGTAGAACAGCCTTCAGAATAGCGTGCCCCGGGATCGAAAGATGTAGACTCACAAAGGTCGACATCGCAGCAGCGGTCACTCCGGCCCCGACCAGAATAAACAGTTCACTTATGCTAACTGCCGTATCTAGTCGAGTTGTAGAGAGTCGTGAACTTCTGCGAGAAAGTGTTTCAGTATTCATGCCTCGATCATAACCAACCATTTCTTACCGGTAAATGAAGTACCCTCATGTAAAAACCGGTCCCGTTATTTGTGAACTTACCGGGTCGATCAGTTGTCTGGCTACCTAGCAGGTAACGGGAGAGAGTGATAAGATGTTCGTCATGGAGAGATGGCAGAGTGGCCGATTGTGCTGGTTTCGAAAACCAGTGTACCGCAAGGTACCGGGGGTTCGAATCCCCCTCTCTCCGCCTCGTTTGAAGAATGGCCCGCAGACACTGTAAAAACAGTTGTTTGCGGGCCATTCTCGCTTTTTGGGGGACCACTTGTCCCGGATTTGTCCCGGTCGGGATTTTCACCTGCCATGCACATACCCTCGAAACTGCCAAGCAACAATGGCAGTATGATGAGCAGTTTCGTAAGGACCATCTTGCTAAATTCAGGCTGTGAGATCTGAAAATTGAAAAACATGATTAACATTCCTTGTCGTTAGAGATAAAGGGATTTTCCAGGTTCGATCCGGCCCCGGCGAAATCCCTTCTTCTTTAAGAATGTTTCGCACTGTCTGGCGGCTGATCTTCTTGATCCCCATCTTGCGAAGTTCACCGATGATGCGCGTGTATCCGAAACCGGTTGTCTGGGCGATGTGGATGACCAGTTCTCGCAACTCTCTGGGTTTACGTTGTCCACCTTTCGGATTGGGTGTGGGGTTCTTATTCTGCTGATCCCACATCCAGCGATAGTAGGTCTTCGGACTGACGATGGTGATCAGTTCCTCGACGGCTCGACCCAGAACCTGGCCAAACTTGAGTAATCGTCCCGTTCTTCTGGCTTGGTGTGGACCTGTCCCTTCACTCGCGAACGGAGGATTTTGTTTTCCTCTTTCAGAAACTGGACATACTTGGCGAGTTCCCGATCAGTAGCAGAAGCGATGAGAGCCAGCAGTGGGTGGAAAATCCTGGTCATTTCGGTAGATTGCTATTCTGTAATTTGGAGCGGTGTTTCACATTCGTTGTACAGGGCTAAGTCCCTGTTTGGAGGTGAAACGGCCGTTCAAAATCCGGCTCATTTAGAAGCCACTTTTGAGACCCGGAAGAACCGTTACAGGGTGACCAGATTCGCTGAGATTGGCTGACTTGCTGCCTTCGGTTTCTGGCCCGAAGCAGCGTCTCTGTACAAAGCGAAAGTGGGTACACTTTCGAAAACCGTACCCACTTTTGAGGTTCACTCGGCTATTACAGTCTCAACTGGCTGTTAGAGAACTCTATAAAAACAGCTATCCGAAGGGTATCCGGAACCTATCCGAAAGACGTCATAGCTCTACGGAACCGAAGGATCGGACCTGCTCCCAAACGAAGTCAGCGAACGTGGGATGAGTTCCTCTCGTCTCATGCCGAGACTTTGTGGGCGTGTGATTTTTTCAGTGTCAAAACAATGACTCGAAAAGGGAACGTCGACTTGTATGTGCTGGTGTTTCTGCATGTCAACTCACGTCGGTTGATTGCTTCACCGGCCACTCAGCATCCTGATTCGGCCTGGGTGACCGAACAGGCCAAGGCGTTTCGCAGGCAACTGCCCGGCGATGAACAACAGACGTTCCAACTCATCCATGACCGGGACACCAAGTTCTCGGCCGAGTTTCGTAAGACACTGAAACAAGACAATGTGAAGCTAATCAAACTACCGGTTCGTTCTCCCAATCTCAATGCGCGCTGTGAACGGGTCATTCAGACCATCAAGCACGAATGCTTGAACCACTTCCTGATCTTTGGACACAAGCATCTCGATTATCTGCTGTCCCGGTTTTTTGAGCACTACAATAATCGCAGGGCTCATAGTTCGCTCAAATTCATGCCGCCCATTGGTGGTGACCCACCCTCTGAAAACCATGACATCAATGTTAATGAGATCGTCTGTCGTACAGACTTGGGCGATGTGATCAAGTCGTACGAACGACGGGCCGCGTAACGTCTCTCTGTGCGTCAATCTCCCAGATCACTGCGATGAAGGTGTGTATTGACCGCGACTATTCGCACACGAAACCATCGTTTTGAGTCAATTTCGGATGCTCCGAATTGTGCCTGTGCACTCTAAAAGTCGGTTCTGGTTGTCAAAGATCAGTTTTGATAACGACTTAACGCCATTAGGTCTTTTTAGCCCCCGCGCGTCTCTTCAGTCCTGTCAGAATTGTTTGGGGATTTTACGTAGATTTGAGAGCATCAGAAACAAACGATGAACGTCACTTGAATTGCTGTCGGTATTGGCCCGGAGTTAGTTTTGTCGAGCGTCGAAACACCGTTGCCAAATATTGCACAGAACCAAATCCCGTCTGAGTTGCAATTTCGGAGAGTGTGTCATTTGTTGTTTTCAATAACTCCTGTGTTCGCTCCAAACGAAAGCGTTCAATTTCGTCGTGCACAGTGCGACCGAGAGTGACTCGAAAACGGTTGTCAAGAGTCGAGCGTGAGACATCCATTTCCTTGAGTACGTCCGAAACGCGCACTCCCGATTCAAGCTGCAAGCGTATATATTCGACAGCGCGCGCAACAAGTTTATCAGTAATGGCAATCGTGTTGGTTGACTCCCGAACGTCAATGCCAATCGGGGGTACAATTTGACGACGTCTCGAGTTCGAAATTCGCCGCCCGGAAATTAAGTCGTCGAGCAGTCGAGCCGCTTCATATCCAATCGTATTGGTTCCCAACACGATGCTGGACAATGTGGGGTACGCCAGTTCGCATATCATTTCATCATTATCAACGCCAAGAATGGCAACGTCCGCAGGGATGCGTAACCCTAATCGACGACATGCTTCCTGAACATGCCTGGCACGGGCATCGTTACAGGCAAACAATCCAATCGGCAATCGTAATGTGGAAAGCCAGTTACAAAGACCTTTCTGAACGGCTTCCCACTGTTGCGCACTTGAGTGTCTTCCAAAATACGTCGAACAGTCAAAGCCTCGTTCGTTCACCGCCTCCTGAAAGCAGACCCCTCGCATTCGTGACCAAGGATTGAAAGGCGTCTGTCGAATTCCGCAGTACGCAAAATTTGTGAATCCTTGATCCAGAAAGTGTTGTGCAGCCAATTTAGCAACCGCCGGATTGTCTGTGGTGACGTAGGGTGTATCGTGAGTCCATGCCTTATCAAAAATAGCTCCACCGATATTTACCACAGGAAACTTCAGTCCTCTCACCGCTTCAAACACCTGTTGATCGTCAAGATCAGCAATCAACCCCTGTCCACGCCAACGCTTTAAGTTAGGGATTTTCGCCAGCGGCTCGTCTTCAACATAGAGCCGCCATTTGCGATGCGTTCGCGTAAAGCGAGCGATCCCCGTGACAACCTTACGGTCGTACGGCTTGTTGATGTTCAAGATCAGTGCAATTTCTTGTTGCGACATATCGAATCCAATGATGACCATGCAGTTCATCGAAGTGTGTAATGATTTATTATAAGGAATTTGCAATATCGCACCATTGCGAATTCAGTTGCTGCTCGCAAAAATTGTAAGTTCGTCAACATCTCTTTTTTGAAAGATCGCAAATGTCGATTCGCAACATCACCCTCAATTTTTCTCTACTCCTGATATGTTTTGTTGGAGCAGACATTTCTGCAGAAGATAACGCCAAATGGAAATCATTGTTTGACGGCAAGACCATGAATGGTTGGGAAAAAGTCGGTAATGAAAATAGTGTTTGGAGTGTGAAAGATGGGGCGCTTTCCGGGTCTGGACCAGCTTCGATGTTGGTCAACACATCAGGTTCGTACAAAAACTTCAAATATCGAGCAGAGATCAAAATCAGCGACGGCGGTAATTCAGGACTTTATTTCCGCACAACACGCAAACCGGGCTTCAGTGATGGTTACGAAGCTCAAATCGACAGCACTCACACCGATCCGATCCGCACCGGGTCACTCTATGGCATGTGTCACGTCTACCAACAACACGTCAAACCTGACACCTGGTTCACTTATGAAATTGAAGTCCGCGATGACATTTGGCGCGGGCGCAAAATGACCCGCATCAAAGTGACCATCAATAACAACGAACTGTATGAGTATCTCGACTTTGAAAAGACATTCAAAGAAGGTCATTTTGCTTTCCAGCATCACGACCCCGGCAGCATCGTTCATATCCGTAAAGTTGAAGTCCTGCCACTCCCCTAGACGTTACGTAGCTGAGTGAGATGAATGCTCACTCAGCCTGTTGCAAATCTCATCACAATCGCTCATTATTTGGCGGCGATTCTCATGAAACTGACAACACTTTCCTTGCTGGCGATGACTTTCTTGACAACCGCGATCCATGCGGAAGAACCTCAAACGGGATTAGCCAATCTCTTCAACGGTAAAGATCTGATGGGCTGGACTCAGAAGAATGGCACCGCCACCTATCGTGTCGAGGACGGTGCGATTGTTGGAAAGACCAATGAAGGTAGTCCAAATTCGTTCCTGTGCTCTGACAAACTCTACGGCGACTTTGAATTTCACTTTGAGGTGAAGGTTGATCCTCAATTGAATTCCGGTGTTCAAATTCGTTCGCAAACAGTTGGCGACACTCCAGAAGGTCGTGTCAATGGGCCTCAAGTCGAAATCTCACTCGACAAGATGGCAGGCTATGTATACGGCGAATCGGCGGGGGGGGTGGATGACGCCCGATGCGGATCGCAAACCACACGATCACTTCATCGATGGTGAATGGAACTCTTACCGCGTCGTCGCGTTTGGAAATCAAATTCAAACGTGGATCAACGGTCATCAGATCTCAAACCTGACACATGATGAGCGTTATGAGTCTCATCCTAAAGGGTTCATTGGATTACAGGTCCACGGCATCGGCGCTGGTCAAGGGCCTTACGAAGTCCGTTGGCGAAACTTGAAACTGCGCGACTTATCGCAATTTTCTTCGCTCTACAACCGCAAAGACTTAAGTGGCTGGAAGACCACCGGGAATTGGCTCCCTCAAGAGGATGGTTCGCTTCTCATTCGGCCCCGCGAGGGTGAAAAAGGTTGGACCCGTTACGATGCGTATCTTTTCTCCGAGAAGCAGTACAAAGATTTTGTTGCCGACTTTGAATATTCCTACCCGCCCGGTGGAAACAGTGGATTCTACTTTCGCGTTGGCGATTTGAAAGACCCTGTTGGCACAGGAATCGAAGCCCAGATTCTCGATTCCTCCCAAAAAGAAGGGCCTCTCAGCTCGCACGATCATGGTGGTATTGTCAGCACCAGTGCAGCGGCATCAAAGAATATGTCTCGACCACCTGGTGAATGGAACCGAATGGTTGTGACCTGCATCGGCTCACAATATCGGGTTGAACTCAACGGTGAATCGATTATTGATGTTGACCTGAGCCAAACACCCGTCAAAGACCGACCGCTCAAAGGTTACATTGGTTTCCAGGATCACGGGTAACCCAACAACATTATGTTCCGCAACATCCGAATCCGCGACCTGAGCAATGAATAGACCAGTTCGCCCACAAAACAAGAACGTCGAATTCGTGTGACCGATTGCTCAAACTTCATCCGACGTCACGAACATTGATAAAACGCTTGAAACGGCTCATTACAACTCTCGACAACCAAGGGGACTTCACATGCCACGAATGATAACAACTACCGCTCGCTGTTTGGCCTTTTTGGCGGCATTTCCGCTCAACGCGGAAGAGGTCGAGATTACTCCCGATGTTGTCTATGGTCACAAATTCGGATTGGCAACGACCTTCGATGTCTTCACACCCAAAAAAAACGCCAACGGCGCAGCGGTATTATTTATGGTGAGCGGAGGCTGGTACTCGCATTGGACGTCGCCGGAGCAAACTCAACACATGTTTCGCCCATTAACCGACGCAGGGTTCACCGTGTTTGCCGTGCGTCATGGCAGCAGTCCCAAATTCTCAATTGCTGAAGCGGTTGCCGATGTGCGGCACAGCGTTCGTTTCATTCGCATGAACGCCGAGAAATTCGCCATCGATCCTGCTCGGATCGGCGTCTTTGGGATGACTGCTGGCGGTCATCTCTCGTTGATGCTCGGCACTGCGTCTGACGAAGGTGATCCCAACTCCAAGGATCCCGTACGGAAAGTGAGTGATCGCGTACAAGCTATCGTTGCTTATGTCGCCCCAACAGACTTGCGAGTGGCCGCCCAAGATGCCCCCAACCGACTCCCCGCGTACGCAAATTTTCCTGCTCTTCGAATTGATCAAAAGACGGCCGCCGTTGATTCACCATTGTTGCATGTCACTGCCGATGATCCACCAACCCTACTGCTCGCAGGTGCAAAAGACGAACTCGTCCCAATCTTTCACAGCCGCAATATTCAGGCGGCTTTCAAAAAAGCTGGCGTTGAGAGTCAACTTATCGAATTCGAGAACGCTGGGCATGGCTTCGCCGGAGAAGACGCTCACAGGGCGACCTTGGGAATGGTCGGCTGGTTTGTCAAACATTTGACGGAACAAAAACCCGAGGTTTCGGAGTGACGTTTCCTTATTTGGGATTTCATGACAAACGACTGACACCATAATAATCACCAAAAAAGAAGACTTGCATGAAAGTATTTACGCTGACCATCGCTCTGTGCTTTGTTCCCACCAGTGGACTCGTGGCGCAAGAGACGAGATTGCCGCGAAGCACTCCCGAAGCACAAGGAGTTTCCTCCGAAGCAATTCGTGACTTTATTCAAACTGCGGATCGGGAGGTTCACTCGATGCACAGCTTCATGATAGTGAGACACGGACATGTCGTTGCTGAGGCCTGGTGGGAACCCGAGTCGGCAGAAAAGCCGCATGTCTTGTGGTCACTGAGTAAAAGCTTCACTTCAACGGCTGTCGGGCTCGCTATCAAAGAGGGCAAGATCGCTCTCGACGATCAAGTCACCAAGTTTTTTCCCGATGACATCCCACCGAGCCCGTCTGCAAACTTGCAGGCAATGCGAATTCGCGATTTACTGACAATGAATGCCGGTCATCAGAATGAACTCAACTGGCGAGTTGCCAAAAATTGGGCGCAGGCATTTTTGGCTCACCCTGTCCCACACAAACCAGGTAAGCACTTTCGCTACAACACACCCGCAACCTACATGCTCTCTGCCATCGTGCAAAAAGTGACTGGAGAAACCGTTCTCGACTATTTAACTCCACGTCTTTTTGAACCACTTGGAATCGAGAAACCGAAATGGGATAACAGTCCACAAGGTATCTCGATTGGTGGATACGGACTGTACCTGCGAACTGAAGATATCGCTAAATTTGGGCAGTTATACCTTCAAAAAGGAAAATGGAACGGTAATCAACTCATTCCTGCCAAGTGGATTGAACAAGCGACCTCGAAACAAGTCCCCAATGGCGACAATCCCGATTCCGACTGGAATCAAGGTTATGGCTTTCAATTTTGGATGTGCCGACACAACGCCTATCGTGGTGACGGCAAAGACGGTCAGTTTTGCATTGTGCTGCCCGAGCAGGATGCCGTAATCGCCATCACTGCCAACACCGGTAACATCCAGGCGGAATTGAACATTGTCTGGGATAAACTGCTTCCCGCCTTCTCCGATAAACCACTCAACAAAAATCCCGCAGCATTGACTAAACTCAAGGCAACGATTTCTCAACTGAAAGCCTCGCGTTGAGAAGAGATCGCCTGCTGCTGAATGGACTCTTCGCATCGTCTGATGGTTATGGCTTTGTGGTCTGCTCTTTGTGCAGATTGTTGAGCCACTCCAGTGACCGCTTTTGCCAAGCCTCCCACATGGGGCCTTGATAGCGATTGAGACCGTGTCCGCCGGACGGCAATTCCAGATATTCCGTAGGGACGTTGTGTTTTTTCAGAGCGTCATGAAATGCCCGACTGTTTGCGGGAACAACGACTTTGTCATCAAGGGCATGGGTTAAGAATGTCGGAGAGGATTGGGCTGTGACCTGCTTTTCGTTGGAGAAGAGCTCAATCAATTCGGTCAAAGGCTTTTCTCCGAGGAGCCTGCGACGTGAACCGCCGTGCGTCGTGGGAGCCATCGTGATGACGGGATAAACAAGAATCGCAAAGTCAGGACGGGAGGATTGTCGCTTGATCGGTTCCTCGGAATTCTTGTCACCCTTGTCGAAATGAGTCGCCGCCGTGGACGCCAAATGTCCGCCAGCGGAAAAGCCGATGATGCCAAGTTTGTCCGAATCAATCTTCCAGTCAATGGCATTCGCACGTGCTGTCCGAATCGCATGTTGTGCGTCCAACAATGGAACAAACGGCCTTCCCTTCGGCAATCGATACTCCAAGACAAGTCCGGTAATACTGTGGCGGTTCAGCCATTTTGCGATTTCGTGACCTTCCGCACCAGTCACTAACCCTCCATATCCTCCGCCGGGACAGATGATGATGGCGGGTCCGCTGGGAGTCTCTGGGCGGTGCAGAGTCAACCACGCCTCCCCATCCTCAAAAGTCCCATCACCATTAGGGGCTTGTCCCTTCCAAAGAGAGAATCTCGTTGGTTTTTCATCTGCCAAGCAAACAGAATTTGAAATCATCAGACTCAGAATAATGAGCAGCCGCATGTTTACCGACCCCGATTGAAGTGAGAAGTAGAATGACTCTAATGGTTAAATGCAAATTCCGTGGAGTTCAGTAATCCCCACAGAATGTCTTCGTAAGCCGAATAATCGTTTTCGGCATTGGCGAGAAGTGCTTGCATGGAACTGAGTTCTTCGGGAGTCGGCTTTCTGTTGAGCGCCATAACAAAAAGTTCTTCGATCATCGTCTCTGGTGTTTTGTTGCTTGCC
This sequence comes from Planctomycetota bacterium, assembly GCA_030836185.1. Classification (GTDB taxonomy): domain Bacteria; phylum Planctomycetota; class Planctomycetia; order Planctomycetales; family Planctomycetaceae; genus JABURQ01. Next base: position 60,851 of record JAURQH010000104.1, read on the forward strand.
AGAAGCTCATTGATGCGCCCTCCCGCGCCGAGCCGAGACCGCAAGGTGTCGCCAACAGCGAGATGGAGCGTCTGTGACAATGTTGGTTCAGTCTTGGTTTCGCAGGCACAAATCGTTGCCCGGCTGGAACGTCCGAATGTTTCAAAGAATTGGTCGCCAAATTGTGGCCCTCCTGTATCACCAGAGAGCCGTGGGTACACGTCAATCGCTCGCGTTCCGGTGGGAAATCCACTGAAGTTTCGAGGCACACCGGTAACTGTCACTACGGAATCCATCAACACATCAGCCCGAAGACGACGCAATTTCGCGTGAGAAAACTGACGTGTATCTAAACGATTTGAATCGTTTGGCCGAGAACTCAATTGGTACACCCGCGAGTTACAAATTTCACGGACCAGAGTTCGGAGATTGAAATCTGAATCTACGAGATGTTCTGATAAGGCACGCAGCAGCGGTTCATTGGTCGGTGGATTACTGACGCGAACATCATCAACCGGCTCGATGACTCCTCGACCAAGTAGCTGAGCCCAAATACGATTGGCAAGATTGCGGCTGAACATCTCGTTGTCAGCTGAGGTTAACCAATCTGCAAGTTGTTGCCGCGGATCGCCCGTGTAATCGAGAGGTTCGTTGGCACCCAGTGTGCGGGCGGGCATGGGGCGACCATCGACCAAATGCCGGGCGGGCGGCATTGTTGTGTCGTAGTAGATGCGTTGCTCGCGCGGTTCGACGCCCGGTTTTCTTTTGATGCCGGAAAAAAAACTGACAAAGCTGTAATAGTCGTCCATCGTCCAACGATCAAACGGGTGGTTGTGGCATTCTGCACACTGAATCTGGATGCCGAGGAACACCTGGGAAAAATCGGCGGCGAATGCCTTGGGCTCAAATCGTGGCCCGTGTACCAGCATTGTATAGGTATTGGCGGGACCGTTGATCAGATTGCTGCCCGACGCGGAGACCATTTCCGAAACGAAATCGTTGAGCGGTCGATCATTCCTTAACTGCGTTCGAATCCATTCATAGTATGCGTCGGCGGCTTTAATGTGCGTCCCCACGGGTGCATAGTTGCCACCCATAATGCGTAGTTGTTCCGCCCAGAGAGCTGTCCATAAGTCGGCAAAAGCGTCGTCTGCGAGGAGCGAATCAATCTTCTGTTCGCGTTTCTTAGCACTTTGATCTGATACAAAGGCGTGATATTCATCGACCGTTGGTGACCGGCCTGCCAAATCCAGAGTAATTCGACGCAAGAAGGTTTCGTCATCGCACAGTGGTGAAGGGGCGATGCGTAATTTCTGTAAACGGTTAAACACAAGCTCGTCAATGTAGTTTACCACCGGAGGATCGGGCCAAGTGAAATTTTCCGCTGAAGGAAGCACGATCACTTCAGCTCCAGAAGTGAATCGATTGAAGCGAGCAAAGACGTTGCTATCGCCGGGGCCGGTGGCGGTGAGGCGGCCATCTTCCCGGATGTCGACGACGCTGCCGTTATTGCTGTGAAATCGGGCAAGAGTTGTGACATCACGTTGCGATCCGTCACTGGCAATCGCAGTGACACGAATCGAATTCTGCTCGCCCGCCCGATTGAAAACAAAGCTGTCGGTGGACAATTTCAGTTCCACCACTTCCGGGACAGGACCAGCGTCATTGAGTCCTCCTTCTTCGATCCAACGCAGTAACGTTGTATAATATTCACTTTCTGGATCAAAGAGTTTGCCTCCCGTGTGCGGCACGCGGCCTGTTGCCTTACGCAGCAACAGGCTCTGTTCAGGTCGAGCGACATTGATACGCCGACCGATCATTTCTTCACTAATACGAAAGTAGTCTCCTTGGGGATCGTAACCAAATAACGACAGGTGAAACCCGTCTTTACCGCGGGCTGCACCGTGGCACGTTCCTGAATTGCATCCGGCCCGAAACAGGATCGGCATCACGTCCTGCTGAAAGCTGACATCTTCAGCGAGTAGATTTGAATTAAGGGTGCAACAAAACATGAACACACCAAGACAAAGCGAAAATCGTTTGCCTTGGCTTCGTTGCAAAGCTGGTGATGTTTGGAAGTCAGCCTGAATCACGGTATTACCTTTGCGGGATCAATTCTTAAAATGCCGTTGCCCGTCCGTTGCTCGATCTGTTGCTGTCCGACCGAAAGCCGCACGGCACAGGTCAACTCGTTTGCTTGGCCCAATAGTGCTTCGTCGGTCGCCTTAATCCGAAATGTGACCTCTGTGGAATCTTTGTTGATGGTGGGGATCGGTTTAACGATACTGACCCCTTTTGGCAGCCCGAGAAGCGTGATTTCCGCTTCTCCTTCAAACGGTGTGAGCTGACGGACAGTCCAGACGAACGGTTTGGTCTCTCCTCGACGGATACTCTCCGGTTGAGCGAGCAATTCGAGATATGGCTGTGCGACTTGTAACGTGACAATTTTGGATGACACGCGAATGTGTCCGGTACCGAGATAATCATCGATGTCGTCTCGAACAGTGCTACCAATGACATAGAGCGGTAACGATTCTAGGGGAGCATTCGATTGTGCTCCGAGTTGCAATATGCACTCATTCTGATCTGGAGGAATCATCAGCGGTGGCGGAGGTGAAATTGATCGTGGAACATCTCCGCAACGAATCGCAACACTTCCTTTGAAATCTCCGTGTCGGGTGATTCGAATCGGGATTGCCATCTCCCCACCTCGCACAATCGGAACACTGGGTGCTTCGACGTGAATCGAAAACGGAGCCGGGTCTGTGACCCCCAGAATGTATTGCTCGGTACGAACGGTGCGCCATGCGTCTCCGCCCGAATGATTGATAAAGGGGACATTTTGTTGAGAACGCGTATCCACATGTTGCGAACCATCGACCGGCTTGGCTTCGAGAGTAAATACAGCCCCGGTCGGCTGAACCGACTCATCGACTTCAAACTGTAACGGCCAGCGAGTCGCGGCCGCCGGAACTCTGGGGGTGATCAATCGAACTCCCACTGGAAGTCCATGAGCGACGAGATCGTAATCGCTTCTGATCTGGTCCCATTGTCCGTGGGGAAGACTGAAGTTGATGGTCCAGCGATTACCTCGGGGAACTGCCAGTCCCGAGACACGGGTTGATTCGGTCCAATCAAAAGTGGCGCTACTCAGCAAAGTCTGAACGACAGTTCGTGGCGGCTCCATCTCAATCCGATACACAGCGGTTGGCCCGCCCGAACCACTCGGATCACGAATCTCCAATAGATAATCGCCTTCTTGCTTTGCCTCCCAGAGGACGGCTGGATCGATCGCTTCCTGTAAGCCTCCACCGCCGCGAAATCCGGTTCCGAAGATATCATGGTCGGGTAGCGGTGCATCATCCAATTCCAGTTCGATAGGGCCGGGTTGCCCCTTCTCATTAATCGGTCGGATCCGAATGACTGCATCAATTGGCGATCCAAGCGAGGCCGCCAACACGCGAATTCTCAGGCGTTTGCCCTTTGTCGCAGAAAAGCGATAGCTGTCGGTGTCGGTGGGTGTGTTGATGATGCCGTTAATGGCAATCGGAAAACGGTCAACGCGATTCACTTCAGAATTTTCCTCTTCCAACAGGTTTGGAAACGGACTGTTCCGCAGTTTTATCGGTGAAGGGGCCTCTCCAAAGTGGTGAATCGTTCGGGAAGGGCCTCCATGAGGCTCAAAGGAAACCCTGTTATCAAAGTCGGCCAGTGGATCACCGACAAACCGTATCGATTGTTCCGTTCCCGTCTGTCCTCCCGGCGGGTAGGCAGCGCGCGGTCGCTGAAAGTCTCCAATATGGACACAGTACAACGTTTCGCGAGGCGTGAAGATCGATCGTTGCACTTCGACAAACACCGGCCCGTCTTGATTGAGTTTAGTACTGACTACGGGATCCTGAAGATGCAGGGAATTATCATCGTTGGCTGCCAGAACGCTTCCATTAGCATCGAGAATTTTGATGGCCAAGTCGAATTCGGAGTCGCCATAATGAGTATCTGCCAGTCGCGCGGAATCGACCTCGACGGAAAGCCGTTGCCCTGTGCTTCCTTCGACACGATACAGGTCGCGATCAGCTCGACCACCGTTCCCAAGTTGTCCGCGAATGGTGGTATTCCCATTGACGAGCATCGCAGTTGCTAAGGTGTCATTAGGATAGGCATTATTGGGCTCCTTTTCATCGACCACCGGAAACGGAGAGACATGAAATGTGGCAATGCAAGTCAGTTCAGTCGCTGTCAGCAAACGAAACGCATGCTCGCCGGGAACACAATCAGCGGCGATTTCAAACCGACAGAGCACTTCTTCGCTAATCGTTCCACCGTGAGCAAACCCTCGCCGAGGAACTTTTTGTGACGGTTGGATGTCGATCGCTTTGATGCCGGGTCGAAAAAATATGACTTGACGAGGATCGGTGAGTGAAATCCCTTGTATACGGACGTCAACCGTTGTCCCTCGCTGACCGATTCGAGGTCGCACAGCTTCGATATTTTTGACCATATTTGCGACCGCAGGAGCTGTGGTCAGCAACAACAGCGCTAATGAAATTCTTGTTCTCAAATTCAACTTAACAGACCTTCCACGAGTTTCCCATTCTTGATGATCTCAATCGGACGCGTCCCGAAAGCGAGCAGCTCTTTATTGGCGTCGATTCCCAGTTGGTGATAGATCGTGAACAACAGGCTCTCCAGCGGCAGCGCATCTCGCGATGGTTCGCCTCCGGTGGCGTCACTTGCTCCGTAAATTTGCCCACGAGTAAATCCACCTCCTGCAATCAGATTTGAGTAGCAACGCGCGTGGTGATCGCGTCCACCGTCACGATTCACTTTGGGCGTGCGACCAAACTCGGAAGTCACCCAGAATATTGTTGAGTCGAGCAGGCCGCGTTGATCCAAGTCGGCTACAAGACCGGCAATCGCATGGTCGAGAGCTGGCATTTGATCGAGCGTGTTAGAACGAACATCGACATGACAATCCCAGGCTCCATAAGTCACGGTCACAAATCGCACGCCTGATTCCACAAGGCGCCGCGCGACGATAAGACGCTCAGCGAGACCCTTGGGGTGAAACTTATTATCGGGGCCTTTGAGGCCGACCACATCGCGACCGTAGAGGTCGAATGTCGCATCGGTTTCGCCATCGAGTCGAAAGGCTGTTTGTGCTTGGGAGGAGGTCAACAGTGTTTGTGCCTGTTGATAGAAATCGTCCATTGTTTCGAGCGTATTGGGATCGACTTGTTGATCGCGGAGACGCTGCTCGACGATTTGCCGTGCCGATAATCTTCGTTCAAAGCGTTCGGACGAAACTTCTTCAGGAAGGGAATAATCTCGCACTTGATAATTCTGTGCTCCTGGATCCGATCCCAGTTCAAAGGGACCATAGGCACTGCTAATAAATCCCGTTCCTCCCGAAAAAGGATTCTTATTGGGAATGGCAACATAGGGCGGAAGTTCGCCCCGCTTTCCGAGTTCGTGCGATACGATTGATGCCATCTGCGGATAATCGATGACCGCCGTTTTGGGATACCCTGTAAATAAATGGTATGTCGCCAACCCATGATCTGGCACGCGACCGACCAGACTTCGCAAGATTGTGACCTTGTCGGCGATTTTGGCAGTTTGTGGGAAGTTGTCGCTGAGGACTTCGCTCGACCTGGTTTTTGTCACACCGAACGAACCGCGAATCTCAACGGGAGCTTCTGGCTTGGGATCGAATGATTCCTGTTGCTGAAACCCTCCGCCCAGATGCAACTGAATCACACTCAGTGCTTTCGCTTTCTTCGTTTTTCCTGCCGACTGAGTGAACGCATCGTTGTCGGCAGCTTCCAGACGGAGCATGTCACTCAGCGAAATCCCCAAGGCACCAAACATGCCCGTTTGCAGAGCCTGTCGCCGAGTCATCGCACGAAACTCTGGACAGCCTGATTGATTGACTTTGTTCTTTTTCATGGCTTCATTTCTTATCGTGAATTCGTAAGTTGTGAACCTATTTCTTCCAGAAGATGATGTTGCCCGCCGAGTCGCCTGAAACCGGGTCATTGCCGGAATTCGGGAGGACCACACTCAAAGGAACCCCGCTTTCGAGTTTGAACTTTTCAAGTTTGCCTCCATTGACATCCCATACTCGAACCATGCGATCACGACCCGATGTGACGAGTCGTCCTATGGCATCGAACCGAGCAGCCAACACGCCGTTAGGAATGGTGCCGTATGTTCCCTGCGGACGTTGTGGTGGATGAGCGTTTGGCTTGTTGACGGCTGGAAAGCCGTCATTCGTATCCCACCAGACGATGCGACCGTCTTCTCCCGCCGATGCCAACAGGCGGCTGTCGTCTCGCCAATCGAGCGCACGCACAGCGGCTTTGTGCTCTTCAAGATTTAATAAAATCCCTCCACTTTCAGAATCCCACAAATGGAGACCTCCTGCGCGATCCGCAGTCGCCAGTTTTTTTCCGTCAGGGCTGAACGCAATCGCCGTGACCCAATCGGTATGCTTTATCAATTTGTAGAGCAGTGTTCCCTCTGTCGTCGAATAGACTTTGACGACGCGCCCCGATCCACCGAGGGCCACGAGCCGTTGGTTTGGGCTGAGATCAGCCGCAAGCACAGCATCATTTTCATCTCCTACTTCAGCCAGTCGCTTTCCAGAATCAACGTCAAATAGTACGACACGCCCCGATTCGACAGGGCGACCGCCAGCGACCATCAGGACAACACCATCGCGGCTGAACCGAATGACTTGGGGAATCCCTTCCGGGAAAGCCACTCGCCCGATTTCCTGTTTAGTTTTGGTATGGAGAAACCGGATTTGATCCTGATCGGCAACTGCAATCAACGGTGCAGTGGGACTGGCATCCATTGCAAGAACGGGAAACGGACGCGTCAGATTGGGAGCATCGATCGCAGGCAAGTTTGTTGGCATCGCGGGCGGTCCGTCGAATTCCCCATCCGTTCTCACACTCGGTTTGAATGTGAGATTGCGGGTCTTCACCATCGATTTGCTGTTGGCCGTTTCCAACAGCCCGCTGTCGATCCATTTGCGAATTTGTTCAATCTTTGGCTTGGCAATCGCCGGGCTATTGGGTGGCATTCGGGCATCATCATCAGGATCCGTGATGGCCTGAAACAACAGGCTTTGACTTGATCGTCCTGCTTCTACGACTTTGCCACTGCTTCCGCCACGGAGCAGTGAACCGTAACTTTGCAAATTCAGCCCTGCCTCCTGCTTGTCATCACCGTGACACTTCAGACAGTGCGTTCTCAATATTGGCTTGATGTCATCGGTAAAATTCGGCGACGAGGTCGTCACTTTTTCAGCCTCCTCTTGTGCATTCGCGACGAGAGAGAACAGAATGAGATTCAACGCGGCCAGAGAGATGAAATAATCGATCATATTGACTTGCTCAGGTAACACAAAGATTCCACATGCTGTTCTGCTTTGAAAACTGGCTTCCACGTCACGGCATCCAACGAATGGAACATTCGCCCCCGCCAAGAGGCTCCGACGAAGATGCCGTTGCCGAAGGTGGCGGTTTGTGGAGCGGACTGATTGGGCAGACGTTTCCAAGTGCGTCCATCGGTTGAACTGAATGTGACTCCGAAACCGACTGCCACAAATCGATCATCAGCCCAGAGAATCGAATTGAGATGTTCGCCCTCTTCGCCTCTCTGAAGACCGGTCCAAGTAAGGCCATCGGCACTCGTCATCCGCAAACCATGCAAACCAACGCCTACAAAAAGACCCGCTCCGTAAGCGATATCGATGAGTGTGTCGATGGCTTTCACTTCTTCAGCATCAGACCAGGTGATCCCGTCAACTGAAGTCGTCCGGCGACCGCGATCACCGACCGCCACAAAGCGATTTTTCCCCCAGGCGATTCTCCGCAGCATATTCTTGCCACCTACTTGATGTGGATCGTTCCACGAGATGCCATCCTTTGTCGTCATCGTGAACGGTTTACTGCTCCCTACACTGCCCGGATCGCCACCCAGCCCGAGAAACTGCTTGTTGCCGAAGCCAATGCCTCGGATATATTTTGAGTACTGTGCGTCCTGTGAGTTGTGTGTCCAAGTGATGCCGTCTCGAGTCGCTGAGAAGAGATTGCTCCCGCCGTAGGAACCGACTGCCACGATGAGATCATTCCCTGCACAGACAGCTCGAAATGTTTCCCCTTCTTTGCCAGTTTGTATGTTGCTCCAATCGATCCCATCTAATGAGACCATGCGCAAACCATTGTGACCGACAGCGCTGAACATAAATAATCTTTCCTGGAAGACTGGTATCTAATAGTTGGTAGTAGGTAAGAAAATCGACTGACTGTGATGCCATGTTTCTGCCATCCACTGCTCACTTACATAATACGCAACCCCGGTAACCGACCATTCAGATTTCCCGCGAAGCGGGATGTGTGACTGTTGCCAAACGTTTTTGTCGAGATGCCCATCAGATCAAGCATTTCGACATAGAGATTCGCCATCGGTGCGTGATCTTCAAAGGTCAGATGGAGGCCTTTATTCAACTGACCAGTTGCACCCGCTAAGACCACGGGATAATCATCGCGACCGTGACCACCATTCGCCATATAGGATGTATAAAGAACCAAAGTATTGTCGAGCAGCGAACGACCACCTTCGTCAATCTCTTGCATGCGACGCAGCATTTCAGCAAACAGCGACGTATACCAAGCGTGAATTTGGCGGCAGCCTTCACGAGCAATGGGGTCGGCATCTTCGACGCGGCCCGCGTTGCCTTGATGTTCGATCGTGTGGCAATGCCGTTCGTAGCCAACGGTCACAACACCGGGAAACATGGCTTCATCGCTTCCCGCGGCAATGGTCGCGACACGGGTGGTGTCGGTCTGGAATGCGAGTACCATTAGCTCTGCCAAGAGCTTGATATATTCCCCCTGTCGCTCGGGGTCTCTGTCGATGGGATGCGTGATCTCCCAAATCGGAGTTCCTTCCGGCGGAAGATTTTCAGGGATGATCAATTGCGATGGTCCCGGAGAAGCAAGATCAAGAATTTCCTGCTGATGTTGCTCTTCGATGAAAGCAATCCGAGTCTCGAGCGAATGCACTGATTCGACATACTGCTCCAGCTTCTCGCGATCAGCTTTGCTCGCTTGACGTCGCAGGTCGTTGGCCTGTGCGAGGACCAAATCGATTACCTTGCGATCCGGCGAAGAAGGCGTGATGACTTGCTTGTCAAGATCGACAGCGGCCGCGCGTCGTTTCCAATTGGGAACAACCGGTGATCGTCCACGAAACATACGGTCGAAGACCAAACGTGGATTCGCTTCAAACGGTGCGATTCGGTTTGCACTCCGAAACGAATACTGATTGTGTGTCATTCCGATTTCGAGCGATGGCAGATAAGTCTTACTCGCGAATACACTGGCGGCAACCTGATCGACGGAAGGACTCGCGAACAGTTGACCGCCTTCTTTCTTGACAGAGGGAGCAGCCGTCAAATGCGTGAAGGCACAATGTTCATGCGCGTTGAGATTTTCGCTCCGACCATCTTGGCAGAGTCCAGAGACGACCGTGAGGTGATCTTTCGCAAAGTCGAGCGGACGTAAAATCGAGGGCAATTTGTCGAGCTTACCCGCTGTTTCTGGCTTCCATGATTCGAGGACCGTACCTCCAGCCACCGTGAAAATGCCCATTCGCATTGGCGGCCCCGAAGAGTCTGCGGCTGCACGAGCTTCTTGGGAAAGCAACGAAGGAAGAAACGGCAGCGCAACACTGGCACCTGCGCTGCGTAACAGTTGACGGCGGGTGATTTTCATAGGCTGAGCTCGCAAATCGCTTAATTCGTCAGTGCCGAGTGATCGGTGTTGAGGCGATGACGAAACTGATAACTATTGATGATACCAGAAACGAGCACCGAAAGCCGATGGTTGTTCTGTTCGAGTTCCTGCACAATCTTTCGGACTGGGCCATCGTCGTAAAAATCGAGTTCGCGGCCCAAAGCGTACATCAACATTTGCTCGGTCAGATTCCGGAGAAACTCGTCTTGCCTGTTAACAAGAATTCCTTTGAGTTCGTCGACACCGGCAAACGACTCTCCATTCGGCAGCAAGCCGGAAACATCCAGAGGCTGACTACCATGGCTGAGTCGCCATTGTCCGACGGCGTTGTAATTGTCCAAGGCGAATCCCAACGGATCCATGCGACGATGACAGGCAGCACACGAGGCGTCATGGGCATGCTGGGCTAGCTTCTCGCGAAACGTCAATGGCTCTTTTGTGTCCGAATTCGCTTCATCCAATTGGGACACATTCGCAGGTGGAGGAGGAGGAGACGTGCCGAAAAGCGTTTCCAAAATCCATTTTCCACGAAGTGTGGGACTCGTGCGCGAAGTGTGAGATGTAATCGCCAGTACGCTGCCCATTCCCAATAGACCACCACGATGCTGTTCGGGAGTCAGAGAAACTCGCGTGAAATCTTTCCCAGAGACACCATCGATTCCATAATGCGCTGCCAAAATTTCGTTGGCAAAAGTGTAATCAGCATCGAGAAGATCAAGAAGATTACCATCGTCTTGCCGTAGTCGATCAAAGAATGTGAAGGTTTCCTCGTACATCGCTTGCCGCATTTTCCAGTTAAACGTCGGGAAATATTCGGTGCTGGGTCGAGCCGTCGAAAGTTGATCGAGTTGAAGCCAGCGCATCGCGAATTGCTCGGTAAGTGCCTTTGCTTTCGGGTCTGCCAGCATGCGTTCGACTTGTTGTTCTAAAACGGTACCCGGGGCCATTCCCCAAATTTCCAGTTCAGAGATGTTTCCAAATGCGTTCGGTGGGGGAAGATAACGAACAAATTGATAAGTGAGTGGTGAATCCAACTCCCGCGTCGTCCAACCTTTTTGAGGTGCCTCGCTGATTGCGAAAATCTCCACCACATTCTCGCTGAAGTCGGCCGTTGAAGAGGCTTGAATGACACCACCTATCATACGCCCTTCGAGTGTTGGTCGTGGAGCAAAGCGAATGCGGTTGAACGTGACTGGGTTGCCGAAATCGAGACCGATCCAATAGCTGTTGTGATCGGGACCATCCAGAAAAGTGAGCGGATCGCCGTCAAATACTCGTTCGTGGTTGTTTCCCTGGTGGGTCTCGAAACCTGCTTGTCGAATCGGACTTCCCCGGAAAGGTACGGGTTCGATCGAGGGGCCGGCTTGGCTTAACAAACCACGTTCTGCAAGTTCGAGCAGTCGTTTGTCCGGCATACTGGACCACAGGAAATAAGAGAGTCGCGAAGCGAGTTCAATGTCGCTGACAGGGATGACATCCCCGGCGTCTCCTTTGTGGTGGGTTTCGAGTCGATAGAGGAAATGCGGCGAGACGAGGACAGCCTTCAGCGCCAAGCGAACGGATTCGACGTACCCATTTCCCTGCTTCGATGACACCTCAAACAACTTCATGAGTGGAGCAATATCGGATTGTTCGACAGGGCGTCGATATGCCTGCCGGGCAAAGGTGGAGATAATACTCTCCGCAGACTCTTTCCATTCAACGCCTTCAGCGGGTTCCACTTTCGTCTCTGCTTTTCGCCACGCACCGGGATTCAGCCCAAACATGGCTTCTCGCGATGCTCTGGCCCGTTCCCGAATTTGTCCATCGACGCTGGAACTGAGTTCCGTCGCAAACAGTCGGTCCAGAATACCATGGGCGGCCGCAAAATATTTATCCATTTGACTGGGCGAAATATCGAGGGCCGCCGACAAGTTTCCGAATCGATTTCCTGCATCAGAGATTTCGGTCATGCCAACGACGGCACCGTCGTACTCGAACCCAATTAAATCGCGAATCGTATTGTTGTACTCGGCTAAAGTGAGCCGACGCATCAAGAGTGGTCCGGGATCACGATTGGCGGGATCATGATGGTCAATTGTTTTGACGGCATGTTGCATCCAGGTGAGTAGAGCGTCGCGTTGTTCCGGAGTGGGTTGGACTGCTGTTGATGGTGGCATCAGGCCGGCGTCAATTTGAGCGATTGCTTTCCGCCACAGTTTCCGCTGACGCCTGGCGATGCGTTCGTCATCAAACGACGAAAAATCGATATTTGAGTTTTGCTCGTCGGGTCCATGGCAATCAACGCAAAACAGAGATAGCAACGGTTGAATGTCTGCGACTGCGGGCGTGCAGAACACCAAGATGAAGATCAATGTCGAGATCTGTGCCTGCATGTCAGTTGTTTCTGATGCGAGTGAGGCTGTAAAAACAAGAAGGAATAAGAATTGTAAGCCACCTCAGAATGTAAGTCGAAGGGCACCTCATTGCAACATGTTACAATATCATTCTCATATCTCGTAATACAATGGTAGAGATTGAGCGACTTCATGTACAATGAATTCGGTATGTCCTTCAAGGATCACTCAAATATGCAGACATCAAACTTGCCTCCGAATGTTATTTCGCGACGTGCACTCTTGAGAAATACGCTTGTTCGCGGAACAGGTGTGGCGTTGGCTCTTCCTTTTCTCGATGCGATGCAACCCGCATTTGCAAAAGAAAGTCAAACGACTGCACCTCGACGGATGGTCGCAATCCAAACTAATATGGGCATTCTTCCCCGTTATTTCTTTCCAGAAGGCGAGGGATACGATTATCTCGCCAGCCCTTACCTTGAACGATTAGCGGCACATCGGAATAAGCTCACAGTCTTTTCCGGGGTCAGTTTGCCGGGAGTGACTGGTGGGCATGCTGCTCAGAAATGTTTCTTGACGGGCACGCCACATCCCGAGCGAGGTGGCTTTCGCAATGGCGTTTCCCTCGATCAACTTGCCGCGGAAGAATTGGGAAATGAGACCAGGTTCCCGTCGTTAGTGCTGGCGATCACCAATGAAAATGCCACGCTCAGCTATACCCGTAGCGGCGCACCGATTCCGGCTGAGGGGAGTCCTCACAAACTGTTTGAGAAACTGTTTATACAGGGCCGTGCGGATGAAACCGAAGCACGCGTGGAATCGTTGAGGCAGGGACGTAGCACACTCGACTTTGTGGGAGAACAGTCGAAGCGACTGAACCGTTCACTTTCATCAGCCGATCAGCAGCGAATGGATCAGTATTTAACATCCGTTCGCGAACTGGAACGCCGTTTACAAAGTGCACAGCAATGGGAGTATCGTCCAAAGCCGGTTGTCGATGCGAAAGCTCCCATAGAGAATATGAATCCGCGCGAATTCGTGGCACGTTCTCGCATGATGTTCGACGTCATCAAGCTTGCCTTGGAGACTGATTCCACTCGCTTTGCATCGCTCTTCATCGACACAACCGTCATCCATAACATCACACATCATGGAAACCGGCCTGAAGTGCTCGCAGAACTGCGAGGTCACGAAGAGGGGCAATTCGACAGTCTGAATCATTTTCTCACCTCGCTCAGCGAGTCTTCTGAGGGTGGACGGTCGCTGTTGGATCAGACGATGGTGCTCTATGGAACTTGCATGGGGAGTGCCAACTCGCATTCCAACGTCAACCTCCCGGTTTTGCTTGCTGGTGGCGGTTTCAAGCATGGTCAGCATCGCGTCTTCGACCGCGAGAGCAACTACCCATTATCGAACCTCTACGTCTCGATGTTGCAACGATTGGGCATCGAGACCAATCACTTTTCAACCGGAACAAGCACAATGCGCGGCATGGAAATGATGTAGACAACAATATGACAAGACAAAATAGCATAGTGAGTGCGTTGATGATTCTGCTGAGCGTCATTTTGTGTTCGCAGAGTCAGGCCGAGGACTTCTTCCAAACGTATTGTCACGATTGCCACGGCACGACGACTCAAGAAGCGACGCTTGACTTGACGTCTTTGTCATCCGACTTTACAGACGAGGAAAGCTTTCGTCGCTGGGTGAAGGTCTATGATCGCATCGCCTCCGGAGAAATGCCCCCCAAAGACGCTCAACAACCAACCTCTGACGAGCGGAACGCCAAGTTATTCTCACTCAAAGAATCTCTACAGGCAGCTGAGCAATTATTTGCCAAAGACGCTCCTCGCTTAAGACGACTGACCCGCACCGAGTACGAATACACAATCCGCGATCTCTTCGACATGCCGGGAATTGCCTTGGCGAACAACTTGCCCGCAGATGGATCGGCTCAAGGATTCGATAAGCATGTTGAAGCTCTCGATATTTCACATGTGAATATCGCCAAGTACCTCGAAGCCGCGGACCACATTCTCGACTACGCCATCGCCACACGTCCAAAACCGCCAACAATTCACACACGGCGGATTTCACTCGTCAATCGTGGAGGTTTTGTTGCTCACATTGTCATGAATGGTGACGGAGTGTTGCTGAAAAGCAAACAACCCGACCCGGAATTTCCTCCAGCCGCAGAGCAGAATCATCTGGATCAGGGGGCTCACGAACGTTGGGGCTCTTTTCGTAATGGTGCGACCGTCGGCTTGTTCCGCCATGAAGATGAGTCGGTCAGCCCGTATTTTATGGAACATGTAACGATCTACCCCGCGAGGTATCGCGTACGAACTTCGTTGTGGGGGTTCCAATGGGATCAAGGGCAAATGCTTCCCGGTCGTGGAACGGAAGCTGCGCGACTGTCGGTCGTGCAACTAACCGGCGACGGTCGCGGCGGACAGCATCCTAGCTATGTACTCGGTTACTTCAACGCTCCTGAGACCCACGCTCAGGAACATGAGTTGACGGTCTGGTTGAATCACAACGAGCTGATCGGCTTCAATACCGCGTCACTTGCTCCCACAGCTAATTACAACAAGAAGCGTCGAGCGATGGAATTTACCGGTCCCGGAATTGCCGTTGATTGGCTCGATGTTGAAGGTCCGCTTTACGAGACTTGGCCACCCCAAAGTCATCAAGTCCTCTTTGGTGACCATCCCTTGGTCAAATTTGATCCAGGAAAGCATCCTGAAACACGACTGCCATCACGAAAGCGCCCTCGGCAGATTGGGGCAGGCAGGAACCGTCCCGATCCCGAACTGGGGCTATGGTCGGTACAAAGTGAAGCCCCTCTGGTTGATGCTGATCGACTACTCGCCGATTTCCTACCACGTCTATTTCGTCGTGCAGTTTCTAATGACGTGCGACAACAATACGTGGGCATAGTTCAAGAGCGAATTAAAGCCGGGGATTGTTTTGAACTCGCCATGCGTGCTGCCTATCGCAATGCTCTGGTCTCTCCAGACTTTCTGTATCACATCGAACCGACTGAGAAGCCCGACGATGATGCCATTGCCTGTCGACTTTCGTACTTCCTATGGAATTCACTTCCAGATGCGCAGCTTTTGAAACACGTCGAAGCCAAAACATTAACAGATCCACAGGTTTTTCATTCTGAAATCGAGCGTTTACTCAGGCACCCGAGATCACAACGATTTATTGACGACTTTTTAGGTCAATGGCTCAAGTTGTCACAAATCGCATCGACAGACCCAGACAAAAAACTCTACCCGGAATTCAGCCCGTACTTACAAGACACAATGGTTGCTGAAACTCGAGCCTATTTTCGTGAATTGCTTGAGAAAGATCTCGACGCCTCGCATTTTATGAAATCGGACTTTGTCATAGTCAACGAGAAACTCGCCGCTCACTATGACATTCCGGGTGTTCGCGGAACTCAAATGCGTCGCGTATCGCTCCCCGCAGACTGTCCACGTGGTGGCTTTCTGACGCAGGCATCAATACTCAAGATTACTGCAAATGGAACAACAACTTCGCCAGTCCCTCGTGGAGCCTTTGTTCTTGACCGCTTGCTGGGCGAACCTCCCGAGCCACCTCCTGCGAATGTCGCTGCCATCGAGCCGGATGTGCGTGGGACGACAACCATTCGAGAGCAACTGGAAAAACATCGTGACCACACAGTTTGTGCATCCTGCCATCAACGTATTGACCCTCCGGGATTCGCACTGGAAGCATTCGACGTGATTGGTGGATATCGAAATCGCTATCGGTCCATCGGCGAAGGCGATTCTGCGCCTCGCGGCTCAATTGATCCCTTGATCGGAATCAGCTTTCGATTGGGCCAGATAGTGGATACTTCCAGCAAGCTCGTTACTGGGGAAAATTTTGAAAACATTCAGCAATATCAGGCCCTTATGACAAATGATCACGATCGGTTACTGAGAAATATAGCTGAGCAATTTGTCGTCTACTCGACCGGACGTAGTATTCAATTCAGCGATCAGGCAAAGATCAATGAAATTGTCCGTCGAACAAAATATCGAAATGGTGGCATACGAACTTTGTTGCACGAAGTGATTGCCAGCACATTGTTCACAGGACAAACAGCGGCCATCAAATCTCCTCAATCAACGAACACTCGTTCAGTCGCAGCAATCATTGAACATCCACATCGAATGATGATGGCAACCTCGCTCCCCAGCATTGACCGACCCGTTGTGCGTGAGCCGGAGACTGTCCAGAAGACGAAAGCTCGTGAGTATCAGTTTGACAATGCGTTGACGGTGACTGTTCAAGTGACTGGACTGTTCATGTCTCAGCGGGTTGACGATTTCAAATCCCTCATGGCGCAATTTCCAGAAGCCCGGCTACAAGAGATAAATTTTGAAACGGCCATAGCAACGATTGTTTGTTCGACCGATTCAGATGAGTTTCAAAATGCAAAGCCAGAGCAAGCCATTGACCGGCTTAACAATCGCATCCGTCATCTTTCTAACCACACGATTGGAGCGACACTGCCGAGTCGAGTCCCTCCTGACCAATTAGAACGGATTGAGATTCCGATCACTGGCTTGGATTGCATGGCCTGTTCAATGGCTGTCTATGAAATCTTGAAAAAAATCGAAGGAGTAGAACGGATCACTGCAAGCTTTCGTGATAGACTCACCACCGCTTGGATCGATCCCACAAAAACAAACCGCCAAGCACTCGAAAACGCCCTCAAACAGCGGGGCGTTTCTATTGTGTTCGAACGAGACGGTTCGGAATGAGAACACGACGCTAACATTCTTCGTCGCGATCTCATTAACGCGACGCGCCTACTCAACATCTGAGCGGAATGATGAGGCAGGTAAGCCGGATTTGTTATAGAGGTTGCCGATTGGGTTGTTGGCCCAGTTGTAGCGAACGGCAGTTGGCTTGGTGACTTTCGACGATGAAACAATCACGGTGTCCCCCTCGATGGTCGCATCACCCCAGACAAACTTCTTGTCATCACCAGAAATTGCAAAGCCTTTGAGGGGATCGCCTTTGCCGATCATTCCGTTGCCAATCCGGTTGAATTTAAGATAGGCTTTACCGTTTTTGAATGTGACCGACTCGAATTCTGGTCCGCCGGAAACGATGTTTCATTTATAGGTGATATCCAATGCCAAGAGCGCCAATCGACGACCAACTTCTTGTTTGTTGCGAGGATGGATATCGGCGGCGTCACCGATGTCAATTGCCGAAGCCAATCCAACATTTATGTCGTGACGAGCTGTTAACCATTGTGCTTCCCGAAGTTCTGCCCAGCCTGACTCGACGGGTTTTTGCTGAACCGCCATAAAGTTCGCAAGTTCGACGACGAGAAACGGGAAATCCCCCACTCCAAACTGCTTGCGCCAATCGCCGATCATGGTGGGCAACAAGGTGCGATACTGCATCGGGAGACCCGCATTCGATTCACCTTGATACCAGATAGCACCTTTTATTCCGTAAGGCACAATCGGTGCCAACATACCGTTATACAGGACCGTCACGACATTGGGGTTGTTACTCATTTGCTGAGGAGCTGGTTTCGTTTGAGCCAAAGGTGTACTGACCTGATATCTCCAGTCTCGGTGAACTTTGAACGCCTGAGTTTCTGCAACTTCCAGCATCATTTGATTCGGCTGGCCATGCAATCCTCTACCACCACCGGTATCAAGCACACGAATGGCGACCATATTGCGTCCCGGTTTCAATACACCTGCGGGGATCTGATACTTCCGTTCCGCATTCCAATCATTCATCGCACCGACTTGAACACCATTGACCCAAGTGGTATCACGATCATCAATCGGTCCGAGGTTGAGGCGTGCTGCTTTGCCAGCGATACATGGTGGCAGGTTCACCTCTTTTCGAAACCAGACGATGCCATCGAAGTTGTCCAGCCCACGTTCTTCCCAACTGCCCGGTAGAGACATCGTCTTCCAATCCGCCGTTTTGGCTTCCAATTTATACCAAGCCTGTTTCGTTCCGGGAACATTGTCATTCCACCATCGGTTCATCGCTTCTTCAAAATTTCTTGTGCCAGTTTTCTGAGCTTGCACCATCTGATGGAATGACTCTATGGCTGGCTGAAAATCATTCATCGTGCTGAGCGCCTCTGCACTGGTCCATGCCTCCGCAACGGTTCCTCCCCAGGAAGTATGAATCAGGCCAATCGGAACATCCAGTTGTCGATTCAATTCACGACCAAAGAAGTAACCGACGGCACTAAAGCTGGGGATCGTCTGAGGGGTGCAGGTTTGCCATTGGCTGGCAATGTTCTGCTGTGGTTCTGTCGAGATTCGTTTGGGAACAGCATACAAGCGAACTTTGGGATGGGTCGCTGCAGCGATCTCTTCTTGAGGATTATTTGTGGCTGCAACCGGCCATTCCATGTTCGATTGTCCCGAACAGATCCAGACATCGCCGATCAGAACATCCTTCACTGTGACAGAATTCGGTCCAGAGATTTTGAGCGTGTGTGGGCCACCTGCTTCCAACGAGCCCACCTTCGCCAGCCAACGCCCGTTTTCGTCTGCGGTTGCAACGGCATTCTTGCCTGCAATCGAAACGGTGACTTTCTCGCCTGGTTTCGCCCAGCCCCAGACTGGCGATTCGATCCCACGTTGCATAACCATGTGGTCAGTAAATAGCGAATGCAAAAACGGTTGTTCTTGCGCACAGACGATCGCTGTATTCAATAATAATATCGCGAATAAAAGCCCTTTGAATCGAAGTACTTGCAGACTTCTCATTTCAATTTCCCCTTTTCATTGCCGTCTCGTCGGGCATGTAAGCTTTTCAGTTTGTATCACTTGAGTCTACAAAAATTATGACGCTCCTCAGAAGACCACAGAAAGAACAATATGTCACAATTATGTTTCATTATATCCGATCCTCATTGAACTCGTCTTTGTTCGACTCGTACAATAGCGTGTAGTGATGTTGAATTGCTCACCTTAATCTGGATGAAATGAAACAGGCGAATGAGATCTCAGTTGCTGTTGCCCACTCTCTTGTTCATGTTGCCTGCGGGATTTGCTGTAGGCGATGAAGGACATGCAGAACAATTTCGGGAGGTTCAAAATGTCCTCAGGCAATTTTGCCTGGACTGCCATAGCACGGAACAAAAGGAAGGGCAGTTGGACTTGCAGCGATTCGCTTCCATCAAGCAGGTTCGTGCAGATTTGAAGCCCTGGCAAGCAATGATCTTGCAGCTCGAATCGCGGGAGATGCCCCCAAAGAATGAACCCCAACCAACCGACACGCAACGACAAAAGTTGATCGACTGGATCAAAAATACATTGCAGCAGGAAGCAATCAAGCGCGCAGGCGATCCCGGCTTCGTACCGCTACACCGACTTAGCAACACGGAATACAACAACACCATTCGCGATTTGACGGGCATCGATCTGCAACCTGCGAATACTTTTCCGGCAGACGGAGCCGCCGGCGAAGGCTTTACAAATGCAGCCGAAGCACTGTCGATGTCTCCGGCCATGATGTCAAAATACATTCAGGCTGCGAAAGAGGTCAGTAATCACGCCATACTGTTGCCAGACGGTTTTCGATTTTCTGCCTCGACAACGAAACGAGACTGGACCGACGAAAGTCTCGCAAAATTACGGAAGTTTTACCGCCAGTTCACTCACGAAGGAAGCCTCCCTCTCAGGCCCTACGTTGTTGCTCTGGTCGATCATCGCGCGGCTCTGCAAGCGAAGCAGACAACCATCAGCAAGGTCGCAAACGAGAGCGATCTGAGTCCCCAGTATCTGGCGATTCTGTGGAATGCACTAAACACTGAGCAGCCTGCCTATCCGATGGGGCGTGTCTGCAGACTTTGGGCAGAGAATAACGTCGATGGGCTCGTTGCTGAAGTTTCAAGATCGTTCGATCAATTGTGGGAATATCCTCGCATTGGCAGCTACGTCAACACGCATCGCCAAAAGGAGAAAGACCCCTCAATTCAATCGTCACAAACTCTCACCCTTAAACTCGATGCAAAACCGGGCCAATCAGAGGTGACGTTGTATTTGCAATCGCGTAGCCTCGGCAGCGAGTCGGCTACCGTTCGCTTTGCAAATCCACGTTTACAAAAAGAGGATGGTCGCGTTCTCAAACTTCGGGACTATCCAAGTTATGGTCCTCAGTTTGAAGTCGATTTCACTCGGCTCTTCGCTCAAACGACTGACTATTTGAATGCTGCGGTCGAAGAAGCAAATGACCGCACACTGACCAATAAAGAATTGGCGAAAAAACACAAACTCGATTCAGAGTGGTTAAATCGCTGGATCGCCGTTCTCAATGTGCAACCGATTTCGTCCGACTCAAAACAGGAACTACCAAAACGCATCGTCGGGCCGATTAAAATGCAACTGCTCGATGAAGTGGCACCTAATCCCGAGCACAAGTTCATCAATGGCTGGCGCCCCAAGGGTGTCGACTTGCCCATCGTGATCTCGAATGCGTCCGACAAAACGGAACACGTTCCCGGTCGAATTTCGGGACATACGATGGCGGTACACCCGATGCCGACGGAATTCGTCGGCACAGTTTGGAAAAGCCCCATGGCCGGTCGCGTTCAAGTGACAGGAAAGGTTGACCACGCGCATCCTGCCTGCGGCAATGGTGTACGCTGGTGGCTCGAAAACCAAACGGAAACCGGGAATGTCGTTTTGCAAGAAGGGAACGTCGACTTGGGGAAAGAGTCGTCGTTCAAATCGCAAGAAATTACCATCAAGCAAGGGGAACAGATTTTTCTCGCGATCGCCGCGCGGGATGCCAGCCATGTTTGCGATCTGACCGAAGTTGCCTTCACGATTACCGAAGTGGGAAGGCCGGAACCACGAGTTTGGGATTTGGCCGCGGATGTTGCGAATGATATTACAGTCGGAAACCCGCATGCCGATCGAATGGGGAATGCCACAGTTTGGAGTTTTGTCAGGGGCAGCACAAAAAATCGCCAACCGGCAACCGCGTCTGCACTCGACAATAACATCTTGCTCGCAAAATGGCGCCAAGCTGTATCGTCGGTCAACGGTCAAGAAGAGGCCGCAAAGTACGCTCAACAGTTGCAGTCACTATTGACCGGCAATCAGCCGATGGAAACGGATGATGCCAGTCGAAAGTTGTACGACCATCTTGTGTCTTTTGATGGTCCGTTGCTGAGTCGCCTCGATTTGCAGCAGCTGAAAGCTCGACTCCCCCAACAGCCTCAACCCGCACCACCTGAAGTATCCCGTTTTGGTCTGGCATTCGAGATGTTCGAGGGTGATGACCTAGTGCTCTCGACAAGCAAAGTCGTCTCTGTACGATTGCCGCTGGGGTTGTTTCGCGATTATCAGTTTGTCGTCGATGGCAGTCTGGATGATGGTGCGGCCGTGCAATTTCAAATCACGACGGACAAACCGACCGGTGACCTCATGTGGGAAGCTGCTGCTCCTGTCACCGTGTCTGAGAAGAGCGATGCTCGAAATGAACTATTAACTGGACTGGACGAGTTTCGACGGATCTTTCCGCCCAACATCTGCTATCCGCATGTCATTCCACTCGATGAAATTGTTTGCCTCAAAACTTTTCATCGCGAAGATCAGCCTCTAATCGATTTGTTTCTGAATAAAGAACAAGCACACGAACTCGAACAATTGTGGAGCGAACATCGCTTCATCACAAAATTCTCCGTCGTCGAAAATGAATACCTGCCGTTGTTCATCGGGTTTGTCACACAGGATCAACCGCAAGAATTAGTGGACCTCTTTGAAGGGAAACGCCCCGAATTCCAACATCGCGCGGACACATTTATTGAGGATTTTGACAAAGCGGCCGCGCCTCAATTGCTGCAACTCGAGAAGTTTGCGATGCATGCGTATCGTCGTCCCTTAAATGAAGCAGAGAGAAGCGGGTTGCGATCCCTCTACGAATCTCTGCGAGAGAAAGGAATCGAACACGAAGAAGCTTTTCGCAGTTTGATTGCCCGCGTGTTGATGTCTCCCTCATTTCTGCTCCACGTGAGGCAAGGTCATAAAACGCAACCGAAATCTGACACCCTACCTCTCAGCGATTGGGAATTGGCTAGCCGATTGAGTTACTTCCTCTGGTCCTCGCTGCCGGATACAGAACTTCGTCAACTTGCCGCCACTGGAACGTTACAACAGCCCGAGGTGCTCGCCGGTCAAGTTCGCAGAATGCTCCACGATGATCGTGCTCGATCCTTCGCGATTGAGTTTGGGACGCAGTGGATTCATGTTCGCGGCTTTGATGTCTTCAACGAGAAAAACGAAACTCTGTTCCCGACGTTTGACGATGAGCTTCGCACGGCGATGAACGAAGAAGCGATTCAATTCTTCCAACAGTTGTTCCTTAATAACTCCCCAGTCGACGAAATTCTGAACGCGAACTACACCTTTGTGAATGAGCGATTGGCTCAGCACTATGGTATCCCCAATGTGCAGGGCGCACATTTTCGTCGGGTCGATGAGGTCGAACAATTTGGACGTGGCGGCATCCTGGGCTTTGCAGCCGTACAGTCAAAACAAGCGGGAGCGTCACGAACAAGTCCGATTCTGCGCGGCAACTGGATTGTGGAAACATTACTCGGGGAGAAGCTGCCGTTACCACCACCAAATGTTCCCCAGCTTCCTGAACAGGTAGCCGCGACCGAGGGGTTGACCATGCGACAAATCAACGAACGTCACGTCAACGACGAAGGCTGTGCGGTCTGTCATCGCCGGATCGATCCATATGGATACTCACTGGAGCACTACGATGCCATCGGTCGTTTACGCCAACAGGATGCAAACAACTTGCCCATCAACGCTCATGCTAAGTTGCGCGATGGCATCGATTTTGAAGGGATTGAAGGCTTGCGCGACTACCTGCGTACCAACAAGATAAACGTGGTGAAGCGGTTGTTTTGTCAACGCTTACTCGGTTACGCATTGGGTCGATCCACAACAATCTCGGATCAAATATTAATTGACGAAATGAGCCAGAAACTCGATCACAACGGCGTTACCGACGCTGTTGTGATCATTGTTAACAGTCCCCAGTTTCAAAGCATTCGTAACTCTGAAGTCGGAGAACTACCATGACCTGTTCAAGACGAACAATGCTTCGCGGTTTGGGTGTGACAATGGCATTGCCGTGGCTCGAATCTCTTTCAGCTTTCGGGGCCGAAATCAATTCCAGCGACGCGACACCTCCCGTACGATTGGCGTGTCTCTTCTCTGGAAACGGTTTTCATAGCGAAGAATGGTGGGCCAAGGGTGAAGGCCAACAAATGCAACTTGGAAAAGTGCTTGAATCGTTGCATCCATTTCGTGAAAAACTGCTGTTCCTGCGTGGACTCTATAATGAACAAGCACGCATCGGTGGTATTCATAGTTGTCAAACGGGGAATTTGTTAACGGGTGCGCATCTGGCGAATGGAGGAGAAATCCGCTCCGACATTAGCATGGATCAAGTCGTTGCCAAGCATTACGCCGGTCAAACGAAAGTCGATAGCTTGGTGCTGGGTTGTGAGCATTCGATTGCCGCTCTCCACAAAAACTACTCGATGATTTATAGCTCGCATATTTCGTGGAGTTCTGCCACGACACCGACTCCACTGGAACTTTATCCGGCATTGGCTTTTGATCGGTTATTTCGAGATGAAGTCAGCCGCACGGACGCGAGCGTATTAGATGCAGTGCTCGAAGAGGCACGAGATCTGAAACGTCAAACCAGCAAGTCGGACTCCCAACGACTCGATGAATACCTGGAATCAGTCAGAGAAGTCGAACGTCGCATCGAGAGTGCTGGCAAAGAACGCCGGTTACAAGGTTGGCGACCGACACTGCAAAAACCCGACATTAGTCGCCCTGCTGATGGGGTTCCCCAAGACATCGATGAGCACATGCGGCTGATGTGCGACATTCTCGTTCTGGCTTTTCAAACGGACACGACGCGCGTCTGCACCTTGAAGTTAAACAACGATCATTCCTCGTTGCGATTCCCCAACCTTATCTCTGATCGCGGTCCGACACAGGGGATCGACTACATGATCCACCATTTGCTCTCACACACCAATAATGGCGACTGGCTCAAAGTAAACCAGTTCTTTGTCGAACAACTCGCCTATATCACGGGCAAGCTTGATGCGATTCAAGAAGGAGAACGAACGCTGCTTGATAACTCAATGATCTTGTACCTCTCCAGCATGATGACGGGCAGTCACAATAACGACCAACTTCCTGTGGTCATGCTCGGCAGCGGTGGCGGACAAATCAAAACCGGTCGTATCCTCGATTATATCGACCAACCAAACCGCAAAATGTGCAGTTTGTATCTTTCGATGATGGACAAATGTGGCATTCAACGGGATCGTTTCGGCGACTCGGACCAACGTCTCGCCGAAGTATGATGGATCGTTATATTTTCATCTTCTAGCTACCTATTTTCAATCTTTTCACGACTCTTCAACCTACGAAAGCCACTCATGTTTCGAACCCTGACCTTCACCTGTGTTGCGTTGTCGCTGATGATCGTTCACGGCCACAATCTGTCGGCTGAAACACCGCAATCGTCGTCCACTCTGCTACAACCATTTGTTGAGAAGCATGAACTTGCGGGAGCCGTGGCGCTGGTCGCGAATCAGGATGAAATTCTGTCTGTTGAAACCGTTGGGTATTCGAATATTGAGGCCAACGTGGCGATGAAACCGGACTCGCTCTTTTGGATTGCTTCGCAGTCAAAAGGGATGACGGCTGTTGCGGTCTTGATGTTAGTCGATGAAGGTAAGATAGCTCTTGACGATCCGGTCGAGAAGTATCTGCCCGAATTTCGAGGTCAGATGGTTGTGGCAGAAAAAGACGATGACCGTGTCCTGCTGCGTAAAGCAATTCATCCGATCACGATCCGTGAGGTACTCAGCCATGTAAGTGGACTGCCTTTCAAATCGGCAATCGAAGAACCCACTCTCGATGGGCTGCCACTAGAAAAAGCGGTCCGCAGTTATGCGATGACTCCTCTACAAACCGAACCGGGCACGCACTACCAATATTCCAACGCGGGTATCAATACTGCTGCGCGAGTCTTGGAAGTTGTGTCAGGCAAGAAGTACGAAGACTTTATGCAAAAGCGGTTGTTTACTCCCTTGGGGATGAAGGACACAACCTTCTGGCCCAACGCGGAACAGGTGGCTCGACTGGCGAAATCGTATCGCCCCAATAAAGCGAAAGATAATCTCGTTGAATTCGGGCTCGGTCAGTTAATCTCACCGTTAACAGAACGCTGCAATCGTTTTCCGATGCCGGCGGGAGGACTCTTTTCAACCGCAACAGACACAGCCATCTTCTGCCAAATGTTGCTAAGAGGCGGTGAGTTTGGAGGGAAACGCTTTTTGAGTGAAGCCGCGATGAACGAACTTATTCATCGCCAGACTCCCGACGTCGTCAAGAGCAACTACAGCTTAGGATTTGCGGTCGGGAGTGATTGGTTCGGACATGGCGGGGCACATGCCACCAACATGGAAATCCATCGAGGTAAGGACCTCGTCATCATCTGGATGGTGCAACATGGTGGCTATCCCGGAGACGGCAAGAAAGCCCAGGGAGTCTTCAAAAACTGGGCGTATCAGAAATATGGAAAGTGATCATCAGCCGAGACTTTTTTCTTTGCAAACGAGTTTCATTCGTATGAAGATTGACTGATTTCACAGTTCCCAACCAACGCGGCGCGAAGGGGAGACGAGAGCGGCTGCTTCAGAGAGATTGGTGACTTTGCCGGATCTGCCATCGTAATCAATTGCTTTTCCGGTGCGGACAGCAAGATTCCCCAACAGCATTGCTTCGGTGAGGACAGACGCATAATCGAAGTTGCTGAGTGGATTTGAGTGACCTTGTATTGCTTGAATCCACTCACGCTTCTGATTCTGATCGGGGCCGACATCACTTCCTAGCCTCTCCAGCGTTTGTTCGGAAGTTGTGACTTGACCTTTCACTTCCAATTGTTGTTGATCTCCCGAATCTCCAGGAGAATAGAGTCGCCCCTTTTCGCCAATGAGGAGCGCTCCGCTGTCTGTTGGTACTTGATTTCCGGGCATTTTCTGTTGCGGAAGATTTCGCTTGCCATTTTCTGATCCTTCGTACCAGATCAGTTTGACCGGTGGTAAATCACCTCGGGCCGGAAACTCATATGTAATCGTTGCCCAGGCTGGGTAGGTTTCCAAATTCACTTTGCTACTCTTGGAACTCACTCGTGAGGGTAAGCCAAGATGTAATCCCATGAAGGGCAAGTTGGCTGTGTGACAGGCCATGTCGCCGAGTGCTCCTGTCCCGAAATCCCACCAGCCGCGCCAATCGTGTGGATGGTACGCTGGGTGATAAGGTCGAACAGGTGCCGGTCCAAGCCAGAGATCCCATTTGATGTGGTCCGGGACTGGCGGTGTTTCCAGCGGTCGAGAGGTGACTTGAGGAGACTGCTTCCAGTACATCTTACCCGCTTTCCAATCCGAATACGGTCGATTCGTCCAGACATGAACTTCCCGCACATCGCCAATGGCTCCGCTACGAATCATCTCAACTCCATCCCGAAAACCATCGTGAGCCGTGCCCTGATTCCCCATCTGTGTCACGACATTGTACTTTTGCGCCGTTTCACGCATCAGCCTTGCTTCAGAAGGAGAATGTGTCAGCGGTTTTTGGCAGTACACATGTTTGCCCATTCGCATCGCACTGACACTCGCTGCCGCATGTGTATGGTCAGCAGTACTAACGGTGACCGCATCCACCTCGTCACCCATCTCGCTGAGCAACACGCGAAAATCGTGGTAGGTTTTCGCGTCTGGATATTGTGCCGCTTTCTGCTTCAGTCGTTGATCATCGATATCGCAGATCGCCACGATTTGTCCGAACTTTGCTGCGTCATCGGTATCACTGGAACCTTTCCCGCCGACACCAATGGAAGCGACATTCACACGTTGGTTGGGAGATGCTCCCCAAATCTGAGTTGGTTGTGTCGAAAACCAGACTCCAGTACCAACTGTGGTAACTGTGCTGGCAAGGAATTCCCGTCGCGTCGCTTGAATTGCCATTGCGAGACCTTTGATGAGTGCGATTGTTTGTAACGCAGGTAAACTGAAAATTCTTCGTAATTGTAGTCAAATTCGATGTGCAACATATCACAATACTATTTCGGAATTTCGTAATTTATAGCGAGACATACTGTGTTTCCCTTAGAATGAAGTTCTGGCATCAATTAGATCGCAACCGATATACTGTTAATCGCCTGCGATTGATCGTGGTGGATGCCTCTTGGGAAAGAAGTTCCCTTGGGCGAAACCGATAGAATGTGCGACGAAACGAATACTGAAGTGACATCATGAAACATCGATGGCTCTGGATCTCAACAATCATTTTCTTTTGTATTCGTCCTGAAATATCAGCGGACGAAGTATTCTTTGAGTCGAAGGTGCGTCCTCTATTGGTGAAGCACTGCTACAGGTGCCATAGTGGGAAGACAACCGAAGGTGGGCTTGCGTTGGACAGTCGCGCAGGCTGGAAAAAAGGAGGTGACTCTGGCTCTGCGATCGTACCTGGCAAACCGGATGAATCGCTTCTGATGACAGCGGTGAACGGCTCAAATCCCGATCTTCAAATGCCTCCCGGCAATGCCGGTGACAAGCTGAATGACGGAGAAGTGGAAATACTCAAGCAGTGGATTACTGCAGGAGCGTTCGATCCTCGCACGATGGCAGAAGAGCTTGAAGGCATGAGCTTTGACGAGGCAAAGTCCTGGTGGGCCTTTCAGCCGCTTCCACAAGTTGAAAAGAGTGTCTCTTCTGAGCCAATCGACATATTGATTAATCAGACACTCACAGTTCAGCAAATCACCGCATCTTCTCGTGCGGATAAACGGACATTAATTCGCCGGGTGACGTACGATTTGACCGGCTTACCTCCCACTTTCGAACAAGTACAAGTATTTCTCGCGGATGACTCGCCAGATGCGTTCTCAAATGTTGTTGACCGGTTACTTGATTCTCCACAGTATGGTGTCAAATGGGGACGGCACTGGCTGGATGTTGTGCGTTACGCCGACACAGCGGGGGAAAATACTGACCGGCCATTACCACATGCGTGGCGATACCGCAACTGGGTCTTTGATGCCTTCAGTCGCGATCTGCCCTATGACCAGTTCGTGAGGTTACAAATTGCGGGAGATCGACTTCGACAATACGCGAGTACCGCTGAACAGAATGAAGGTGTGATTGCCACGGGCTATCTCGCCATCGCCAGACGCTTTGGTCATGACATCGACCAAGACATCCATCTTATGCATGAAGATGTCATCGACAATCTCGGCAAGAGTTTTCTGGGACTGACAATTAGTTGTGCGCGGTGTCACGATCATAAGTATGACCCGATCTCTGCCAAGGATTACTATGCTCTCTATGGTATTTTTCAAAGTACGCGATTTCCGTTTCCAGGGTGTGAAGCGAAGGGACAACCACGTGACTTAGTTCCGTTGATTGTCGGGCCCGAACAAACATTGGCCGCAAAAAAAGAACAACAACGACTCGATTTGACGGCGAAAACGCAAAGCCAGATTTCTGAGTCGTCGAAACGGCTTTCTCAATCCAAAGTGGCAGAAGGGGGATCAGTGCTGTTGACTGCTGATCAGTCCGATAGCTTGCAGCAGGTTCGAGTACGAAAAGGTGAAGTTCTCCTGCTGAAGGTATTGCCCAACGAGGGGCACGGAGCCGACACAACACTTGTGGAATGGGAGATCAAGGAGGTCGAAGGAAATCGTTCGTGGAATCTCTCATCGGTGATCCCGTCTCTGCTACACGGCAACCCGAATGTCTCTGAAAACGGAACATGGTGCTTCCTGTATTTCACAGACGGACGACCCCAATTTTTGATGGGTAAATATCCGGCAGTCGAGCAACGCAGCGAACTTCAATCGTGGAGCACTGGCGAAACTCCGTCCGTCCTTGTGAATCGATCAGACCAAGACGTTGGTGTGTGGACGAAATTACCGCCCACATCGTTCTTTGTGCATCCTGGTCCCAAAGATCCGGTGGGGATTGCCTGGATTGCTCCGGTCGACACTGTGGTCAGTGTTGCTGGACGAGTGGCGGATGCCCATCCCAGTGATTTGGATGGAGTCACTTTTGAACTCTCTCATGTCGCATCGCCAGAAGCGGGCGATTTCTTATTGGCACTGGGAGAAATCGGGCCTGTTCCTGGGTCAGAATCGGGATCCGTTGTTCCCGTTGCCTATGCTGTCGTTGAAGGCACACCTCAAAATGCCTCTCTCCACCAACGAGGCGATCCTGAAAAACCGGGGTATGTTGTCCCGCGACGTTGGCTTTCGATGTTTGGAGGCGAGGCGATCTCGATGGAAACAGGAAGTGGTCGCGAGGACTTGGCGGAGTGGATCACTCAACACCCACTCTTTGCTCGGGTCATGATCAATCGAATCTGGCAGGGACATTTTAGTCACGGGTTAAGCACGACTCCCAATGATTTCGGTTCTCGCGGAAATCGACCGGCCCAATTACAATTACTGAATTGGCTGGCAGCCCAATTCCAGACGCATGACTACAGCATCAAAGCGATGCATCGACTTATTCTTAATAGTCGGGCCTATCAGCGTAGCTGTAGACAAGAGATGGCATTAATTGAAGAAAATGTCAACAACCGCTATCTGAGCCGCTTTGAACGCCGCCGCCTGACGGCAGAAGAGATTCGTGATAGCCTGCTGTTTGTATCTCGGAGACTCGACCTGAGTATCGATGGAGCCCATCCATTTCCTCCAGAATCGTCGTGGAAATTCACTCAGCATGATCCCTTTAATGCTGTCTATGAATCGAATCGGAGATCTGCCTTTTTAATGGTGCAACGGCAGCGGCGGCATCCGTACCTTGCTTTGTTCGACGGGGCGGATCCGAATTCCAGCACAGCCACGCGCCAGGTCACCACGGTACCGACACAGGCACTTTATTTTTTGAATGATTCTTTCTTTCACTCGCAAGCAGCCGCATTCGCCACAAATTTGAAATCCCTACAGAGTGATGAAGAACGGATCAACAATGTATTCCGAAGTCTGTATCAACGTGAACCGACAGAGACAGAGATGGCAAATACAGTCCGTTTTCTTCAGGAGTATCCGGGCATATCCGACGAGAAGTGGTCGGCGTTGATTCGTGTCCTGATGGCGTCAAATGAGTTTCTTTACCTGGATTAAAACAAAATGCCGAATTCAAGACTCCCACGGAGGCAATTTCTGAAATCAGCAGTCGCTGGCTCTGTTGTGTTTCCGGGAATTGTTCAGCAACTGCTCGCCAAACAGAAGGGCTCTCTCACGAGTCGAGATTCGCACTTCCCTGCGAAAGCGAAGCGAGTTATCTTCCTGTTCATGACAGGCGGAGTCTCGCATGTGGATACCTTCGATCCCAAGCCCGCGTTGATCCGCGACCATGGCAAAGAGATCAAGGCAGACCATCCCGAAATTAAGGACCGTCCCGGTTACGAACGGATTTACCTCAAACGCCCGCAATGGGAATTCCATAACTACGGTGAGTCCGGGACTGCCGTCAGCACGTTATTTCCGCATGTCGCAACGTGTGTTGATGACATTGCAATGATTCGTTCAATCCACACTTCACACTCCAATCATTACAATGCCACTCTGGGAATGCATACCGGTTCGTTTTCATTTGCGAGGCCCAGCCTCGGCTCGTGGACGAGTTATGGATTAGGGACGCTTAACGACAACCTGCCGAGTTTTGTTGTGATTGCTCCCAAGCAAACTTATGCCGGGACTCAAGTCTATTCCAACGATTTTCTCCCGGGTGCCCATCAGGGAACGTTGGTTGTTCCTGGAGCGGAACCGATTGCGAATATCACTCCGCGCGTCTCTCTCGACCGACAGCAACTCGAGTTATCTGCCCTAAATGCTTTCAATCGGTCACACCAAGAGTCTCGGCGGGATTCGGTGCTGACAGCGAGAATGCGCTCGTTTGAAACTGCATTCGGCATGCAAATGGCTGTGCCAGATGCTTTTGATTTCAAACAGGAGACGGCGGCCACTCTCGACAGTTATGACCTTCAACCCGGACAGACAACCGGTTTTGGCTGGCAATGTCTAGCAGCCCGACGACTCGTTGAACGGGGCGTGCGGTTTGTTGAATTGATCGATACCGGTTCATCAGGAAACTGGGATGCGCATGGAGACATGATGAGCCATGTTTCTCTGGCGAAGAATGTGGACCAACCGATTGCCGGTCTTCTCAAAGACCTCAAGCAACGCGGCATGTTGGAAGACACACTTGTTGTCTGGACGACAGAGTTTGGGCGAACGCCGTTCAACAACACCGCCGATGCAAAAGGACGCGAGCATCACCCTTGGGCGTTTACTTCGTGGATGGCAGGCGCAGGAGTCAAACCTGGCATTGTTCACGGTGCCACTGACGAACATGGTCTTAGAGCGGTTGAAAAAACCGTGCATGTACATGATTTTCACGCCACAATCCTCCATCTGATGGGCTTTGATCACGAGAAACTGACCTACCGACACGCTGGGCGAGATTATCGGTTGACAGATGTTTCAGGACACGTGGCGCAGGACATTCTCGC
>JAURQH010000105.1 GCA_030836185.1 Planctomycetota bacterium
GAAAGTGGAACGCACCTTCGCCTGGTTGAAGTATCTGCGGCGATTGGGGATGCGTTGGGAGTATCATTCTTTTTTGTTTGAAGGGTTCTGGCAACTCGGCTGCGTGTTCACTATTCTCAAAGGGTTATAGGACAAGCTCTAATTGTTACGGGAAAAACCCTACGTCACTCGGAAATATTATTCCGAGGCGGTTGTAGGGGTTATCTCTCTTTCGTAACCGGTAGAATTGCTGCAATCGTACTATCCCGTTCCATTGAAACGGATTAGGAGATTTTAGACGAGTAGATACTGGATGCGTGTTTACGTTAGGAGAACAGTAGTTCCAAGTCGTCGACGGACATGTCCTTCAATGGATTCCCGGCTTCTGCATGGAGGATCGAATCTGCTAACTCGCGCTTCTGAATTTGCAGTTCGGCGATTTTCTCTTCAACAGTATCTCGGCAAATTAGTCGATAAGCAAAGACTTGCTTGGTTTGACCGACTCGATGGGCGCGGTCGATGGCTTGTGCCTCGACGGCTGGATTCCACCAAGGGTCGAGGAGAAAGACATAATCGGCTGCCGTCAAGTTCAGGCCGAGGCCTCCTGCTTTGAGACTAATCAGGAACAGGCCGCATTCCTCGTCATTTTGAAAGCGTTCGACTCGTTTCTCACGGTCACGGGTTTTACCGTCGAGATATTCGTAGGTAATCCCTTTTTCGTCGAGTTGGCGACGGACCAAAGAAAGCATGCTGGTAAATTGCGAGAAGACCAACGCTTTATGGTTTTCCTGAATCAGTTCTTCAATGTCGGGAATCAAGACATCCAATTTTGCACTCGGTGCATCAATGTGCTCGTCATCGAGTAGCCCGGGATGGCAGGCGACCTGTCGTAAGCGAAGCAGTGCTTCAAGCACGTGCATTTTGGATTTTGAAAAGCCTTGTTTCTGCACCATTCCTAGCAATGACTGTCGGTAGTGGTCACGCATTTCGTCATAGAGTGCTCGTTGTTTTGATCCCATGTCACAAAGAATCGTTTGTTCCAATTTGTCGGGAAGCTCGTGAGCGACTCCTTTCTTGGTTCGTCTGAGAATAAACGGCTTGAGTCCTTGCGAGAGAACCTGTCTTGATTGAGTGTCGCCGCTACTCGTCGCGTGTAGTTTAAAGAGCGAGCTTCGTCCCAACATGCCAGGGTTCAGAAATTCAAAAATCGACCACAGATCCCCGAGATGATTTTCAATGGGTGTACCACTCAATGCGACACGATGGTTTGATTTGAGTAGTCGCGAAGCTTTTGCAATCTGGGAAGAACTGTTTTTGATTGTTTGAGCTTCGTCCAAGACGATGTAATCGAATCGTTGATCTTTAAGGATCATCACGTCCCGACGCAAGGTGCCGTAAGTTGTCAGGATAATATCTGTTGTGGCGAATTCTTGCCGAAGCTCTTCCCGTTTGAGACCGGAGTATTCCATGATCGAGAGGTTGGGCGTGAAGCGTTCGCATTCCTGTCGCCAGTTGAACATCAATGATTTGGGAACCACAATCAAAGACGGAAGTGTTTCGTCTCGCTCACTCTCGCGTTCTTGTAAGAGCGCCAAAAGCTGGACCGTTTTTCCGAGTCCCATGTCATCGGCCAAGCAGCCGCCCAAATGAAATTTCTGAAGAAAATCGAGCCAGCCGAGCCCTTCTCGTTGGTAAGGACGTAAGTCTCCTTTGAATGTTTTGAGTTCTGATTTTTCTTCAATCGAGCTAAACGAGGCGAACTGTTCTCGCATATCGAGGAAGGCTTTGTCAAATTCGACAGGTTGGTCAGAGAGCAATGCGTCGAGAATTGCCGCTTGGTTTTTGGAGAACTTCAGGGTGTCGCCGTCTTTTTCTCCTAATCCTGCTAGCAGACCGTATTGTTGAAGCCATTCCTCGGGGACCAATCCCAGAGAACCGTCATCGAGCCGAATCGTGGTTTCGCCTCGATTGAGCGCGGCGAGCAATTTGGGCAACGAAATTCTGGCGTCGCCAAACTCAATCTCTGCATCCAGTTCGAACCAATCGATATTCGTGTTGAGTCGGAATTTCGGCTGGCTTCCTTCGCGAATTTGTTTGCCGTCTGCAAGGACTTCCCAGTTATGGTTGACCAGTTCGCGAACGGCAGGACCGAGTTGACGGGCCGAAATTTCAATATCGTGACCCGCTTTTCTTTGATCAAGGATCCTTCGCATGCCGGCTTCTTGAAGTTGTGCCCAGAGAGCCTCTTCTTTTTCCTGGTCGCGAATGATGCAGCGTTGGCGGTCTCTTTGGACGATTGCCCAGCGTCCCGATGAGCCGCGCACAATCTCGTCTTCATACTGGAAGAAGACTTCACCCCGTAGCCGTTCAGGTTGCCATTTCAGAGAGGTCGGAGTCATCAACACCAAACGTGGTGTTGGAGTCCCCTGCACTTCTTCGAGTTGTAGTTCTGGTGGAAGCTCAATTCGAGGAATCGAGGGCATATCCAGAAGTTGTTCAACAAGATCGTGTTGATCATCCACGGGGATTTGAAGCGATTGACTGGAATTGAGATGCTCGACCCAAATAAAGGCATCAAAGTCTCGCAGAAGACTGATGCTTTGCTCGTGAAATACGAGCCCACCGGGAACCAGTAACTTGACGTCCTTATGAGCCAGCGATTCTTCTCCACGAACAAGCGAGGTACCAACAAGCCACTCGTCGCCGTGAGGTTTTACGGTGAGGCAGAGTTCCCAAGGGGCTTTTTCATCCCATTCAAGAGGTTCTGCATGATCAATTGATTCATCGAGATATTGAACGCGGCCTGTCCTGCACATCATGGGTAAAATCAATGTGCAAAGATCGTAGGGGACTCGGTACCGGAAGGATGTTGCTTGAGATTCAGACTGCTGAGCATACCAATTGCTTCTTTCGGGCATCCCTCCCGAGAGGTAAGCCAGCAGTTGTCGGTCTTCGGCGTTCTCGATTTGATCGAGTTGACCATTTTTGATTTTGAGTGGTTTGACCTTGCCCCATTGACCGTTTGCTCGGCGTTGTCGTTGCGAAGTCTGGACAACCAGCGTTCCAGTTTCAGAACTCTTTTCGACATCCACTTCATAGACGATCTCTCGTTCGCGTCCACCTTTGGTCGCGCCCGTGATCATGGGGTCCATTTCTTCGCGAATCGATTTTAACTGTTCCTCCCAAGCACGAAGCTTGGTGTATTCTTGTTGCGGGGGTTTTCTTGCCTTTGTGGCTGTACGCGAAGAGCGTTGCGGAGGAAGAGAGTCGAGTGGGTGGTCGTCGTCCCAGTCTTCGTCATCCAAGTCGAGTTCGGGAGTGGAGTAAGTGAACGGAGGGACGATGCCCTCTTTCACTCGACCCGTGATCAAGTCTCCTTCTTCAACCGACAGTAAAGTTGCCCAGAGGTGTTTGCAGTAAACGGGAGCCGTCGCTCCCGCAGAACAACTACAGAAGATCTGTAGTTTCTCTTCAACACGCGAGAGTTGCGTTTGGTAATCAACACTGTCGTGGACAATCGCGTGGACTTCATCAGCAGTCACGCGGATGATTTCCACACGTTCTGATTTCAGATAGGCTTCGCCGCGGAAGCGAATGTCAGCACGAAATTTCTCGGCAAGATGGCCCGAGAGGGACATAGGAACTCCATTTCGTAAGCGAAGATGCTCTTTGTATTGGGTCGTCGATCAACTTTCGGGAAGTGATCGTGATTGACTCTGTCTTGATGATCTCCCGGAACTCCTTGGTCGCTGAGAATCCGAAAAAATCCGAAACTCTTAATCTAAAATCGGTTGCGAGAATTTGCAATGCGAGACGTGTTCTCTGATCTGTGAAGTTTCGACGAATTCCCCGAATAGTTGCTCAGTAGCGGATCAAGGCGTCATTCTGCTATAGAATGTACACAAACGCTACATTTCTTAATGTTTCAGGACGAGCGGAGAGATCATGCCGGAAAACTTGCCAATTAAGTCAGAATCTGAAATCCGAGAGTGGATTAGTGCGAATGTCCCCCAGGATGATTTTCGTGACCAAAAACTTTTGTTAATTATTCCCGATGCAACTCGTACCGCTCCCCTGCCGCTGTTATTTCGATCACTCCACGATCATCTTGCCGACGTGACTTCCGACTTCGACCTGATTGTGGCGCTGGGAACTCACCCTGCGATGAGCGAGGAAGCGATCTGTCAATTGGTGGGTATTTCCATAGAAGAGCGAAAATCTCGGTACGCGGAAGTCGGATTGTTCAATCACGAGTGGGACAATCCCGACGCATTGTGGGAGTTGGGGACTTTATCTGAGGAAGAAACCGCAGAAATCACCAGCGGCGTATTGACGTTGGAAGTTCCCGTCGAAGTGAATGCTCGAATCAAGGATTACGACCGCCTCATGATCGTAGGCCCCGTGTTTCCTCATGAAGTTGTCGGATTCTCGGGAGGAAACAAGTATTTCTTCCCTGGGATTTCTGGCGCCAAACTCCTCAACTTCTTTCACTGGTTGGGAGCTTTGATCACCAATGTGGGGATTATTGGCGTCAAAGGAACTCCGGTGCGGAAAGTCGTGGATCGTTCTGCCGCAATGATCAAGAAGGAAAAGCGATGCCTGGCTTTTGTGGTCAATGGCAAGGCAGAAATCTACGATCTGTTCTTTGGGACTCCTGAAGAAGCCTGGGAGCAGGCCGCCGATCTTTCGGCGAGGGTTCATATTGAACGGAAACCAAAAGCCTTTCAGACTGTTCTCTCCTGCTCGCCCGAGATGTACGACGAACTTTGGACGGCGGGCAAGTGTATGTATAAGCTTGAGCCAGTGGTCGCAGATGGCGGCGAGTTGATTATTTACGCCCCACATCTCGATGAGATTTCCATTGCACATGGAGAGTGGATTCACAAAATTGGGTATCAC
Source organism: Planctomycetota bacterium (assembly GCA_030836185.1). Lineage (GTDB taxonomy): Bacteria > Planctomycetota > Planctomycetia > Planctomycetales > Planctomycetaceae > JABURQ01. Next base: position 4,879 of record JAURQH010000105.1, read on the forward strand.
TGTCGAGATTATTTCACGCAACAATGGGAACAATTCAAACATGTCCCTTGGGGAGTGTTGGCACATTCGACGCATGTTCGCGGAGGTGGAACTTTCGAAAACGGCGTGGAAAAGTGTCGAGTCAAGGTGACTCTGGCATCGAAGGTTCCGCGCGAAGTGTGTGAATCGATTAACCTTGGATATCGTGATCCGGCGACCATTGATCCCGCAGATTATGCTAACCGAGAGGATGAAGGGATTCTGCTGGTTCCCAAAGCGGGAGAAATGTTGTATCGGCTGGAAGGTGAATGATCTTCTGCAAGTCCTAACGCAGACCCGATGCGTGGAAATCCATCAGGCTGCACGTTAGATTGTTCTGCTGGAATCGGATGACCCGATGTCTGGCCTTATCTACTGATTTACTGTAAGAGGAATTGACTGAATGGACTCTCAAGCCTTGGAAGAACGCCTTCAGTTTGCGCTGGCTGTTGCTCTCGAAGCGCAGGATTTAATTCTCGATTACTATCAGAGTGCCGACTTAAATGTCGATCTCAAGTCTGATGAATCTCCCGTCACGGCGGCAGATAAAGGCGCGGAACAGCTCATTCGTGATCGGTTGGCCGTTTCCTTTCCCGACGATGGAATTTTGGGGGAAGAATTTGGCACATTAGACTCGAAGAACGGATATCGATGGATTCTCGATCCCGTCGATGGCACGAAGCCATTCGTTCAAGGTGTGCCTCTTTTTGGCACACTGATTGGCTTGGAATACGATTCACGCACCGTTTTAGGAGTCGCCAGATTTCCCGCCTTGAATGAAGTCGTTTACGCAGCGGATGGTTTAGGGACTTGGTGGCAAATCGGCGATGCCGAACCTCGCAGAACCACGGTCAGTGAGACCGGTGATCTCTCTCAGTCCGTTTTTTGTTTTACAGAGCCTCAACGGTTTGAACGAATCGGTCGTCCCGAAGTTCTGGAGACATTGATGAAAAAATGTCGTATGTCACGCGGGTGGGGAGACTGTTACGGTCACATTCTGGTGGCAACGGGGCGTGCCGAAGTGATGATTGATCCCGAATTGAGTGCGTGGGATGCGGCGGCATTAGTCCCGATTGTCCGAGAAGCGGGCGGTTCTTGGTTGGATTGGAGCGGAGAAGAGACGATTTATTCCGGGAATGGTTTTTCTGTCAACGCCGCGTTGAAAGAGGAAATTCTTGACCTGTTGAAAAAATGATCGCCAGCCACATTTTAATTTTGCATGACCCTTCGAAGAATCACTGCTCCCGCGATGAATAAGATCAGGTTGGGTATCCACATACTCCAACTGGGGTCGATCTCGCCATTTTTGGCAAGTGTCAAGATCAGCAGTGCCACGGGATAATACAGCAGCAAGATGGGAAGAAAGCAGAGAAAGAAGGTTGTCAGAAACTGTTTTCGAGCTTGCGAAATGGAGTAAGGGGCTCCCAGAAAGACAAAGAAAAGACAGCTTGTGGAGAGGGCAAATCTTGTGTGTCTTTCAGTCTTCATCTTGTTTCGTAGGTTTTCTTCGTGTCGAGTTGCTGCATTTGAGTGATCTTGGGCAGTCGCAGCGAGGACCTGAAAATCGCCGGTCATTAAACTAAAGGCCGTTTTGATCTCTGTCTTGATCAATCTTTGTTCGTGCAGAATTTTCATCTCTTCAAGTTCTTGCTCAATTTGATCCAGAGACATATGACGGGCATTCACTCGTGAGATTTGTGCTGGAAGTGGAAAGGGATGTTGCTCTTCTTCTACATAGAATGAGGTTTCGCCATTTGCGGCGATGTGACATTTCTTGAGATTCAATATCACGACTTCGTTCTCGAGGTCGAAATTAAATGTCGCTTCCTGAGCCTGCAATGTGACTGGAGAGCCACCTTTGGGAGTATATTGAAACGTCGGGTGAATCAGAGTCTTCCCTTGAACATCAACAACAGAAATGGTGTAGCCCTGCTGTTGATCGGACATCAGATGAGTGGCTCGGAGTTTATCGAGAAAAATATCTTCCAACGCCTGGGAGATCGTAAATTGCATACGGGTAATCGACCAAGGAATAATTCGGTCTGCCAAAATCAGAGAGCCAACAGCCAGCACAACACTCAGCATGAATGCCGGCATCAGTAGAGAGATCGGGTTAATGCCTGCTGATTTGGTGGCAATAATTTCCTGATCTCCCGCGAGTCTTCCGTAGACCACACAAACCGACAGCAATAGCGTTGATGGAATGGTGTATGGGAGCAAAGACGGGATGAGATAGGGAAGTATTTGGATGATCTGGTCAGCCCCCAATCCCTTTTGTTGAGCTTCTTGAAAGACTCCGACAAAAAGGAGAACGACCGTCAATACGGATAGCAAAAGGCCGAAGACTTTCAGTAATTCCAGAAGAATGTAGCGTTGGAGGATTTTCATGCGTCTCGATGACTTCTCAGGCGGAGAACATTCACTTTAGGGACGGTAAGTCGTGGATTTGTAGGAAATAACGGCGTTTCTCGTCAATCCCGAGTTCGGGAAATCCAGCCTGATATTGTCTCAATCGATACAACCCGTAGCGGTTGCCTACGGGATTTGTTCAACGAGACCTGAGAGAGAAATCGTTTGCTTACGGATTCCCTCTTGAGAGGAAGGTGATTTATTGCCGAAGTCGAACAAGCGGCTGAAAGCTCTCTCAGCCGTCTTTAATTCAGGAGGAATCAAAAAATGGATGCAATTTCGGGAATGACAGACGATCAGATGGCGTTGGTGATGTGTTTTGGAGCATTTTTCGGCTGCGGAATCATCATGTCGCTCAGCTACTACATTGGTGCGGAACGTCGGGAAGACGAAGAATTACGGATTTTGCTGGAGAACAAGCAGGATCAATCGGAAGAATCGCATCAAAAAGCTGCTTGAACCTTCAAACTCCCTGATCGGGAGCGGGAAACACTTGCATTCGGAGGATTCCTCTCGCACACTACCGGTAGTTATTGATTGCCTGCAAATCCATTCGATTCTGAAGTATCCGGGAGCTGTTATGAAGAAGTTTGTAAGCGTTATTTGTTGTGCGGGACTGTTTGCTGCCGGATATTGGTGCGGACAAGGAAACCTCTCTTTAACGAGTGAGCTGCAGGCTCAAGCGGATGCCTCACGCGAAGGTGCTTCTCAGGATGCTCTCCGCAAAATTCGACTTGCTCAAGACACAGCTTCTGATGCACAGTCTTCACTGGAAAACGAGCAGCTCTACATCCCCGCGATTTCCGGGACAAACTCATTCGCTGTGATGGTGGGTGGACTCAATGCGGTACAGGATCTCGAACGAGGTTTGGGTGTCGATCCGGTGACGTTTGTCGGTCTTTATTCAGGATTCGCCACTGAAGAAGTGGCTCCTAAGCTGGATTACGATGATGAGGGACGGCTGACGTACGATGGCCGTCTTGTGCGTCTCTATCCGAAGACTCGGTTGCGTCAGCTTCGAGCACGCCAGGAAAAAATTTCCACTGGCGAATAGTTCGTTATTGAGTGATCAGTGTCTCTGGTCGAACGGCGAGTCGATTTGACGAGAGAGCTTCTGCCGGAACCAGGATCAGTCTCAACGGGACTTCCTGCTCAGAATGGATTCGGAAGTTCTTCCCCTTTGTCACTTTCAGATACACGCTTGCAGTGGCTTTTATCACTGAGCGACAGGGTGATGCTGTCGTCACTTCGTGTACCCTCAACTGCTTCAGAGTGACCTCTTCGAAAACGTCTTCCCTCAATATTTTGTGACCTCTGGGCGATGGAGAGGATAATAAACTCTCTTTGAGGATACCCACCAGCGAGTGCTGATGAAGAGTCTCAAACGATTCTCCGGTCACTTGTTCAAGCGAATCAATCCCTGTCCCTGAAGTCTTCAGCAGGTCAGTCATGAATGTGGAGCCGTACTCATTTTCGCACCAGCGGAAAAAAAGGAACAGCCCACCTCGGCATCCGTCATGACGCCATAAACCTGCGGAATAGTAGTCGGAAACGATAAGCGGAGATTGTTCGGGTGACTTCATCCATGTGGAGACTCGGTGTTTGAGATTGCTCCCGTCACCACCGAAACGATGTTCCGCCAAGTGAGCTGATCCTTCGCAAATCCAGTCTTCCTGAAGTTTTTTGCGGGAGTCTGGTTCGGCAAGTCGATGACTGAATTGCATGACATGCCAGTACTCATGAGCTAACAAAGTCAGGTAGTTGGTGTCGGGAGGGCATTCGCTATTGAGGTAGATCAGATCTGCGCGATTACTGTAAGGGCGGGGGTAGTGTATGCAGAAATCGCTGGCACGAACAAAGCCTTTCAGGGATGTTTGACCTCCCTGCAGATGATCGAGACAGGGGGTCAAGAGAACGGCAAGTTTTCCATCCTGATCGATATCTGCAAATGAGCCAGAGAGAGCGGTTGCTGATGGAATGATTGTACTGTCGAGTGCGTTAATAATTTTTCGTGCAGACGAAACCTGCTTGTCGGATTTTTCGCAATTTCGGTCGAGGAAGACTCTGACGAGATCTCCTTCCATCAAGAGTTCCGCTTTGAGCGGTTGATATCCTCGGGGATCGTTCAGCGAAGACGATGAAGTGTGAATAAAGAATGTTCTCTCAGGTTGCCCTTTGCTCGTTGGCGTACGAGATTCGGGATGACGGCCAATTGAGGAACCGCTGGGCTCTGTCTGAGAGTCTGTCTGGAAGTTTACACGCGAAAGAGGTTTCAATTGACTCCAGGGTTTGTCGTTCGCAACGTATTCTAAAGCCGTTGAGACTGTGATTGATGCTGTGAGATTCTGATCGCTCAAATTCGAAATGATAAGATAGCCATCTTGCTCGGCAAAGAAAGTGAAGGAATCTGCATCAGAATTTAATAGAGTCGACTGTATTGCCTTCGCATTTTTATGGTCTTCTGACGATGACGCGGATGACAGTTCCCGAGTTGAAAACGCCCCGATTCCTGCAAGAAGCGATAGCAGGACAGCGATGAAAATCAGAGGTCGCATGAAGACTTTTCGGGTCAGAGACAGAGTGAGATTCTTACTATTTAAATCGGCATCTGTAGACCGAGTCCTTGAGATTGTTCGTCATAATCAGGACTATGGTTGCATCTTCCTCAGTTTTCCCATTTGTGCATCACGGTTGGATAGAGAATATGAGACTGAATACTGTTTACCTCACCGTTTTCGTGTTTTCGATGATTCAGGCAGGAGTTGGATCACTCGAGGGGCAAGAGAAGGTTGATCACATCTATGATTTGCAAAACGAAGCGATTGAGGCGAAGTCCGCGGACTGGGGGCATTGGGGAGTCGATTCCGGCAATTATACCCAGTGGGGGACTCACTCAAGTCGCTTGATTCCGGTTTATACATATGGAACCAATGGGGCTGGGGCAAATATTGATCTACGAGAATATACCGGGGAAAATAGCCTTTTTAGACAGCCTGAGAAAATTGAAAATGTGTTTGGACACATCCCGGAAGCGACTTTCAATCCCGATGCTGTGTACTGTGACCAGACTGATCTTGCACGCATTCAGCATTCTGCGATTGAGGCTGGCAAGAAGCACATCTTTCTGATTGTGTTTGACGGAATGGATTGGCAGACCACACGTGCCGCGGCCATCGTGAAAAATCAGAAAGTTGATTACGAAAAAGGTCGTGGTCACGGCTTGTTCTTTCAGGACTACCAGGCAGAAGGGACTTCTCAATATGGGTATATGGTAACAACTCCCAAGATCGGCTCTGTGAAAAGTGACACGGAAAAACAGACGGCTGTTCCTCGTGAGATGCCTGATTGGGGAGGATACGATGCCCGATTGGGAGGGGCGGCTCCGTGGGATGCACCTTTGGATATTCAGTATCTGATTGGCAAATCAACGGCATTGAAGCAGCCCTATCCCGATTCAGCAGCCACGGCAACCTCAATGACCTCGGGCATCAAAACTTATAACGGGGCTATCGGAGTTGGTACTGATGGTGGCAGACTTCAGTCGATTGCTCACTTAGCTCAGGAATTGGGGTACAAAGTGGGAGCGGTCTCAAGTGTGCCCATCAGTCATGCGACACCCGCCGCTGCTTACGCTCATAATGTGTCACGAAACGATTACCATGAAATCTCGCGTGATTTAATCGGCTTGCCATCAGTTTCTCACCCTGAAATTCCGCTTGCGGGATTGGATGTTGTGCTTGGTGGCGGTGTGGGAGAAATGCCTGAGCAAACAGATGGGGCGGCCATTGAGGGTTTTCAGGAGAGTAAATACATTGCGGTCAATGATTTGAAGGCTGTCAGCAAAGAGCATGGTGGGAAGTACCAAGTGGTCGTGAGAGCCCCTGGAGTCGAAGGAAAACTGTCCCTCGACCATGCTGTCAAGAAAGCCGTGGAAAACAATGACCGACTCTTGGGGGTCTTTGGAGTCGGGAAATACAGTGGGCATCTCCCCTTTCAGACCGCCGATGGCAATTACAGTCCCGCTAAAGGCCGTAAGGGGGAGGCAGAACAATACACGGCTGAAGATGTTCGTGAGAATCCAACGCTTGCCGATCTGACGGCTGCCGCTCTTCAGGTTCTTAGCCAGAAGGAGTCCAGGTTCTGGTTGATGGTTGAAGCGGGTGACGTTGATTGGGCCAACCATGACAACAATCTTGATAACTCAATCGGAGCAGTCTACAGCGGCGACGATGCGTTCCGGGTTGTCGTGAACTGGGTCGAGACCAACAGCAATTGGGAAGAAAGTTTGGTGATTTTAACAGCCGATCACGGGCATTATCTGTTTCTGAATGATCCTTCTGCGTTGATCGGCGGAAAATAGAATTTGCATCTTCTGAGGGGACTTTTCCGGGTGGGGCTGCGCGGACTGGGGGGAAGACTCTGATTTGGTGGAACATGCTGCTGGGCTCAGATTTATGGCGTCATAACCGTCATAACAGGAAAGATTCGCGTGAGAAGGTGGACTCTTGCGGGCGAGTCCGGTTGGACCTTTCCATTTTTCGTCATTTCGGGCAAATTGGTGGAAATTCTCTTCTACGAGATCCGAGATTCATTATAGAATCGATGAGAGCCCAGTCTCTCAAGGCAGGGTTACTTCGCGCCCTTCGCCAGATTGACAATTCAATTCACTCTTCCCAAAAGACTCAGGGGAGTCGCATGATTTCAATGACGATGTCACGACTGACTAAATCAATTCTCACCGCCACGGTGGCTTGTGTGGCCATCTCGACAAGTGTGATCGCTGGAAATGCACCCGCCTATATTCATGGGGACGCTGATGGGCAAGGCAGTTTTGCTGTCGGGCTGACTGCTCCCGAGAATGATCAGGTGGTAATGAGACATGTGATCATGGTTGATACTTCAGCAAGCCAAATTGGTGCGCATCGCAATCAAGCTCACTCAGTTGTCGAGCAATTGCTGTCAGTCATGCCACACGATCATCGGGTATCGCTGATGGCTGTTGATGTGCAAGTTGCACCTATGACGAAGTCATTTGTGTCACCTCAGAGTGATGAAATGAAGAATGCTCTGAAAACTCTCAATCGTAGAGCTCCGCTAGGAGCCACTGATTTGGGAGCGGCTTTAGCTGCCATCGTTGATCAGTGTAGCCCTAAAGAACAGACATCTGTGATTTACATCGGCGATGGGATGTCGGCCGCTCAATTGATGACATTTGAAAGCATTGCACTGTTGACTGACAATCTTCGTCAATCAAATGCGACAGTGAGTTCTTACGCTGTTGGTCCACAGAAAGACCTCAATTTGCTGAGCGTCATCGCACAGCAGACAGGTGGTCGAGTTATTGTCGATACCGCCAAAACGAGTGTGGAAGAGGTGACGAAGGAATTAAACTCGCTACTTCAGGTTGTTGTCGTGACGCCAACAGAAATTGAAATGTCTAATCAGGCAAAATTGGCAAGTGAAAAAATGTTGCCATTACGATCAGATCGTCCCCTTTATCTACTGGGGGCAGGAAATATGAAAGCTGGTGATCAGATTCATGTTTCCTATAGTGAAAAAGTGCAGTCACTGGCCGTTGCTGTGCAGCCTCTGGAAAACTCGTCGTTCCTGGGAGCCGCTATTGAAGGCGTCAAAGACTCTGGTGGTCTCTTTGCCGGGTATCCAGGAAATCAAATGCTGATGTCGGCATCAATTGATTTTATGGATCATTTACAACAGTTGCGTGAGATGGCCGAGAAGTCCATTGATGTGAATCGACTCGATCAAGCGAGAGGCTTGGTGAACGCCATTCGTGAGCTTGACCCACAAAACAAACAGGCAAGCGTTCTTTTGGCCGCCGCTGATCGAAAAGCACAAGTTGTCAACTTTGTGCAAGATCAACCAACGCCGACGGCACCCGTTGCTGGCGGAGATGCTGAACTTGATCTTGTTGAAATGGAAAAACAAAGACGAGTCATTCGAACCGAACAGTTGACGTTGGAAGTAAGTAACCTGATTCGTGAAGCAAGAAAACTTGCAGATACGGATGCTGATAACGCATTGAATGAACTGAAGTCAGCATTAAATACTGTGAATTCTGCGTTAGATATCGAGCCGGAAGCGAAAACGCAAATTGCCAATCGTTTACGATCTGCAATTCAAGACGTTCAGGTTCAGCGTGAAACCCAGGAGCTAAAGAAATCATATGCTCGTCAAGTTGAAGTTGAGACAGAAGTGCTACAACGTCTGCGAGCCGAGTTAGAGTTAGACGACGAAAAGTTTCAAATGCTCCTGGAACGTGTTCGGGCATTGATGATTGAAGGTCGGCATGAATTCGATGACAGTTCGTTTGAAGCTGCGGAATCTGTCGCTGAGGAAGCAGTTCGTTTGCGACCTGAATCCGGGACAGCCGCCTCTGCATACTTTAAGGCGGAAGCGGCTGGTCAATTGTCGAAAGCGTTTAAGCTTCGCTTCTTGCGTCGAGATGAATTTCTTGCTGTGTTGCATCAGGTCGAACTTTCTCACGTGCCGTTTCCAGATGAACCTCCCGTACGTTGGCCTTCAGCAGAAGTTTGGCAAGACCTGACGGAACGACGACGGATCTGGAAGCGAACAAATCTCAGAAAAAACAGTCCGACTGAAGAAGCTATTCTTCAAGCTCTGGACGAAGAATATCAGGCAGAATTCTTCGCAGTCCCGCTGCAGGAAGTTTTTAATGATATCGAAGTGAATAAGAAAATCCCGATTGAAGTCGATCCCAAGATTGCCGGAGAAATTGATCTTGAAGACCCAATTGAGCTTCAACTCTCTGGAGTTTCCTTAAGAACAATTTTAAGGTTCGTTCTCGAACCACGTGATTTGGTTTACCTTTTGAAAAACGAAGTTTTGTTCATTACGACGTATGACGAATCACTGGAGCCATACAATAAGTTTGTTTATGTGTACCCCGTCGGAGACCTTGTGATTACGCCGATTGAATTGGAACAGGCTGCTCAGTCTCGCGGTGGTTCTGCAGCCAACCAAGGCGGACAGCAGAACCAACAGGGACAGGGTGGACAGCAAGGTGGTCAACAAGGTGGTCAACAGGGTGGTGGAGGATTTGGCGGTGGAGGCTTTGGTGGTGGCGGTGGTGGATTTGGGAGTGTTCGACCTTTCGGGTTTAATGCGGCCCCTGCTCCACGGCGTGCTGGTCCACAACGAAATGCTGCACCGCAGCAAATTCAAGATCCTGCCGGACAACAATTGTTGAACGGAATTCTTGGCCAACAGTCATCCATTCATAAGAGCCCTGTGAAATTTCAGGCCCGTGTGAATGATGACAATGCTCCAAAATTGACGAACGAGTCTCTTTTGAAGCTTAAAAAAAAACTCTAAGCCAAAACTGAAAACTGGGCAAGCTGCCCAATCTGACAAGACTGTACAGCGGAGCGATCAACAGAAAGATCGCTCCGCTGATGTCTTGCGCGAATTAAAACCTCTCGATCCCACAGCGGCTCCGCCGCAGGACATCTGGTTCGATTACTTCGAGAAACGAACTCCAAATGGTCGAACGGTTCGTGAACTCGTCTTCAATCTTCATGAAGCGAAAAAGCATGATCACGTCATTGCTTTAATTGAGGCGGCACTCAGTAACGGACATATCTATCCTTGGATGTATGAAGTTCTCGCAATTTCGTACGAACTCGATAATCGGTCACCCGTGGATATAGAACGAGCAGTGTATTCGGCAGTAGATCCTAGTGTTGATTATGAGAGCATGATGTTTACATCTGCGTATCTGTCTCGCTTCAATAATACGAAACCAGCATTGAAGATGTTTCGCGAAGCCTCTAAACAAAATCCGGTCCGACCAGAACCTTATATTCTGGGGCTGCGACTTGCTCGCGACTTAAAAGACATTGATGCCATCGAGTGGTCAGTCGTCGGGATATTGAACTATGCCTGGAACACTGATTACGAGTCTCTGCATAGAGAGGCGATTGTGGCTGCTGAAAGTGCTTTGGTAATACTGACAAAGGCGGGAGATCAAAAGCGAATTGATTCCTTTAAAAAATCAATCTCGGAGGCACGATCACGTGATCTTGTCATCGAGGTCCGCTGGAATGGAAATAGCGACGTTGACTTGGCCGTTGAAGGGCCTAAAGGGACGTTAGTGAACTGGGAAAACACACACTCCATCGCGGGAGGAGTTCATGTCCATGACGGGTTTGGGCCAAAGCAGGAGAACTGCTTTGAAAAATATGTGTGTGTGAAGGCGTTGCCCGGTCAATATTTTATTCGAGTCAATCATGTCTGGGGAAATATCGTAGCGGGACGTGTCAGCGTCAAAGTCACAAAATATCAGGGAACGAAATACGAAGAACAAAAGATATACCCGACACCCATCGAAAATAATCGAGGCGATTTGATTATTAATCTTGAAAAAGGACGCCGGGAAAATGTGAATCAAAATCTCAAAGAAAATAAGCAATCACGGCTTCAACTATGGCAAGATCCCTCCCGTAACATCACTCGTGGTCCGGGAGTCGGTCCTCAACGGCTGACAATGCAACAAAGACAAGTCTTGCAGCAATTCTTGGGAACAGGTAATGGAGGAGGCCAGGTAGGTGGAGGATTTATTGCTCCCGCCGCGATTGGATTTGCTCCAACCATTACTCCGATATTCGAAGGGGCTACGATGGGAGCATCGGCAGTCATCAGCGATGATCGTCGCTATGTCCGAATTGGTGTGAACGCGACCTTTCAGAAGATTGTTGACGTCTTTAACTTTTCAATCAATAACGGCAGCAGCATGCGAGCCAATGGGAATTGAGTTAATCCCCTGCCCTCACCAAGCCGGGACTGACATCAAGATCGAGGTTACCGAATCGATTCGCTGCGAAAAGTTGCCAGGCAATCGCACCCATGGCGGCGTTATCTGTGCAAAGATCGCCCGGAGCCATTTCCAATCGGTATCCCTGTTGTTGGCTAGAATGTGCCAGTCGTTCTCTCAGCATGCTGTTACACGCGACTCCTCCACCAACGCAAAGTGTTTTGTGCTTTGACAGTTTAAGCGACTGCTCGCATTTCTTGACCAAAACGTCGACAACAGCCGCCTGGAATGAGGCGGCAATATCTGCTCGCCGCTGATCGGTCAGTTCAGGAACCGGCTTGTGAGAACCGGGAACGCCAAATGCCTCATACATAACGGCCGTTTTCAACCCGCTGAAGCTAAAGGCCAGACGTTTGTCGTGAAGTAATGGGCGAGGGAACGCAATCGCTTTTGGATCACCTTTTGAAGCCAGTTCTGCGACTGCCGGTCCGCCCGGATAGGGTAAGTTGAGAATACGTGCCACTTTATCAAATGCTTCTCCGGCTGCATCGTCGATGGTTGAGCCGAGTAGTCGAAACTCAGTCGCAGACTGACAGTCGTAAAGGTTGCTGTGTCCACCCGAAACAACAAATCCGATACAAGGGAAGATTGATTGGTCGGTCTGCATCTCACAGGCATAGATATGAGCTTCGATGTGATTCAAGGGGATCAGCGGAATTCCTAATGACCATGACAGTGCTTTCGCAGCAGTCAGGCCAACAAGAAGCGATCCCACCAGTCCCGGCTCGGTCATGACGGCAATGGCTGACAATTCCGAAAGAGTCTGCTGAGCCTCCTTCATTGCTTGATCAATCACTGGCAAGATTCTTTCGAGATGAGCGCGGGAAGCCACTTCTGGCACGACGCCTCCGAATTTTTCATGCAAATATGCCTGCGATGCGACAACACTGGAAAGCACCTTACCATCTTCACGAATGACGGCAGCAGCGGTTTCGTCACACGAGGATTCAATTGCAAGTAGAGTGCGTGAAAGAGTCATTAGAATTCAGTCAACAAAAACAGTCTCCTGCTTCAAATGAGGCAGGAGACTTTGGGGGCATAATTACAGTGTTGCAGAAGAATCTATTCTTTATCTTCAGCCTTTTCTGTGTCAGGCTTCGTTTCGGTTTCGGCAGTCTTCTTCTCTTCATCTTTAGCTTCGGTTTCCGGTTTTTCTTCTGGAATTCCATCTCCTCCACCGAGAATGTCGGTGAGATGGTCCATCGCCATTTTGAGATGAGGATCCTGGAATTTTGATTCCGGTGGGCCTGCATCATCAATGACATCTCGGCTGCGACGATCCTCGAAATATTCCTTAATCTCGTTTTGAGTCATTTTATAGCGGAAGTGCTCATTTGGCATCACGCCCCATTCATCATCGTCTTTGGCTCCCTGAAAGCGGTGGATATTCTTTCCGCTGGGACGATGATAGCTGGCAGTTGTCAGTTTTAACGCACTTTTTTCACCATCGAGCGGGATGACGTTCTGGACGCTTCCCTTACCCCATGAGCGTTCACCAATAACCGTCGCCCGTTCGTGATCTTGTAAGCAGGCGCTCAAAATCTCACTCGCTGAAGCGCTGTACCGATTGATGAGGACTGCCATTGGAATCGACTCGTAAGTTCCTTCTTTGTGAGCGGACCAACTTCGCTCGGGGCTGTTTCGTCCCTTTGTGCTGACAATCGTTCCTTCCTCAATAAAGATATCAGAGATTTCGATCGCCTGTGTCAGTAATCCTCCGGGATTAAATCGCAGGTCAACAATGAGTGCTTTGACACCTTCTTCTTTTAAGTCGGCTAATGCCTTGCGAAGTTCGTCCGCAGTATGATTGCTAAAATGAGTCAGGCGTATGAACCCGACTTTGCTGTCCTGATTGAGCATGTAATCCCAACTGGAATCATCTTTGTGTTGATAACCGAGAACAGTCTGCATTTTAATCAGTTCGCGCACGAGCGGAATCGTTGTGATATCGTCGTCACCTTTGTGGAGAACCCCAATACTGACAGCTTGCCCCGGTCGACCTTTCAGGATGTCCTGAGCGTCACGGATCGTAAAGCCTTCGGTTGATTTCCCTTCGATCTCCATGATGAGATCACCTGCTTTCACTTCACCGCGAAAAGCGGGAGTCCCCGGTAGAGGAGAAATCACGATTAATCGATTGGTTTGAGAATCGATATCGACCTGAATACCAATCCCACCGAACTCTTGCTGCATACTCTCGTTAAACTCTGTGAGCTGTTCGGGAGGGATGTAGTTGGAGTAGCGGTCGAGTTTTTGAAGCATGCCTTGAATGGCAGCTTCCATGAGTTCTTTTTTGTTGACATCTTTGACGTAATTTCTGTCGATCTGCTCGTAAGTTTCTGCAAAGGTTTTCAGCAGTTCATAATAATCTTCGTCTTGAAGATCATTATCGGCGGCATAGGAAACCGTTGTCGACAGAATGAGTGGGATGAGAAATAGGGAAGCGATTCGGGAAATCAGCTTCATGGAAGAAGACTCCTTTTTCATAGGCAGGTGGGATCTCCCCGGAAACACGACGATTTGTTCGTCGTCCCGGAGATCGTCACTCTTTGACGTATGTCGTTACTTTAGGCTTTTTCAGGAGTTCCGGCAAGATGCAGGTGTTGAGAACTCGTATTTGTTCCACCGTTAAGATTACAATTTGGGCCAATCTGATCAATTTTTGCTCAGAACGATTTCTTCCAGAAAGCCTCAGTTGTGTCGAATATTCCCTCTCACATTCCGCTCAATGCTGAATGTCGCCAATTACTGGAGTTGATCGATCAGAGCGAATTGTTTGTGCGAATTGCGAAATTTGAAGGGAATGAACTCAAACTTCAAACAGAACTTCGGCAAGACTTTCCCTCAGAATTGGTTTCTGCTGCCCTGACCCAAATGGATTTGAAGCAGAAAGGGGCTGAAAAATTTTCCCGCGCCTCACAAATGTGGTTTGATCGTCAAGGGTTAGAGCAATCGACGGCTGAGCCAATTAGCCGTCATAAAGCTCAGCGTTTCGAAGGCGATGTTTGGGATCTTTGTTGTGGAATGGGGGGAGATGCCATCGGTCTGGCCCGACAATCTCGAGTCACAGCGGTGGATCTCAATCCCGCGTCATGCTTGCTAACGTGGTTAAACGCGGCTGTCTACCAATGCCAAGATAAAATCAAGGTTCGATGTGAGGACGTAACGACACTCGATCTGGCTGGAAAGCTTGTGCATATCGATCCTGATCGTCGTCCACAGGGAAATCGTGTGATTCGTATGGAAGATGCTGAGCCTGGATTGCCGTTCCTGAAAGAGATCATGCAGACGGCCAGCGGGGGGGCGATCAAATTAAGCCCGGCAGCAAACTTCATTGGGAAGTTTCCCCAAGCGGAAGTCGAGTTGGTCAGTCTGAACGGTGAGTGCAAGGAGGCAACGATTTGGTTCGGCAAGTTGGCAGAACCCGGAAGTTATCGGGCGACCGCTCTTCCCTCTGGTGAAACTCTCGTCGGTGATCCGCTGATGGCTTATTGCGATCTCTCCACGTTGGAGCGATACATTTTCGACCCTGATCCAGCGATTGTTCGATCTGGATTGATCGAATTGCTGGCTGAAGAGAAAGGTCTCAGTCGCCTTGATGACTCGGAAGAGTATCTCACGGGAAGTCATGTTCCCGAAACAGCGTTTCTGCGATCTTTTGAAGTGATCGATGTTCTTCCCTATAAAGAAAAAGAGTTGCGGAAATATTTTCGCAACGCGAACTTCGGTCAACTGGAGATCAAATGTCGTCACCTCAAAGTGCCGATAGAAGCTCTCAGGAAAAAACTTCAACTTGAGGGTGATCAACCAGGAGTTTTAATTGTTGCCCGCGAACAGGGACAGTCTCGGGCGATCATTTGCCAACGAGTCGATTAGTACCGTGCGTTGATTAGTCCCGTGCTTTGTCAGAAATATCTTTCCGGCACCAGGCTCCACTCCAGCGAATGTTTTTAACCGCTTTGTAGGCCTGTAATTTTGCCGCCGAGATATTGTCTCCCATCGCGGTGACTCCCAGGACACGACCTCCATTGGAGAGAACTTTTCCATCCAACAGTTTTGTGCCTGCATGGAAGACTTTGACGTTTTCCAATTCGTCGGCTGCATCGATCCCCGTAATGGCATCGCCTTTTGAGTATCTGCCCGGATATCCCTCGGCGGCCATGACGACACAGGTTGCAGCTCGTTCATCCCATTCAAGGTCAGGGACATCGCCGAGTCGGCCTTCGGCTGCTGCCATCAAGATGTCAAATAGATCGCTCTTCAGACGCATCAAAACAGGTTGCGCTTCAGGGTCGCCAAAGCGGACATTGAATTCCAGAACTTTCGGTCCCTGCGAGGTCAGCATTAACCCGGCGTATAAAACGCCGCTAAAGTCGCAGTTTTGCCGCTTCATGGTGTGGACGGTTGGAACGAGAATGTCTTCAATGATTTGGTCCATCATGTCGTCATTCACGTAAGGGGCCGGAGAATACGCTCCCATTCCTCCGGTATTGGGGCCTTGATCACCATCGTAGGCGCGTTTATGGTCTTGCGAAGTCTCCAGTGGGATGATGGTCTTGCCATCGACGATTGCCAGGATACTGGTTTCAATTCCTTCCAAACAATCTTCAATGACGACCGTTGCACCGGCTTCCTCAAATTTGTGATCGACCATGATTGTCTTGACGGCATCAATGGCTTCTTCTTTGGAAGAGCAGACAAATACCCCCTTACCGGCAGCCAGTCCATCGGCTTTGATGACGACTGCTTCCTGCTCTCTCGATTCGAGATACTCCAACGCATCTTCGACGTGAGTAAATGCCCGATATTCGGCGGTGGGAACTTTAGCGGCTCGCATGATCTCTTTAGAGAATTGCTTGCTTCCTTCGAGTTGAGCGGCGGCCTTTGACGGGCCGAACACGTTCAACCCTGCATCGCGAAAGGCATCGCTGATGCCCGCAACCAGCGGTGCTTCAGGCCCGACGACTGTCAGGTCAATTTGATTGTCTTGTGCGAATGAGAGTAATCCCGGGATGTCGGAATCGGAGATGTCCACATTTTCTGCATCTCGTGCAGTCCCGGCATTACCGGGAGCACAAAAGATTTTCTCGACTTTCGGAGATTGAGCCAGCTTCCAGCTCAGAACATGTTCTCGTCCACCTTGACCAATGACCAGAACTTTCATGATGACAAACTTTCTCGTGCCGAACGTCTTTTATGAATCAAATGTTGAGAGGTCTGAGTCCCCTGACTCGCAAGATCAGGGATTATATCGCTTGAGTAGAGAGACCAAAAGGGAGCTCATGGGAATTGCTTCAAACTCGACTCAGCACGAAATTAGAATTTCTCATCTTGATCGAATCGTCGAATAATTAGCTGGTGTGACAGAGCTCAGAATGTCTTGCAGGATTTCTCTCTGTGAGCTGGTGTGTTTTGTGAAATTCTGGCTATAATGACATAATCCCCCTGCTAATAGGCCTTCCTGATTATTTGCTTCCCGCAGTCACAAATAGAGGCTCCCTTGAGTATTTCGGGCTTTTTTCCGGCCGAACTCTCCGATTTTGAATACCTGATGTACCGGGACGACTCCCCGCAGTACCCGATGGCATTTTGCTTACAAACACCTCTCTCCGGTCAATTTGATCGTGAATCATTTGAGTTGGCTCTGAGATCCGCGCTTGACCGTCATCCGCTTTTGCAAGCGACGGTCACCTCTCGGTGGAATCGGTGTCACTGGAGTCATCATCAGATAACAGAACTTCCTCTCGACTGGGATCTTTCATCGGACGCCCTCCCTCCTAAGCCTGTTCAAATTATGATTTCCAAAGAGCCCGGCATCAAATTGTGGGTTCGGAAATCTGGGGATGAGTTTCTGGTTGTCTGGCAGTTTCATCACGCTTGTTGTGACGGAATTGGATCTCTGCAATTTATCGGGGATGTTTTCGCACACTATGGAATCGAGACCGCTGAGGAAGATCAGGCGGCTCCGAAACTGCAGGATCTCAATACTGAGCTTCTCAAGCAGCGGGGAGATCTGATTTCAACTGGATCAGGCGTGACATCATCCAGTCTCTCTCTAAGAACGCTTGTTCGGAGATTTCGTCGACTGGTCGGCCGAACGACAATGCCCCTCGCCTCTCCCCCCCGTGAACCGGAGACTGATTCACGCCCTTTGATGCTTACACATCATCTTGATCGAACGACATTCAAATTACTCAACCGAATTGCCAGTAAACACGATGTCAACTTGAACAGCCTTCTTTTAAGAGAGATGTTTCTTACTCTGAGAGACTGGAACAAAACCTATCATGGGTTGAAAAAGAATCAATGGATAAGGCTGGGAATGCCTTTAAGCATGCGAATGCCACAACATCGTGGAATTCCCGCTTGCAACATGGTCAGCATGATGTTTTTCCCTCGGAAAGCCGACGACTGCGACGATGTCGATGACTTGCTGCAAGGAATCCAAAAGCAAACAATCAAAACGCTACACAATCGGCTTGGTAATTTACTTCTCGCGGCAATTCGTCGCATTCGTAAGGTTCCAGGGCTGCTAACTTTGCTCCTGCATTCAAATCGTCCCTTCACGACAGCGATATTGGCTAATGTCGGTGAAGTGAGAAAACATCTTGGAGGTCACTTTCCTCATATCAAAGGAAGATGTATAGCCGGTAACATCATTATCGAACATGTCGATGGTGTTGCTCCGATCCGTCCAGGCACACGATTGGCTGTCTCAGTTGGTGTTTATCGACGCGAACTTATTATTAACACAAACTGTGATCAGAATCATCTGTCACACACCCATAGCCAGCAACTAATCGCTTTATTTGTTTCCAGACTGGAAGCATTAACAAAAAATGTCACTCAATCAGGTGATCTCAACAGGGATTCCCCTCTTCCAAATGATCGCAGTTAAAAGTTTCATGATTCGATGAAGTGTTCACAAATTAATTGAATTGATTGATCAATGGAAAAATCAAGAAAGTCGAAAGCAATGCTAAGTGAATCGCAACTTTGGCCCAGATTTCTGATTTTCCCAATTGTAGCTCTATTGGGACATCTTGCGATGATGTATTGGTGGTCCGATCTTTCACTTTCAGTCAAAATCGCATCGATATTTTTGCTGACATTTTCATGGTACTGCATTTCGGGATGTATGCACGAAATGGGACATATGACACTACTGAAAAATAATGCAAATAGCCTGATACTAGGTCGCTTGATCGGAATGATTCTGGTGATTCCATTTACCTGTTTTAGAGCGACACATCTCACACACCATGCAAAAATGTGTACATCGGAAGATTTCGAATTATGGCCCTATTGTAAGCCCAAATATTCGGTAACATTCCTGAGAATGTTTTGTGTGTTTGATCTTCTGCTGGGGACACTCTCTGCTCCGATTATCTATAGTCGTATTTTCTGGAAGAGTAAGAGTCCTCTTACTCAGTTGGAATCTGCCGGTGTCAAATTTGAATACATGCTCTCGGTCCTGTTTTGGGGGGCGATCACATCTATTGTTCTCTATGTCACGATGACTGATAAAGTCTCTTCGGGAAGGCTCTCACTCTGGTGGTTTGCTCCCTTGGCATTTGCGGCCACATTGAACACACTCCGTAAACTCATTGAACACGTAGGATTGTCCAGCTTCGACCCAATGTTTGGAACACGAACAATTCAGCCAACCAACCCGATCTCAAGACTGATCTCTTTTGGGAATTTTGATCTCAATCTTCACGGTCCACATCACAGGCATGGAATGGCCAAACATAGTGAATTGTCAGTCAAATTAGCTGAGACCTTGGAAAATCAACCTGATGTTCGGAAGCTGGTTTTTCACAGCTATTCAGGGGCAGCTTTGCATACTTTAAAATGTGTTTTTATCAGTCCAAGGGTTGGAGAGGCAAACGCTCGAGATATGATATCAAGACCAGTATTGAAGAATCGAGCATGAGAGGTCGTCTCAATCTTGAATGTGGAACAGTTTTTTGAGCGCGGTGACCAACCCCTCGGGAGTGCCGGATTGTGACTCTTCGCGGAGAGTTTCCAAGGGGGGGTGGAGAAGTTTGTTGATGATGCGACCGACTGAATTCTCAATCTGTTCCCGATCTTCTTCTGCGAGATGGGGCATTTTATTGAAAAGTCGACGAAGTTCTTCTTCACGGGTTTCATGCCACTGAGACCGCAATCGCTGCACAACCGGCCCGGTCTCGCGATGATGCAATTCCTGCATGAACAAAGCGGTTTCTTCTTCAATGATGGTGTTGGCTTTTTTGACCTCGCGACTACGTTGTTGACGATTCAAATCGCAGGTGGCTTCGAGATCGTCGATGTTATAGAGGAAAATGTTATCGTCGATGTCTCCGACAGAGGCTGAGATATCGCGTGGAGCTCCCAAGTCGAGCAGGAAGACGGGCTTGTCGCCGCTGGCTTTCCGTATTGCGCGGTATCGCTCTTCAGTGATCACAGGTTGAGTGGCTCCCGTGGTGCTCACAACAATGTCGGCCTTGATCAGGCATTCATCGAGTTGATCCCAAGGTGAAACTTCGCCCCCCCAGTTCATGGCCAACATTTCTGCACGCTCTGTACTTCGATTCACGACAATGATTTTACGGGCACCTTCTTCTTTCAAGTATCGCAGTGTCTCTTCAGCCATCTCTCCAGCACCAATGATCAAGACCGTTTTATCATCGAAACGCTCAAAGATACTTTTGCCGAAGTCACCAACCGCAACCGAAGCAACCGAGACACGACCTTCCGAAAGTTTGGTTTCTGTCCTGACCCGACTGGAGACTTTAATGGCTCGCTGGAAGAGAGTGTTCGTCAGGATCCCGCAAGAGTTGTTGTCTTTTGCGATGCGATAGGCGTCTTTAACCTGATTGACAATCTGAGATTCTCCCAAGACCATGCTGTCGACAGACGAGGCGACCCGGAAAAGATGCCGAACGGCTTCTTCTCCTTGTTCTGCAAGAAGATCATCAAAAAAATCCGAGACCGGGATGTGATGGAACTCCGCAAAAAATTGCGCAAGTTGTTCTTGCGAAGGATATCGATCATCTGCATGGGCCGCATAAACTTCGACTCGATTGCAGGTCGACAAGACAACGAGTTCAGAGTCGGGAAACGCCTCCTGAAGTTCGCGATAGGCCTCTTGAAGATGATCGGGAGAGGTGAATGCCAATTTCTCTCGAACGGCAACTCGGCTCGTGTGATAATTGCAGAAGACGACTTGGAGGTTCATTGTGGCGTCTCCTTGATTGAAGACTCCACAGAAATAGCCGTTTGAGCAGGGGCGTGAACAGAAATTTCAAGCTTTTCGCTAATGATCTGCAGGACCACGACACTCACGATCAGGAAACTGAATGTCCAGATGGAGAGTGATGCGATCTGCCTGCCTTGTGAGCGACTAGAGGTCAATAACCAGACAAAGAACCCCATCATAACGAGCCAAGCGATTCCGTAGGCAACGATGACCGGGTCGGTAAATGAAAGGGGGGAATTTCCTTGCTGCGAGGAGAGACCGAGACCGACACCAACTGCCATACCGAGTGTCAACAATGGTACGGAAACGACAATCGACCACCAGTTCAATCGAGCAATTCGCCCAAGACTCGGTAAGGACATTCCCTCGGTCATTTTTTGTTTTTGTCTCAGCCTGCGATGTTGTGTCAGATACATCATTCCCAGTACAAGAGCGATCAGTCCCCCTGCCATTCCCAGAACCAGCAATGAGGCATGTAACATGGCCCAGCCATGACGGGCTTCTTTTATTAGAATCTCTTGTGAGACGAGTTGATTGGGAGACTGTTGAAGAAAATATGCGGAACTGACCAGAGCAAGAACGATCGGGATTAAAAACAAGCCGATCGCCAGTTCAGGGTCGAAGAGTGTTAAAAAAATATAGAGCACGATGACTAGCCAGGCGAGAACGAGTAACCAGTCGTGAGTCGAACTCAACAAAGGAGGCAAATTCGTCTGCTGAGCGCGATTGAAGAGATAAAAAGTGTGAGCGATCAAACCAGCAAGTGCAAAACCTTTGAGGACCACTCGATTGATCGTAGACTTTCCGCGCAACCGATAACCCTCCAACACGCCTGAGACGAGATAGCTGGCGAGAAAACAGAATACGGAGACGTTGGCCATGATATGTCGAGTGGAAAATTGAGGTTTGCTCAATTATACCCGCGCAGACGAGTCAGGTTAAAGGGAGAGCCTTGAATGTCTGCCCTCTGGCAACAGAGTTTTCCCATTCTCCGGGTTAAACCGGAGAAAATCATGCCAGAACTTAGCTAACGGGCTTCGTTTTCAAGTCCGTACTCTTCAATTTTCTTGTGCAATGTATTTCTGTTGATGCCAAGTTTGGTGGCTGTCCGTGTCTGGACACCTTGAGAAGACTTGAGAACCTGAGAAATGAGTTCTTTTTCGACCATCGAGACAACAGATTGGTAAATGTTGTCCTGATGTTGGCTGATGGACGCGGTGACGAACTCGGAACACAAATCGACAAGTCCGCGACCACTCTTTCTCCCGAGACGAACCGGCGACATCCCTTTCACGTGTCCGGGGAGAAGGTCGAGGGTCATTTTGTCGTCTGTCGAAAGAACAATAGCACGTTCGACATAATTTTGGAGCTCACGGACATTTCCGGGCCAAGCGTAAGACTTCAGATGATTTGAGACTTCAGGAGTTAACTGTAAAGGTTTTTTTCTGTTGATATGCGCATAGATTTTGAGGAAGTGTTCAACTAACTCTATGATGTCGTCTTCTCTCTCAGAGAGTGAGGGGAGATAGATCGGGACAACATTTAAACGATAGTACAAGTCTTCGCGAAAGCGTCCTTCCTCAACTTCAGTGAATAAATCACGGTTTGTCGCCGCGACAACTCGGCAATCGACACGAATCGTTTTTGTGTCTCCGACTCGTTCAAATTCCTGTTGTTGCAAAACTCGTAGCAATTTGACTTGAAGTTTGAAGCTGACTGAATTGATTTCGTCCAGGAAAATCGTTCCGCCATGAGCGGCTTCAAAACGTCCCGTGCGATTTTCATGAGCACTGGTAAAAGCACCTTTAACGTGACCAAATAATTCAGACTCAAGGAGATTTTCGCTCAGGGCACCGCAATTCACTCGAATATACGGCCCGGTTGATCTTGGGCTCAATTCATGAATTGCTTCCGCGATGAGTTCTTTTCCGGTGCCTGTCTCACCTGTCAACAAAACGGACGCAGATGATTCGGCCACTTGGCGGGTCAATTGATACACCTCGCGCATAGCAGTTGAATTACCAATCACCTGTTGTAACACGGGACTGTCGTCGACAGTGACCATGGTGAAATCTCATTCTTTTCTGCGTCGGAAACTGTTGTAGTCAATGGTTTAACTCCGAATCATCGAAGTGATCAGAAGAAAAACTAAAATGGAACAAATGCATATATCAGGCCATGATACATGTGTGCTTTAATGATAGGCTGATAAACTCGAAAAACACACTTTAGAGACAACGCAACACAAAAAAAGTGAGGATTTGGTGTTTAAATATGGTCATATTCACATTTATCGCAGATCATGTGCATATAAAATAGGCATAAATGCTTGTGGATAAGCACCGTATGGGCAGGAATTCTCAATATTAGAGAAGAGCAAGTTCATCATATCGGCAGGGGTAAGTTTGATATGACAAGGCCTATTGAGCAGATTCGAAGTTTTGCAGTCTCTCGCCAACCAACTGAGAATTTGGTTTAAGGCTTCCTATGACTGCTGCAAGAGCCGTGGCGACTTCCGGGTCAGTCGTCGATTCATGGGTATCATGCAACTCACCAGCCGCCTGGGTGTTCAATAACCATCCAAACTTTTGGATGTGATACGCTAATTGATAGGCGGCTGATCGACGTGTTTCGGGAGAATTTTGCACCAGGAGTGCCGAGGAGAGCAAAGTGCGCTGTGAGGATTCTGTGGCGATGGAAGAGAGTCCCAGTAGGCACTTCTGTGCTAACTCAGGATTGCTCAAACCACTGGTCAATGCAGTCTCTGCGGGGGTCAAATCGTAAATGTCATTTCGACGGGTGGCGGCAATGTAGGATAGCCAGTACGCGGCTGATTCAATTTGTAACTTCTTTTGCTCAGGAGAAAGGTCGGGCGTATCAATGGAAGCTAGAAACTGCTGAATCTGTTCAGCGAATAATACTGAATCAATTGTTTCGGGCATGTACATCGACAGAGAGGTGCGTCCTATTGTTTCTAGCAACTGATATTCTTGATTTGCGGGACCGTAAATAATGATGGGGAGCGATGCAGTTCTTGCATCGGCTTTAAAGTTGGTGAGCGTCTGTGACAATGACCAGCGAATGGAGTTGATATGAATGGCAATCAGTTTTACATCCATTCGGCTTGATGCAATGATAAAGCCTTCACGGCCAGTGCGAATGTTTTCTGATGTGAAGCCACGATCACCCAGTCTCTCGCCCATTTGAGCTCCACGCTCTTCATTGGGATCGATGATAATTGCTCGATTGGATCGTGTATCGTTGAGTGCCGAAGAGAGGATCGAAACAATCCGTTCATTTCCAACGAACTGCTTGTCGGGATCAATTTTTAGAATTGTGGTGGCAGCGGCAAACTGTACCCGAGGTGATGGGTAGTTTAACGCGCTCAAAAGTGAGGCCTGTCGGGCGTCGTTTAGAACCAGTTGTTGTTGAGTGGCGACTTGTCCCAGAGCCTGAAGTGACGCCAGCACTGAATAGAGATTTGTATGATCCATCGAAATACTGAGGGCTTCGGTCAATACATCCGAACCTGCTGTCAAAGCAAGGTTGTAAACAGTTCCTGGGCCGGTTGGAAGCTCACTCTCCCAACCAACGCTGTGATATTCTCTCGCCAATGCCAATGCAAGATAGGTGGCTTGAGTTGATTGGTTTTTGGGAGCCAATGCTAATGCTTGACCTGAAAAATGGCTTCCGACAACTAATGAAGCAACTTCGGGCTCGACCTGCTGTTTTGAGAGTGTTTCAACATTAGAGTCCCAGAGCCATAGCGAGACCATTTTGTCTGCATCGAGCTTCCAAGGAAATTGATTTTGAAGATGCAATTGAGTTAAGCGTGTTAATTCATCAGCGAGATTGGAGGGTGAGACGACTGATTCGGACTCAATCTT
Source organism: Planctomycetota bacterium (assembly GCA_030836185.1). Classification (GTDB taxonomy): domain Bacteria; phylum Planctomycetota; class Planctomycetia; order Planctomycetales; family Planctomycetaceae; genus JABURQ01. The sequence continues at coordinate 29,288 of JAURQH010000105.1, forward strand.
CATAATTCGTTTTATGGAAAGTCCTGCACTGAACTGACGCCCTGAAGGAACGTCGGGCCCGAAGGCGGGGAACCACAAATAACTGATCGAAGATCGATCATTCATCCAGCCCAAAGCAATGATGGAGGCGTCTTGAATTGTATCGCTCGGGGACATCACTCCGCCAATCAATACAGGGACAGCTTGCTCTCCAATTTGGACAATCGCGTAGAGTATGGCATTTCGTTTTGTGGCATCGGTTGTGGCGACAAACTCTTTAAGAAGAGCCGGGACGACAGGTGCACCCAAGTCGGTGATGGCCGTCAGTGCGATCTGTGTTTTTCCACCACCTGCAGTCAGGTCGTTGATGAGACTGTTAATTCGGTCAGGGTTTAGAGCCTGTTTGCGGAAGGCCACATTCATATTGTCCAGAAGTGTTTGGGATTCTGGTCTAAGTGCTTTGACGCGACTTAATCCGAGAAATATAGCTGGTCCATGATTGTCTCGCAGCTCCAGAATCGCGTCGTCATCAAGATTCTCTGCAAGCAGTTTTTGAAGGTACTTTTTTGCGAGGTCAGCTCGCCCAAGTTTGTTCAAAAGAATGACCGAGTCAAAAATTTCAGCGGGTGACTCAGGCTCAGACAGGAGTGGATTGTTTTCGTAGGTGTTTTTGACTTCTTCTGGCTCATCCTGTGCGAATGCAGAGACAGCACTCATTGAAACAATGAGGGTCCAGATCAGACTGTTTTTCAGGAGGTGATTCAATGTCATCAGCATCAGCGGGTGTCTCGCGATCCGCGGTTTCGAACGGCTTCGACCAGTGATAAGCATCCTTGCCTGATTGAGTTTCCGCTATCCTACGAAGAGTGGAAGAAGGAACTCAACCATAAACTCCTAAATACCGCAAATTTACAGGGTGGAAGGCACACTGTGATGATTACATCGTTCGTGTGTCCGGCGTTTTGCCGTTACAACATTCCGTCTGCGCAATCCTGCGATGTCCTTTCTATCGTGTTCTCTCTCATTCTGCTTGAGGAGCAGGTGGTTGAAAGTTCGACTCTAACAAGAGTTCCGATCGGATGACCGTCACACCTTCCCCCATAAACTCGGTTTGTTTGGGTCGTAGCGATTGTGCTGATTGTGGCGTGTGATATTTACCTTGAGAGGCACTTATTATTTGTTACAGGCAAGACAGTTCGTGCGCTATGATTTCGTCCAATGTCTCTCGGCGTCGAATCAGTCGATACTCGCCCTCATCAACGAGGACTTCAGCTCCTCGGGGACGCGAATTATAGTTGCTACTCATTGCGGAGCCGTAAGCTCCCGCACTGAATGTCGCCAGATAGTCATCTCGCTCCATTGGAGGTAATGCCCGGTCTTTGGCGAGATAATCACATGATTCGCAGATGGGACCGACAACATCGGCCGGTGTACAACCTGCGATCTCTTTTTCAACATCCAATGGCATTTCGACATTTGTTTTTACGGGCCAGAGACGATGGAAGGCATCATACATTGCGGGACGCATCAGGTCGTTCATCGCTCCGTCCTGAATCACAAACCGTTTGCCTCCTTCGTGCTTGGTATAAAGCACCTGGCTGATCAAAACGGCAGAGTTGCCGGTGATGTAGCGTCCCGGCTCAAGAGCCAGCCGACAATTGGCGGCTTTGACGCCGGGGACGATGACATCGGCATAGACCGAAGCGTCGGGGCCTTCATCGGTGTGGTAACTGATTCCAAAGCCACCACCCAGATTGATCCAGTTAATGTCGTGACCTTTGGCTCGCATCTCGCCGACAATCTCTTGGCCACGCTTTACGGCTTTTTCGTAAGGTTCTGTCGATAAAATTGGCGAACCGAGATGCATGTGAATTCCGCGCAACTCAAGATTCGGATCGGCGAGGACTTTGTCGGCCAACTGACTGGCCTTTTCGTAGTCCATGCCGAACTTGTTCCCTTTTTTACCGGTGGTTGTCTTTTGATGAGTCTTGGCGTCAATGTCGGGATTCAATCTGAGGGCGACGGGACCAATTTTGTTCATAGACGCTGCCACCGTCGAAATTCGGTCGAGTTCCGGTTCGCTTTCGACATTAAACATCAAAATCTCATTATCGAGTGCAAAGCGGATTTCGTCATCCGTTTTGCCAACACCGGCAAATGCAATTTTCGATGTATCGCCCCCTGCCCTCTTGACACGATAAAGTTCTCCTCCAGAGACAACATCAAAACTGCTGCCGGCTTCTGCCATGACTTGAAGAATCGAGAGATTCGAGTTCGACTTCACTGAATAGCAGATGACGGGATCGACATCAGTAAAGGCATCCTGAATCTGCTTGAGACGAGTCAATAAATGCGACTTTGAATAGACCCACAAAGGGGTTCCAAACTCTTCTGCAAGTCTCGCGACAGGCACGTCTTCGCAGTACAACTCTCCCTCTCGGTAAGCAAATTCAGACATCGGAGTTCTTTCGGTGATATTCAGCGTGTCGTTTGTCTTGTCTTCTCGGACATTTTGGCAGCATTAGGTTTTCGCCGTCTCACGATGTGTGGCCAGAAGTTCGGCAATCTGTACGGCGTTCGTGGCGGCCCCTTTGCGGAGATTGTCGCTGACACACCAGAAACTTAAACCGTTGGGGTGAGAGAGGTCTTTTCGGACACGACCGATGAAGACTTCGTCCGATCCATTACATTGTGAAGGCAATGGGTATTGTCCATGTGCCGTGTCGTCGATGACTGTGATTCCGGGGAATTGTGAAAATAATTCACGGGCTTTTTCGGGAGAAATGGGCTGCTCAGTTTCCACAGTAATGGTTTCGCTGTGACAGTTTGCAACTGGTATTCGCACACAGGTTGCATTGATGGCCATGTCTGGCGTGCCCAGAATTTTGCGAGTTTCGTAGACCATCTTTAACTCTTCGCTGGTGTAGCCCTCTTCTTTTTCTGATCCGATTTGCGGAATGGCATTGAATGCAATCGGGTGAGCAAAGACCTTGTACTCGTAATCTTCTTTGGCGAGATACGCTTTACTGCCGTCCCATAAATCGGCATTTCCCTGAACTCCGGCTCCACTGGTGGCTTGATAGGTCGAGACAATCACACGTTTGACGGGTGAATGATCGTGAAGAGCTTTGAGCGCTAAGACCATTTGCGTAGTGGAGCAATTGGGGCTGGCGATGATGCCTTTGGCATTCAGTGCTGCTTCGGGATTGATTTCAGGAACGACCAGCGCGACATCGTCATTCATTCGCCAAAAACCAGATTCATCAATCACAATGGCGCCCGCTTTGACGGCAGAGGGGAGGTATTCGGCTGCCGTGTCGTCTGGAGTGCTGGCAATAACCAGTTCCAGCCCTTCAAAGCAATCATGAGTGAGTTCTTCAATCGTGACATCGACACCTCGAAACGGGACGGTTGTTCCAGCACTGCGTGCGGAGGCAAACAATCGAACAGAATTGGCCGGAAACTCCCGCTCTTCGAGCAGTTTCAGGATGATGCGACCTACGGCCCCCGTGGCGCCGAGGACGCCGACCGACTCAAACATGATTTTCTCCCAGCAGAGAGCGACTCTGCTCTGAATGATCTACAAATGACAAAGCTCAGTTGGATTCCGGTGATGTTGTCCAGACAATGACCACAACGTACCGGTTCACCTTCAGACTGATGCATCAGTATATACCGGATTATGAACCGGCATCAATCGAGTAGGGAGCCACGTTGAGCCAGATCCCAGATCCTGTGATTAGAGAGTGACTGAGCGATATTTCAGCCAATTATTTAGGTTCATAAGACTAATACGAAATCATCCTGAAGATCGACAATTCGCGGACATGTCTTTCCCTCACTGGAGAATTCAACATCTTGGTAAATTTGTCAACCACACGCTGAAGCAACGAACAGGTAGCTGGATTCGCAAGAATTCAGACGAAATTCAACAACAGCGTCGCTCCTTCTGAGCTCTTGCGAGTTCAGCTACGACATACAACCGATCTCATCGGGACCGTTGGAACGGAGCAACAATAGAATCAAGACATTGAAGCGAACTCATTATGGATATCGAAACGAAAGCGGATTCGAACAGAAACAACTATTGCTCCGTCAGGCTAAATAGACATTCGTCGGATGAGCTTTTTCTACTTCAGAAGATTGAAAATCAAAGGGTCGGAAAGACTTGAGGCGATATGTGTGGCTGACGAGAAGTCGTGGGAGGCTGTGTGTCGATGCGGGACCGAAATTGTGATGGCTCCCGCCGCTGCCGCTGCCTTTGTGCCGGCTTCACTGTCCTCAAAGACGATCATTTCAGTGGGGGAGATGCCGAGTCGTTCGGCGGCGAGAAGATAGACATCGGGTTCCGGTTTCCCGCGGTCCACATCTTCCTGGGTGCAAGTGGTCTTGAAATTTGAGCGAATCTCGTATCGGCCCAATAAGTCTTCAACATACTCCCGGTGTGATGACGTTGCGACTGCCATCGGTAACGGAATCGATTTGATATGGTTCAACAAGTCGAACAGCCCAGGCATCGGCTGTAAGTGTTCGTCGAGCAGGCCCATGAAAATTTCTTGTGACTCGACGATCAAGGCGCCGATGGATTCGTCAAGTCCCGTCATGTCGAGCATGTTACGAAAGGCTTCCGGGGCTCGTCGCCCCAGCATCGAATTGCGGATCTCGTCTGTCATCTTCAGGGAACGGCGATTCAGCAATTCATTGCCGGCAATGTCGAAAACATTTTCAGTATTAAACATCAGCCCATCGAGATCGAAGACGGCGGCAGAAATCGGCATCAGTGGGAATCCTCAATGGGGGCGCACCGGTAACTGCAATCGAGAAGATCGACCGGATGGTAGACAGGCAGCGGCTCGCCTTTGTTTTTGAGTACGGCTTGAATCTGAAGAGAACATCCCGCGTTGCCCGTGATCACCGCTTCTGGTTCCGCTTGGAGGATGTTCTTCACTTTTCTTTGTCCGAGTCGATCCGCCATTTCAGGTTCTGTCAGGTTGTAACTTCCGGCCGCACCGCAACAGATTTCTGATTCAGCCAGTGGGGTCAGTGTCAGCCCGGGAATCAGGGATAACAGTTCGCGGGGTTGAGATCGGATTTGCTGCGCGTGGCAAAGATGACAGGCATCGTGATAAACGGCATTCAGAGGGATCTCGCCTTTCGGCTCGCGAGGCCCCAGTTCCATGAGGAATTCGGAAATGTCTTGGACCTTGGCTGTGAATTGGGACAGCTTGACGGCGGTGGCTTCATCGGTTCCTTCGATTTCTTCGGCCAAGTGGTGATACTCTTTCAGCATCGCGCCACAGCCGGCCACATTGATGATGATGGCATCCAAATCTTCGGACAAAAAGGCTTCTGCATTCTGGCGTGCGAATTCGAGTGCAGGTTTTTCGGCTCCCGAATGGTAATGAATGGCTCCACAACAACCTTGTGTGTTGGGGATTACCACTTCGCAGCCGTTCTCTTGAAGCACTCGTGCGGTGGCTCGATTGGTCTGAGAGAACATGGCTTCCGCAACACAGCCTGTGAATAATCCCACTCTCGCTCGTTTCTCACCCTTTGCCGGAAGCGTATGAGGGAACTGTTTACCACGACGCTGAAGCTTGGGAAGTTGCTGATAGAGCCTGCGGAGTTTCGTTGGCAAAAGCTTCGGCAAGCCAATGGCGTCAATGGCCCGGTCGAGCTTTAAGTCTTGCATCATCCGAGCCGGCGCCAATGCCCATCTCAATTTCTTGGGATAGGGAAACAGTCCATGCAAGAAAATGGACTGAAACCAACCACCTGTCTTCTTTCCCGTGGCCGCATCACGCTTATGAGTATCCACTCGAAACGGTTCGATGAGTCTGCCGTACTGTACTCCTGACGGACAGGCCGTCTCGCAACTTCGACAATCAAGGCACAAGTCGAGATGTTTTTGGACGGTGTCTGTCAATTCAATACGTTCATCGACGACTGCTCGCATGAGATAAATTCGGCCACGAGGAGAGTTGTTCTCATCTCCCGTTTCCAGATACGTCGGGCAGGCCGATGTGCATAAGCCGCAATGAACACAATCGAGGAATTTCGTGTAATCGATCTTCCCACCGACAATCGGCAACGCATGATCGATGGGAGGATCTTGAAGAGTATCAGAAGTTGGCGGTGATGGATTATTCAAAAGGAGTCCCTCCGGGATTAAGAAGACCTGAAGGATCGAGAGACTCTTTAATAGTTTTCATGACACTCCACGATTGTTCTGCCCTTCCCCACCAACTGAGTTCTGAAGCAATCGGTTCTTCTGCGTTCAACAGAATCAGGTTCCCTCCATCATTGTGAGTATGAGCCGAAAGCTCGTTGAGGACAGATTTTTGAGCTTCATGGCCAATGTCATCGGGCAGATGACCGATGACAATGCCGTTCCCTAAACGGGCAACAGCGCTGATGTTTCGTGATGTGCAATATTCCAGGAAACTGGCGACTCGAGAAGGTCGCATGTTGGCCTGGAATGTTGCCGGCACATCTCCACCGTCGGGAAACTCGGTGAGGGTTCCCAACAACAATATTGATGATTCGTCGCCTACCTCTTCGATCGAGCGAACTCCGGGATGATCAAGCTCGGAGCGAAGCATGCCGATTTGCCACAGGAGTTCTTTTTCGGTTCCTTCATAAAAAACCAGCATCACGGGATGGTCGGTGGGGAAGTTGATACGGGCATCGGCGACGACGAATTGACAAGCTGCGGGAGTGAAGGCTTCCATGGCAACGGGGCGAGTCGCAGAGTTCAGCATTTTTTCACAAAGCAGATCTATCGTTTCAAAGGATTCGCAGTTAATCCAGACTGCTTCCAAATGGTCCTGTTTGGGTTTTACTTTGAGTGTGATTTCGGTCAGCACACCTAAACTTCCCCGCGAGCCGATCATCAATTTGCAGAGATCATATCCGGCGACATTTTTGACAACTCGTCCTCCGGCGTGGAATTCCTTGCCTTCGGCATCAACTGCCGTCATTCCGATCAGATAGTCGCGAAATGTTCCCTGTCCATATCGGCGTGGGCCGCTGACATTACAGGAGATTGCCCCACCGATGGTCGCTCGCTGATTGTGAGAGATGTCGATGGGTAATTCCTGATTTTCGTTCGCAAGAATTTCTGAGAGATCCGAGGTCCGCATCCCTGCCCCAACGGTAATCGTCATATCACGTGCCGGATAATCGATGACGTTTGCGATTTGATGAGTCGAAAGCAGGGCTGCTGTTGTTTGTTGTGGCCCAAGGAATTGGAGTGACGTTCTACCACCAACCGGAAATACTTGGGCGCGTTCTCCCTTTGAATTGTCACGCAGGAAACGTGCCAGCTCTTTTGCCGAGACTGGAGAGAATTCCGTCATTGTTTTCTGACTCTTGGACATACTGCAATAAATCGGTCAAAGGAATTGTAAATCAGGCGTGTGCCTGTTTACCGGGGTGACTGCGTTCAATGTGTTCCATGCCACAAGCTCCAGCCGTTGGCAGCATCTTGCTTGGACTACAACACCCGGTCGGATTCATCGCGATGCGAATGCGCCCCATGATCTCCAGATCATTTTCTGTGAACAAACGGCTCATGAAACTGATTTTTTCGACACCAATTCCGTGTTCACCGGTGACACTTCCTCCGAGATCAATGCAGCGATTTAATATTTCGTCGCTGGCTGCCATCACGCGTTTGATTTGTTCGGGATCACGTTCGTCAAAAAGCAATATCGGATGGATGTTTCCATCTCCTGCGTGGAAGACATTCACGACTCGAATTCCATGTCGTTCGGATGACTCGGTAATGCAATCGAGGATTTCAGGGAGTTTTGTGCGAGGCACGACACCATCTTGAGTGCAGTAGCTGGGGCTGAGTCGACCAATCGCACCAAACGCCTGCTTCCGGCACTTCCACAGAAGCTGACGTTCAGCTTCGGTCCCGGCGCGGCGGACTTCTCTCGCTCCATTTTCTGAACACAACCGTTCGATGTCCAACGCATCTTGCTCCACAGAGACTTCCAAGCCATCTGTTTCGATGAGCAGGACGGCACCCGCGTCGAGAGGAAAGCCGAAATGAAATGCCTCTTCCAACGCGGCGATAATTCCTTGATCCATCATTTCGAGTGCGGCGGGAACAATGCCAGCCCCGATGATTGCCGAGATGGTTTCGGTGGCATCTTTAACGGTTTCAAAAATTGCCAAAAGTGTTCGATGAGCTGCCGGGTCGCGTGTTAATCGAACCCAGATTTTCGTACAGATTCCAAATGTTCCTTCACTGCCTACAAACATGCCCGTCAAATCGTAGCCGGGCATTTCTTCCTGAGGTCCACCGAGACGCATGAGTTCGCCTTGAGGAGAAACATATTCGATTCCGAGAACATGATTGACCGTGACGCCGTATTTAAGCGTGTGCGGCCCTCCCGAGTTAGTGGCAACATTGCCGCCTAAAGTACAGGCTCCTTGACTGGATGGGTCGGGAGCATAGTGATAGCCACTTCCTTTTAACGCTTGTGTCAGATGAACATTCACAAGTCCCGGTTCGACAATTGCATAGCGGTCGCGATAATTGATTTCAAGAATCTCTCGCATTCGGGTGAGAGTGATCATCACTCCGCCGCCAACTGGCAAAGTTCCACCGGCTAAAGATGTTCCTGCACCTCTCGGCACAAAGGGAACCTTCAGATCGTTACAGATTTTGACCAGCTCGATGATTTGAGCTGTTGTTCTTGGAAAAACAACGACATCAGGCACGTTTTTTTCGACGACATAGCCGTCGCATTCGTAGACGATGAGTTCTTCCGGTCGGTACAGCAGTCCGTCTTCTCCAACGACATCGCGAAATCGGCGAATGAGTTGCTCGGCGGATGATTCAGTAGTGGAGGACATGTTGCAGGCTTCAAATGTGTTAGACTGATCTGCGAGGGGTAGGGCGAATTAGTAGCTAAATCCATTTTTCCGTATGTGGACAAAAGGCTCATCCGCGTCAAATGCAGATCCCTTCACCGCGTTTTCTATTTGTAAAAAGAAGATCGTATGATCGCCTGTTTCAATCGATTGAATAATCGTCCCTTCAAGTGAGCCGAGTGCGTCTGCCAATAATGGAACACCAGTTGTCCCGCGAGTGATTTCAATTCCGTCAAACGCAGGAACAACTGGGTCAAACCCTTTTCCAAATTGCTTGAAGAAAGAGCCGCTTTTCGATTTACCGACGAGTGAAACAGCAGCGACCTGCGTCTTTTGCAACCAGTCGTTGAGATATCGTTTGGTGTTGACTGCGACTGAAACAATGGGTGGTTCAAAAGAGGCCTGTTGAACCCAGCTTGCCAGCATGCCGGTTTCGTTTCCTTCACCGTCGTTGGCTGTCAAAATAAAAACACCACTGGGAGTTTTTCCCAGAATCGGAGCGATCAGGTCGCGTTGCTCATCGGTCAATACAGAGTCTGTCATGATTATCCCGTTTAAGAACTTCTCCCTCAGATTGTACATATTCTAAGTGAAGGGGACCTCGATGCAACGACGAGAGCCGAATCGGAGAGACGAACCACTAAAAGAAATGAATTTCTCGGTGAAATAAGCGGTTCAGTTCAATGAGCGATCTTTGTTTTGGACAATTTGAGAAGGATTGTCGGGAGAAGGCAGTGCGATTTGGCCTTCTTCAAGAGCATTGAGTTTTTGCTTCGAAACTCCAAGTGCCAATGTTTCTTGTCGAGTTTCGGCGATTTGATGAGTGAGTTCTTCCTGCTCGACGCGGCTGGCGATCATATCGTTTTGTAACACTCGGTTCTGCTGATCGATGTTCAAACCAGACATCGAGATCAGGATGACGAACGTGACTGCGATCAAGAATCGAACGTACATAGTTTCATTTTTCGCGAGAGTGAACGGGAAGTCCTATTCCCTTACAAATTTCACTCGGCTGGCATCATGGGGGAGCTTCAATAACGTATTGATTTTCAAGTTGTTCGGATTAGGAAGACTCTTTCGATTGAGTTCGTAAATCTGAATCCAGCGACTGGCACGTCCCAAATATTTCTGGGCAATGCCAGTGAGTGTATCGTTCTTTTGGACGCGATAGACGGGTGTGCCAGACTCATCGTTGAAGTAGATTTGATTCTGTTCGGCGGAAGCCTTCACGATGGTTGCCGGATTGGTGGATCGTTTTGTACTCACAAGATGTGGATATCGTCGTTCCAGATCATTCGTGGAAGGAATCTGAATGGCGGTTCTCGCTGTCATATTTTCGGGATTGGGAATGGCCTTCTCGTTGAACTCTGCCAAGGCGCGATAGTACAACGGCGATCCATAGGCTTGACGAGAAATACTCCAATAACTGTCGCCACTTTGCACCTTGTATGTGCCGTCTTGTTGCAAGTGGAACGGTTCGGATTTTTGCTCAATTTTCGGTTCGGAAAAGGGATCATCAAGACTCAATGAAGAGAATTTCTGTGGGGCAGAGCCTGAAGAGGAAGCCGAGTTGAGGTCGGCAAGAGTCCCCTTCTTTTTGGTGTTGGGAAACTCGGGGGTGACGTTTGTCATACTCGATGCTTGTGCTGATCCGGCAGGAATTGACTCGAACTGACCAAACGGGTTCGGCTCAGCAGGTGACTTTTTCGCGTTAGGAACCGGTTCTAAAATTGGCAGTGGATCCTGAAACGTGTCAAACGTGGTAACGGCGGGTGAATCACTTTCTTTGGGGATAATGACCGGCGTGTTCTCGCTCGGTTCAGAAAACGGATCATTATCAGGCCGGATTGCAGGCGTACTGTCAACGACTGTTTGCTTGGGAGTTTGTTTGATTTCCTTGACGGGCATCTTTCCAAACGGATCATCAACCGCGATAAAAGGGTCTGACTCTAAAGGTTTTGCTTCCTCTGTTTGGGCCACTTTCGGAGTGGCTTCGGTCTCGGGAAGTTTGGCAGATGTCTGACTCTCTGAGGTTTTTGGTTTCTTCTCTACCAACTCCACCTCCGCTCCAAATGGATCGAAAGGATCTGTTTGAGGCTGTGATTCATTGGTTTTCAATTTCGCAGAAGCCTCCGAACTCATGTTTTTGGTGACAGACTCTTCGCCAAACGGGTCAAAGGGATCCGGTTGACTGCTATCATCCGAAGGTGCTTCTGATTTGTTTGCGTCGGCCAGTTCGCCGGTTGGCTCGACGGGAATTTCCAACGTGGGGATATTGGCTTTTTTCGGTTGCGACTTTGAAACGACCTCTGCAAAAGGATTATCATCGGGGAAAGCGGCGGTCTTGAGTTCGGCTTTGTTGTTATTTTGCACAACTTCTGTAGTCACAGCCGGCTCTGATTGATTACCGAACGGGTCGAATTCTGCTTTAGAAGTCTCTTCGCTTTCTACGACAGCTTCTTTTGTTTTATTGGAGGCATTGGGCTGCAAGACGACTTCTTCAACGTCTTTTGATTCAGACGGAGTGTCGTCCATTTTTGCGACTGTCCCGGATTGTTGGTGTTTCCATTGCTGCCACACCATGAAACTGAATCCGCAGATCAGAATACAAATGAGAGAAAGCCCGGCTTTGGCTTCCAGGCTGAAGAATCCCGAAGATTCTTCTTCGGGCTCTTGTTCCACGGATGTTTTATTTTCGTTCGGCTTATTTTCGTTTGACATAGTGATATCACTCAATTCTGAGGGTTCTTCGAAATCAGTTTGGCCGCTCGGAGCTTTGCTGATCGGCTGCGCGGATTCATTTTTTGCTCGTTGGGACGAGGAGTGATCGGCTTGGTTGTCAGGTTTTCCCATTGGCTTTGATCCTGAAATGCTCGTTTCACGAGTCGGTCTTCCAATGAATGAAATGTGATGACTGCCAAAATTCCGTTCAAGTTGAGGCAGTCTGGGAATGTTTGTGTGATGGCACGTTGGACATGTTGAAGTTCGTTGTTCACGGCGATTCGTAATGCTTGATAGACGCGAGTGGCAGGGTGTTTTTCAGACTGTCGTAAAACCGTCTCGGGAATTGCTGATTCCACGATCTGATTCAAATCCTGAACGGTTTCGATGGGTGATTGAGTGCGCCTCTTGATAATGGCGTCGGTAATGGATGTGGAAAACTTCTCTTCTCCATAATCTTCAAAAATCTGTATCAACTCGGCCTTGCTTGCTGTGTTGATCAATTCGCTGGCAGACTCTCCGTGCGATTCATCAAATCTCATGTCGAGTCGTCCTGATGTCGAAAATCCAAACCCTCGCTCTGCATGTTCTAGTTGGTCTGACGATAACCCCAAGTCCACCAGAATACGGTCAACACCTGAAAGGTGCAGTTGTTTAAGTACCTCTGGAAGATCTGCATAGCTGGAATGTTTCAATGTTACGTTGTCTTGAGGCAATTTTTGACTTGCGAACTGAAGCATCATCGGGTCGCGATCCAAGCCGATCAGTTGTCCTTTGTCTCCGATTTGTTTGATGATCTGTTGGCTGTGTCCCCCTGCTCCAACCGTTCCATCGACGACAGTCAGATTGGATGACAAATCAAGTTGTTGAATGGTTTCCCTTAGCAGGACCGGTTTATGTTTTGATGGTGATGGAGCGGAATCGTCAGGCAAGGCCGCCATCGTTCATGTCCTGATGTGATCAAATGGATGAAAATTATCTGATTGACTGAGATGTCAATGCGCGCGAGTTATAGCGGACTTGCACAGATAAGAGAAGAGCAAGATCTCGGCAGCAGCAGTAAAATGACGGGAGCCAGACGCCTCGGTTCTCATCCATGATCCCCGAATTGAGGCGTCGGCCTGAATTCAAATCCTGTCACAGAGTTGTCTGCATCCCATCCTGGCGGAGCATCCCTGCTCGCCTGAAATCCGCAAGCCCGGTTTGCCGGCGGAAGCATCTATATGTTGTTTTGCGTATTTTAGGTTGATTGCGTGATATTTAGTTAACTGAGTGCATTACGAGCCACTTCATCGAATTTCGATTCATTGGCCGATTGAAATTCTGACCACTTTTGCAAGTTCCAAATCTCAGCTCGATTTCGAACTCCGATCAAAATCACTTCCCGTTGCAAAGTAACCTCTTTAATGAAACGCGTTGGTAAGCGAATTCGACCTTGTGAGTCAATGGAGACGTATTCAGCACTGGAAAAAAACAGTCGCTCGAATTTGCGAAACTCGTCCTCGCTGGAAGTACGCTCTCTCAGACGCTCTGCAAAACTTTGAAATTCCTCCGGTGAATAAAGTTCCAGGCAATCATCATATCCTTTGGTGATGTACAGGCTTGTCGGGACTGGTGTGGAAAATTCCTCGCGCAGTGCTTTGGGGATTGCGAGACGATCTTTTTGATCAATCGACCGTTCGTATTGTCCAGATAGGGCCATTTCTCCACAAACTCCCACAAAACACCATTTGGCCACATCATAGCGAAGGCACAGTACGCTGCAACCTGAATTTGTGGGAAGCGCATGGTATCAGCAGGTTTTGCACAATTGCGGAGAGCGCAGCTCTTTACCAGATATAGGATTCAGGAAAGTAGACGAAAATTACTGAATCAAAATCCCCCGAAGCTGTCGGAGCATTTTTCAGCGTTGACTTAGCAACTCATGGTAGAGGTCTTCGTATGAAGACACAGTTGCTTGCCAAGTCATACCTTTTTCGAGTGCTGACTGCGCACGAGAAGCCAACTCTTTGAGTTCGGTGATCGCTTCCTCGGAATTTAGTATCGAGTCTAAAAAGTCCGTGATATCAGGTGCATAGTCGAGCATCAGAAATCCCCACTCCCCTCCCCTGAGAGCATCTCGATTACCGGGATTCTCCGTCGCGATGACCGGTAATCCTGCGGCTAACGCTTCCAGGATGACATTGGGGGAGCCTTCCCACGCGGAAGTATGCAGCAGCAGTTTGGAGCCGCGCATCAGTTCGGGAACATCGTCACGGGTCCCCAGGCAATGAACTCTGTCAGCAACACCATGCTGATTGGCCAACTCGTTAATCTTTGCTTCATGAGGGCCAATACCGGCGAACGTGAGGTGTAACAGCGAGTTGTCTTCGAAGAGAGGTAAACAGGCTTGGAACGCAAGCAGCGGACGTTTTTGCTCATCCAGTCGTCCGACAGCGAGAATGACTTCGGCATCAGCAGGCAGTCCCAGTGATTTCCAGTTGATTGAGGTAGCCGTCGAAAACCGTTCTACCTCGACGCCGTTCGGAATCACCCGTAATTTGTCAGAGGAGATTCCCCCCGACTCTCGGGAAAACTTTGCGACGCTGGGTGAGACACACACATTCGTATTCACAAAATGTTGTGTCCAGCGATCAAGGCGCAATCGCATAGGATGACGCTCTTCTGAAACCCGAATGCCACTCACAACGATGGGCACTCCGGCTCTCCAGGCAGCAATTCTTCCTGCGATATTGGAGTGGTGTAGAAATGTTTGCAGAATCTGGGGGCGATCTTCTTTCAGTCGAGATGAGAATCTGCCAATCAGGCCAAGATCCCATTTGCCACCCGCGTCGAGAAAGTGGACAGGAATGCCCGTGTCGGTAATGGTCTCAGCCAACTCCCCCCGGCCTGAGAGGCAATAGACCGTGGGAGTCCAGACGGATCGGTCGAGCCGAGTCACCAGTTGAGTGAATGCTCGCTCTGCTCCGCCGGGATCTAACTCCGTGATGGCGAAACCAATCGGGATGGTGTGGAAATCGGTCATATTTTACTCGATTGGTCGGTCAGCCTCGCCGGATTGCTTCTGGTGGCTTATACTCATTGATTCCTGCACGTAAAGCGTGCTTCACACAATCATTTACGAACGTCAGCACTCATTCGATGGATCAACTTTCTGATTACGATTACAAACTTCCCCAAGAGTTAATTGCCTCGAAGCCGGCCAGGCATCGTGCGGACGCGCGATTATTGGTGATTGATCGTAAAAGTGGCACTTGGGAACACAAAAAAGTTAGCGACCTTCCTAGTTACGTTCGTCCGAATGATGCGATGGTCTTGAATAATACTCGAGTCTTGCCAGCCCGACTGTTAGGAAAAAGATCCAGTACAGGAGGGCAATGGGAGGGATTGTTTCTCAGAGTGAATGAGGATGGAACTTGGGCGATGTTGGGGAAGACGAAGGGCAAGATTCAGGTTGGCGAAATTGTGGAAATCTATCCTGCTCATGAGCCTGAGTCTTCGGATCGCTTACGCCTTACGTTGACGGCGAGAGGGTCGGGAGGTGAATGGTCCGCGCAGCCCGAGACTCAAGAATCACATCTGGAATTGTTGCAGAAGTTTGGCACGATGCCTTTGCCCCCCTACATGCGGAAAAAGCTGGCCACCGATCGGGATTTTCGCCGTTATCAAACAACCTTCGCTGAACGTCCGGGGTCTGTCGCCGCCCCCACAGCGGGATTACATTTCACACAAGAGCTCCTCACGCAAATCCAATCTGAGGGAGTGTCTGTTTCCCATGTGACATTACATATCGGGATTGGTACATTCCGTCCGATCTCTGCAGAGTCGCTGGCTGATCACACAATGCATTCAGAATGGTGTGAACTCTCGGAACAGACTGCTCAACTGCTTGTCGATCAAAAAGCGGCAGGCGGACGAGTGATTGCTGTTGGCACGACGTCCGTCAGGACATTGGAATCTGCAGCGCGACAGAGTCCTCTCAAACCGTTCATCGGGGAGACCGATTTATTTATCCGTCCACCGTATGAATTTCAAGCGGTGGACATGTTGATGACCAATTTTCATCTTCCAAAGTCGTCGCTGTTGGTTCTGGTTTCAGCATTCGCAGGACGTGAACTGATTATGGAAGCCTATCAAGCCGCGATCCAAGAGAAATATCGATTTTATAGTTACGGCGATGCTATGTTGATTCTTTAGTCGAATGGAAAAGCAGATGAGTAATTTTTGTTTGGCACTTTGTCGGTTTTGTCTTTCGGCTTGGTTGGGGGCGGCTGCATTATTTGTCACCGCGGGAGTCGCAGAAATCAAATCCAACAAATTTGATGCAGCGACGATTAACGAATTGGTGGTGGCTCGGTTTCCCCATTATTACAACTTTGGTTTCACGTTGGTCGGGATTGCTTGCGTGACATCGTTTTTGTGCCTTAAGAATTCAGGGTGGAGCAAACGACGTTCAGTGATCACTGGTGCAACATCTTTGCTTGCCTTGATGATCATGCTGGTCGATTATTATCAAATTTTTCTGCCACTCATGGAAATGATGAAAGCCGATACTTTGAATGCAGATTTTGAGCCCTATCACAATGCCAGTAAAAATATTAACATGCTGAGCCTCTCGATTCTGTTGGTGTCGGCTTGGGTTGCCTGTTGGCCCGGTCCGAAGAATAGGCTTGTCGATCCTGGCGAATCCTGAAAACGGCTTGCATCTGCTGCCGATTTTCCGCACTCTGGCTTTTCTGTATCTGATTTTCTGATAGAGAGGCCCACGATGAAAATGTCTTACGTTCTTCTCATTCTATTTGCGTTCTCAATCAGCGCATCAGCGCAGGAGAAGACCACCCCGACCGCTCAACCGGATGTCTGGCGGTATTCGCTCATTGACGCCGAGTCGCAGACTCATCTTGAAGAGTTCTCACTTTCGAATCTCGACTTGCCAGAGACTGGAGATGCGAAGTGGTCGATTACGATGAAAACATTGGCAGGAGGTAAGCAAGATGGGGTCCGCTTCATCTCGGTTGTTCACGAGAATCTCAGCTTCTCAGTCATACCAACCCGTGGGTTAAGTATTTATGAAGTGAAATCTGGCGATGTGCGTCTTGGCTGGGATTCCCCCATTAAAGAACATGTGCATCCACAGTACATCAATCTTGATTCACGTGGAGGGTTGGGTTGGCTCGATGGCTTCAATGAATGGATGGTTCGCTGCGGATTGGAATATGCAGGACATCCCGGGCTCGATGAATTCACGACAAATACGGGGGATGCCGGGACCATGGATCTGACGCTGCATGGGAAAGTTGGGAACATTCCTGCTTCAACAGTCGAAGTGTTGATCGAAAAAAAATCGCCACATCGGATTCACATTCGAGGAGTCGTCCATGAGCGATTGTTCTTTGGTCCCAAGCTGATGCTTGCCACAGATCTCTCCACTGTGCCGGGAGAAGCTTCGTTACGTGTTCACGATACTGTGACCAATCTGGGGGCCTCCCTTCAGGAAATGCAGTTGATCTATCATGCGAATTATGGTCGTGGTCTTTTGGAGAAAGGTGCGAAGGTCTTTGCTCCTGTCAATTTGATTTCACCCATGAATGACCATGCTGCGAAGGCCATGACAACATGGGATACTTATCAGGAACCAACGCCCGGTTTTGTTGAGGAAGTCTTTTTAATTCACCCGTATGCGAATCCTAAAGGACAGACAGGCGTGCTGCTTCAAAATGCCAACGGAGATCGAGGCTCCTCGATACATTGGAATGTGAAAGAACTGCCTTATCTGACAATCTGGAAGAACACCGTGGCAGAAGCTGATGGGTATGTCACTGGTCTCGAACCGGCCACCGGGTTTCCGTACAACCGGAAAGTAGAACGAGAGGCGGGAAGAGTCCCTGTCTTAGAGCCGGGAGCTTCTCGAAGTTTCACATTGGATTATCATCTTCATAAAGACGAAGAAAGCGTGAAGCAGGTCCAGCAGCAGATCAAGGCGTATCAAGGAATTCGTCCAACAACAGTCGAAAACAGACCACTCTCACAGTGATGGAAGCCGCGTTGTTCGCAGTTTTTGTTCTCACAACTGCCTGAGACAGTTCAGCCCGTGATACCCGCTTCGGTGCGAACCGGAAGATCACGCCAACGAAACTCCATATCGACGGCAGCTTTGGCAAGCATCATCATCATGTCTTCATCCATCGAGGGGCATGGGAGATGAGGAGCTGCTTCGCGAGTGTTGCTGGTATCGAATTGGGGGTCGTTTTTCCAATAGGAACTGTAGACCTGCATGTTTTCATAAAACATACGTTCGAATTCGTTCGGATTTTCGACGTGTGTTTCGGCGCCAACCAGTTGAGTGAAGTCACCTGTGTTGTTGACCGAAGTTAACACATTCATGATCGTTTGGGTGGTCACTGGGTTTTGAGGAGTCAAATGGTACGTCTGATTGTGTAATTGTTGTTGGCTCACCGTATAGCTAATGAACGAGGAAACCCAATCGACAGGCACCAGATTTTTATCTTCTGTGCCATCGAGAGTAACACGAAATTGTAAATCCTGGTGATCGCCGGGAAGTTGTTTAAGCCCTTTGGAAACCACATAGGCAAGTTGCAACGCGGCGTAAAAGCCATGAAAGGTTGTCGTGAATCCATTTTCGGAATCACCGACAATAATCGATGGGCGATAGATAGTTTGAGAATCCAGGAACTCTGCGGATCTGATCAGCTTCTCAGCTTCTAGTTTGCTCCATTCGTAATCGTTGCTGAGCGTTTGCCCTTCGTCGAGTTCATTCTCGTAGATCGTTCCCTGTCGTGCTCCGCAAACATAGGCCGTAGAAACATGATGGAAGTTCCGGATTTCTGTGTCACGACAGAACTTCAGCAGATTCTCTGTTCCAGTCAGGTTTGTTTTCCAAGGCTCCGCATCTCTCGGGCCACTCACAAAACTCAAACTGGCGGCATTGTGGAGAACAGAGGAGCAATGAGTTTTAACCCATTCTTCTGCTTCGGTCGAAAGTCCAAGTGACTCTTCCGAAAGATCGCTCTCAATGACATGAGGACGAGGGAGTTGTTGTTTCAGTTGTTGCTCCCAAGATGCGAGCATGTTTTCAACTCGATCAGAGGCAGACTGGCGACGGGTTGGTCGAACCAAGACTGCCAACGGAATTTCTAACTGAAGCAAATCTTTGAGCAGATACCGTCCTAAGAGTCCGGTGCAGCCGGTCAAAAGAAGGAAATCTGAGTCGTTGTTAAAAGAATCTGTGCTCATAATTCAAATACTGGTACTGGTGTGCGGGCAGTAATTGGGGTCGTCGTTCGTAAACGCCGCAGGTGACTATATTAACGTAGCTTCTTTCTCAGGGAATCACAAATTCTGGCGCTTCATAACTTTCCGTCGGTTCGTCTATGTGAGAGGCCGATTTTACCGGTCGGGCTGCTTCATATTCTTTCAGCGAATATTCAGGCAATAACTGGTTGATTCGCATTTCAATATTTGTGAGTTGGTCTCCCTGATCGCGTGCCACAAAAGTAATAGCTCGGCCTTGTGCGTCCGAAGAAAGACGACCGGTTCGCCCCACGCGGTGCAAATAATCATCACAAAATTCTGGGATATCATAGTTAACAATGTGGGAAATTCCACTGATATCAATGCCTCGACCGACCACATCCGTGGCAATGAGCATTCTGATATCACCTTTTCGGAATTTCTGCATTACGCGGTCCCTCTTGCTCTGAGGGAGGTCCCCGTGCATCGAGGCGACATTGTTGCCCAGTTTTTTAATAAATTTACCGTACATTTTGTCTGCACCGATTTTTGTTCGCGTGAAGACAATGACCTGTTGAGGTCGTTCCTGTCTCAGGACATGAACGAGTGCGCCAAACTTGCGGTCGGGATCGGCAGTGAGAAAGTATTGTTCGATTTGTTGTGCGGGTGCATCCCCTTCAGTGACATCTACTTTTTCAGGAGACTGCATGTACTTGGCGCTGATTTCTTCGATCTCGGGAGCCATTGTGGCTGACAGTAAAAGTGTCTGACGTTTCTTGGGGCAACGGCGTAAAATCTTCTCGATATCAGGGCGAAAGCCAATGTCCAGCATGCGGTCTGCTTCATCCAGAACCACAACCTTGATCGATTTCAACTGTAATTCGCGACGATTGATCAAGTCGATGATTCGACCCGGAGTCCCTACGATCAGATGGGGTCCCTTTTTCAGTTGGTTAATCTGTGTGCGAATGGGACGGCCACCCACCAGGCAAACAGTGTTACATGGTGAATGAATGGAGAGCTTCTCCGCTTCTTTGGAGACCTGTTCGCTGAGTTCTCTGGTTGGTGTGAGGATAAGTGCTTGTGGGATGTTCTCAGTGAGATCGATCTGTTCAAGAATCGGCATCACAAACGCTGTCGTCTTCCCGGTTCCGGTTCGAGCGAGACCAATTGCATCCTTCCCTTGCACTGCAATGGGAATAAAAGCGGCTTGAATGGGGCTTGGTTTCTCAAACTCAGCCGCTTTGATGGCACTGAGAGAAGAGGGATTTAATCCGAGACTTTCGAAGGTCGAATCTTCATTTTGGACTTCGTCAGATGAACTCACAGGCTAGTGTTTTCCCGATTCGATCTTGTTTAATCAGCCAAGATAGCGACTCTTAGGCAACAAACAGGCTACCGCTTGTAACATCTTCAGTCAACGCGGGGGAATCATCGATCAGATGTATCGCCAAACGCGGAGAGAATACGATTTCCCGTGCAACGTGGACAACTGTTTGGAGTATCGTTATCCATGTGATGATATCCACAGCCGAGACAAATCCAGATTGATGATAAGTCGTTAGCAACGCGGTTAATATCGCTTAAGTCGCTTTCCATAGTAGGTTTACCGTCCTTGGTCTGATCCCGATGTGGTTGCGGAAATGCCATGAAATTCCCGTTAAGTCGATTCGAATCTTCTGTACATGAGGATTCGATGTCAGCGGATACGGCGAGCGAAAGATTGAATGAGCAATGAAGATGCCAGAAAGAACATATTTAATGGAGTCACTTGGAAATTCCGTCAATTGCACCAAAAACACTTGAAACCCAGATCAGCACAGACATTGATTGTTCCTGAATATGGCTTGGTGGTCGGAATTAAGTGGGTAAAAGTCTGTTGTCCACCTTGTCACCCGATAAAATTCTCATAAAATATCGACCAGCAGACAAAAAACTGCGAACGAGACTGTTTTTTGAGCAGTCTGCACTAATCACATGCAAAAATATCGATGATACGAGTTTATGTATGTAATGATGGTGCAAGTGACAAGCTCGACAGAGGTTACTTTCAGGGGGCGATCGGCTTCGACTGGATGACTGTAAGTTGAGGTGGCGTGTCGTGGTTGATCAGTTGGCCACGTAAAAAACTGATCAAACAACAATTGCCAAACCTTCTTTGGCTTTGGCTGCATAACATGCAGTCACCGGCTTTCGGAATCCCCGCCTGAGGAGTCCGACAAGCTGGTCACAAAATTAGGCTGGCTTCCATTCACCGCCCGCTACGGTGGAAGCGAGACACGTTGTGGGCTGGCTGAGTGAGGCTTTGTTTGTTGAGCCAAGCTTAGTGAGATTAATCAATAGACTACACACGTAGAGGCTTCAGCCGAGGCATCACAGGACGCGGGTTCGATTCCCGCCGCCTCCAATATGGCACCGCCAATGACTGGCGGTGCCTTTTTTTGTCTCCCGTTGCCAGAAGGTGACTCATCATCAGTACTTGCGTGATCTTCGTTTTCGCCAGTAGAGTGACATTCACTGCCCTCGGGCGTCTCGGCCTGCCCCTCGCAGACGCGTGATTTGCTGCAAATATGCTGCGACGAACTGGAAATATGCTGCGACTCTGACTCAGTTGGGCGGCGGGTTTCCAGCCATTTCGGATCGGTGGGCAGGTTCTGAATACCCTTCGCCTGATCCTCCAATCCGATGTGCGTGTACCGCATCGTCATCTTCACGTCGGCATGTCGAGCCAACTCGCGAGTGACGACTAGTGAAGTACCGTTCCTCAGCAGTCCCGTGATGTAAGTGTGCCGCCCAGCCGCATGGAAGTCAGCATCGCCATCTTTCGTGCTGAAAGGGATTCCAGCAGCTTCGAGATCTTTACGAATCATCGTGTAGGCTTTCCTTTTGCCCAGTTTGGGAAAAAGTGGCTCTCCGAGCGGGTATTCTGGCAACCACTGTTTCAGAAGAGAAGCAAGTTGTGGATGAAGTGGAAGGACATCTTTTTTGCGATGTTTTGAGTTTTTCGCTTCGAGTGTCAGGGTGGGCGGCTCCGATTCAAGCTGAAAACTCTCCGGAGTCAGGCTGGCAATTTCTCCTTTTCGAAGTCCTGTCAGGTAGCTGAGGAGGTAAATCCGGGCTCGTTGCTCACCAGAGTAGCATTGGTAACTCTTCGTACTTGTGCGGGCGGCATCGACCAACAGTGACATTACCTCCTGCGTCAGAGCTCGTCGCTTTTTCCGGATGTCGACTTCCGTGTTCCTCAGCTCCAAGTCAATCAGGGGATTCCCTGCGAGTCGACGCGGAACAAGCCAGGCCACGAATTCTTTGACCGCCTGAATGTGGTGATTCACCGTTCGAGGACTCAGATTGCCTCGTTTTTGAATGGAGACGATTGCCGACTCAACCCGATCTAAAGTGATTTCCGAAGGTGTCGCAATCCCTGCTTCTTCGAGTACAGCCCTGATGCGGGATGAGATCAGCTTCATATACTTCTCAGTTCGCCCTTTCGAGCGGATTGTTTCGATAAACTCTTCGAGGTGCCTGATCGCACAACGCTTTGCTTGAGTGGCAAGCTCTTCTGATGCCAGATCAATCAGACCATCACGTCGGAGCTTTGCCTCATGCTCAAGCTTATTGGCAAGTCGAAGGCTTTCCTGCTTGTCGGTGAAACCCTTCTTTTGTCGGCTCCGACCATGGGCGTCGATGTACTGGACTGTCCAGAACGCATTCTTCTTACCGTTTTTGTCCTTCCGCTTGAAGACACTAGCCATCGTGACGCCCTCCCTCACTCTTATGAACCACAGGGGATGGACAGCCATTGCGAATCCATTGTTCGATCTCTTCGAGATTCCATCGGGTCAACTTGCCAATTTTCACTGGCTGTATCACGTCACCGCGACTCTTGAGGCGGTGAAGCTGGCGGATACTGATCTGCAGCATATCTGCGACTTCTTGGTCCGTTATCAGGGCTACTCGATTGATTGGGGCATCGGGTTGGTTCTTTTGCACGACTTACTCCCTGCAAATTTCAGCAGTCTTCACCTCTCGTCCCTGATCTCCCTGTGGTGTGAAAACAATCCCCTAATGGAATTGACACACTAGGACCTCATGTTATCATTAGTCTCTGGAGACGTCAATACTCCTAGGGACTCCAGAGACCTTTCGGCAACAATTTATCCATGCAGTCGCGAAACGCGATAGGAATGAACATGCCATGAACAAGAAAGTGCCTAACGACAAGTCCGCCGACAAACCGCCCATGAAACAAATGAAGGTATTCTTAACGACACAGGAACATGCCGTTGTTACAGCGGCTGCCAACATGAAGGGCATGCAAGTCGGTGACTATATGAAACAGGCCGTGATCGATCACGCCAAGAAAGATGCAAAGGAAATGAACAAGATCATCGACTCACTTTAAATTCCGGAATTTAGAGTGAGGATCATGAGAATAAAAACGAGACAAGCAAGAAGAATGACCACATGAAAATCAATGAGAACCAAAGTGAAACCGTCTCCGCTAAAGGCCGTAACAAATGCTGTTTCCATTTTGGGACTGGCCAAAGAAGCGGCAGAGTTTGTTGGAGGTTTAATCACTTCCCCTTTCCTGTGGAAACATTCAGAACGCTGAGAACAAAACGGAAACAGGAAGAGCGAGAGGAGAAATAGCATGAATAAACAACACCACGATTTGAAAGGAGGATCACGAAGAAGCATTAACAACCAGGAAATTAGCTAAGCCATCTCCCTTAAATCCGGATTTTAGATTTTTGGAGATAAAGAAAGAGGTTGTAGGCAAACAAGTACCAGAGATCTTTAACCATTAACTGAAAAGGAGAAATCACTCCCCGTGATAATGAGGGGAAAAGTTAAGACGTCATTATCAGAAGTCTTACCGGCTTACTCATTACCTGTTTTGGCTCTACGGATACTCATCAGGAGTATTCACAGAAGACATCAGGACCTGTAGTGAGCTGCTGAGATAGAGGAGCAGGGGCAACATGTTCGCCCTGGGCTCCGCCGTCAGGGCCACTGAAAAATTTTGCCCCTGCCTTGAGCCGATCAGAAAGAGTTCAAGGTCGGGGCTTCTCTCACCGTCGATTACTCAGAATCAGCCTGATGCCAAACTCAAATACAGGAATGCAATTCGATCCAGTCGCATCTGCCCAAAAAGTGCAGGCAAGTGTCGAGCAAGCAATGATTGAAGAGAAGGAAAAATCAGAACAGATGAGGCGGGTGGGGATTCTCCGCCGACACTACAACCGCTTACAGAGCTGCTACCTGGGTAACCGCGTAAAGGCTTATAGCAAGCCTCTTCCGGCATATGAACGTGCAGTGAAAGATTGGGCATTGCAATCGAAGGAGAAGAAGCATGAGCACTGCGAAACATTGTTCCAGGCGGTCGCCAACCCAATGATGCTTGACGCGTCACTGAATGAACTTGGTCCCAGACTTCGATTGACACAGGATGAAAAAGAGATCTTGAATTCTGGTTCTTCGGCGATGTGGGCATGGCTAAGGGGCATTCAGTACGACCTACTCCATAAGTATTTTCGCCGGGGGAAATATCAGAAGTACAAGATCTCCAAACCGGGCAATCAGGGCTATCGCACGATCGAGGTGCCGAACACGGAAACTCGAATCGTTGCTAAAACGACGCTGAGAGTATTGAGCCCACTTCTTGATCCTGATTTCTACCCCCTGAGTATCGGTTTCCGCCCCAATCGCTCTGCCCTGCACGGTATCGCTGCAGCAGAGCAACTTCAGCGGCGAGACATGACGCACTGGGTCAAGTGTGACATCCGCGATGCCTTTGGTCAGATCCCGAAACCGACTCTGCTGGAGGTCCTGAATTCACGTCTCCACGGATCTTCGATCATGTGGCTAATTGAGGAGATATTGGATAGGAATCGAAAGCGAGGCATTCCTCAGGGGGTCTCAATAAGTCCGCTGGCGATGAATGTCTACCTTGATCATTTTCTTGATAAGTGGTGGGCCAAGCGTTTCCCGGACACGTGCATGGTGCGATACGCCGACGATATCTTGATCGCATGCCCAACTCGCCAGTCAGCGATTAACGCGTTCAATTCACTCCAGCAGCAAACCATGACGATCGGAATGCCGCTCAAGGAAAAGCAAACCGACGCGGTATTCGATCTCAATGGTGGCGACGTGGTTGAATGGCTCGGATTCCAGATTCGACTCCAAGGTGAAGTGCTGAAGTGCTCAATCGGAACTAAAAGCTGGGACAGCCTGGAGTACAAACTCCGAGAGGTCAGAACTCGGATGGAAAAAGTCGAGAGTTACAGTGACGCGGATCTCGTGTCGATTGGCTTTGGACGCGTTCTCGAAAAAGCTATTGCCATCGAAGAACAAAAAGTGCCTACGGTTGCCGAACAAATCAGAGAGTTGGCCGAGGAATGTAATCTCGACATGTCAGGCTTTACGGACGTCGAAGCTTTCAAGGCGTGGTCGATAGGACGTCAAAAATGGCAGGAAGCTCGAGAGCAGGTTCTCCAGTGGCTTCCTGCTGTATGAAAGTTCAATGGAACCGGCTCGGAATAACGACTGAACGCGTTGCTAAGCCGATTGCTTTTGGTCTGACTTACAGGCGGTGAATACAGATTACGCTGTTCCCTTTCTGCTTCCTGACTCGTCGACAACATTGTTTGGGTCATGCGGTTGGCCATTGATGAGGCGGCTGTTCCAGCTGTAGCCGGTCAGGTTCGTCAGGTTGCCGCCCACGTTGGACTCAACATGCCATCTCTCGATGAAGAGATGGCATACGATGCGTGGACGCGAAGCGTGCCGAGAAGGAGGTGTTGGAGTGTTTACAGGAGACAGCAGTGGCTCACTGATAACACGCGGTCTCGGACATCAACTTCAAGTCAGCGGAGCAAATCAGGTGAAAAGCAGTTGGAGGGAGCCCTCGAATTCCCCAGATCGAGTCAATAAGGTCTTCCATATTTGTATCGAAACTCGAAATCGTTATAAGACCAAAGTGCTTCGTGAAGGCCAGATTCGAGGCGGCACATAGACATATTCCACCAATTGGTGGATTATGTCTATATCAGAAGCTTTGCTACACGAAAAAGCCCACCGACCGCGTATGAACGCAGCCGACAGGCATGGGCCCAGGCGAGTGTCTTCCATCGGTCCAAAGGTCGATGGAAGACTTACGGTGTTGTCCGGGCCACAGGGACGCCACCGTCTCGCTTGCCCGTCAGCTCAACGGGCTCGACGCCGATCGGACCCTCTTGGTGACCGACGCCGATTGACGTGCTTTGGCTGGCTCCTCCTTTCGATACAGGGTGACTGGGGTTTCCACTCAGGTCTGTCCGGCCTGACGTGACAGGTGTTGGGTAGCACAGACCGTTTTTTTCTGACTTACAAATAGAATCGCAGGGTCGTAACACGACTTGGCGAGAATTTTCGTAAGTTTAATTCCGGATGAGGTTTGAACTGAATCACACCACTTGCCCGCAGAAGATTTCGTGAGGGGCGTGTCGGGTGTGCAGGGGTGGCCTGGGGATAAGAAAAACTCTTTGCAACAAGTCACATCGAGCTTTTGGTCTGACACTCAGCTGCCGCCTGCTAATTAAGTGAAATTTGAGAACTCCCCGTGATGCCTTGTCTCGAAAAAGGCTGTGATTCGCTCTTGGGGCTCACTCGATGGATATCGAAGCAGCGTAACACGAACGCTGTCGTGCGAAGGCAGCGGTGCAAAAACCGTGCATGTACATGATTTTCACGCCACAATCCTCCATCTGATGGGCTTTGATCACGAGAAACTGACCTACCGACACGCTGGGCGAGATTATCGGTTGACAGATGTTTCAGGACACGTGGCGCAGGACATTCTCGC
>JAURQH010000106.1 GCA_030836185.1 Planctomycetota bacterium
CGGTGTGTATTGCTTGGGTGGCAGTGGATGACCGACAGGTCACCCACAGAATCAAAAATCTGGGGGCTCACAGCGTTCGTCATCAGCCACACCTGTGAATCAACCAGTCGCGTGTTGAAGAATGACTAAGGCTGCAACGTGAGAAAGAGAGCGGTCTTGCGTGACGTGGAAAATGCGCACCCACAAAAAGCGACGCACCTTCACAAAACAAAGATCGACGCAAGATGAACGGTGCCAACAACTTGCTCAAGAGTATACAAGATTTGGAATCAAGATTCGGGAAGATTTGATTCAACATTTGGTCAAGATTCGGTCAAGGTGTGTCCCCGAATCTCCGAATCTTCAAATCTTGAAACGGCGCTTCAGTGTTCGGGAATCATGACGCTTTCGAGGGATCTTTTCTCTTCACAATTTGTGATTGTCATTCCAGAGTCGTCACTCAACAATGGGGTTTCGTCAATTTTGTCAATCAATCACGGAGTGATCTTGTGAATCTGCGAATTCTGTTCTGTTTTCTATTAGCCATCTGCGGAGAAATCGCCGTCACTGCCGAGCGTCCTCCCAACATCGTGCTGATCGTCAGTGACGATCAGGGCTACAACGACCTTGGTTGCCTCGGCAATGCAAACATTCGCACGCCGAATCTCGACCGACTGGCGGCCGAAGGTGTCCGCTGCACGAACTTCTACGTCAGTTGGCCTGCCTGCACTCCCTCACGCGGATCGATTTTGACCGGTCGGTATCCACAACGGAACGGATTGTACGACATGATCCGTAATGACGTGGCCGATTACGGTTATAAGATCCCTCCAGAAGAATATGCGGTCTCTCCCGAGCGAGTTCTCGGCATGGACACTCGCGAAGTGATGATCTCTGATGTTCTTAAAGAGCAAGGATACACAAACGCGGTCTTCGGTAAATGGGATGGGGGATCGCTCAAACGCTATCTGCCACTTCAACGCGGGTTTGATGAGTTCTATGGGCTCGTCAATACGGGCATCGATTATTACACACATGAGCGATACAGCGTCCCGTCGATGTATCATGACAACAATTTGACCGAGAAAGACAAGGGGACTTACGCCACGTATCTGTTTCGCGATCATGCCGTACGATTCATCGAAGAGAATCACGAACGGCCCTTTTTTCTATACGTCCCATTTAATGCTCCACACGGTTCATCGAGTTTGGATCCTAAAATACGCGGCACGGTACAGGCACCCCAGAAGTACAAAGACATGTATCCGCATCTGGAAGAAGACGCCGTCTACCAGAAAGGTCAACGGTATGGAAAGCCGGCAATGGTTCCGTCCAAAGCGATGAGATACCGAGATTACCTGGCCGCCATGACCTGCATGGATGACGCTATCGGCGACGTACTGGATGAACTCGAAACTCATGATCTATGGGACAATACACTGGTCATCTTCTTCTCCGACAATGGCGGTAGTGGGGGTGCCGACAATGCACCGTTGAGAGGTCACAAATCGCAAATGTTCGAAGGTGGCATCCGCGTGCCTTTCGTTGCCAGGTATCCCGGTCATATCCCTCCCGCGTCGGTGTGTGACGAATTCTTGACGTCGCTTGAACTCTTCCCAACTCTCACAAAACTTGCCGAAGGAACCGTACCAAACGAAGTGATACTTGACGGTTTCAATATGCTGCCTGTTCTGGCGGGAGAAGAATCGTCACAGCGGAATCGGATGTTCTGGAAGCGTCGCGGAGACGTTGCCGCGAGAGTCGGAGACTGGAAGTTGGTTGATTCATCACGCGGCTCGGGACTGTTCGATCTGTCTCAGGATATTGGTGAGAAAAAAGATCTTTCGAAATCACACCCTGAGAAGCTGAAAGAACTGAAAGAAGCGTTTGCTAGCTGGATGGCCGAGATGAAAGCCGCCGAGCCGAGAGGCCCGTTCCGCGATTATTGAGAGATTGATGGCGTTCAGTTGATCCGATGATCGTTCTGCATTCAAATGGACGTTCTTCAAAATACACACACATTAGATTCACCCAGAGACCCTGATATGTCATTCCTATCGCGTTCATTGCTATTTCTTCTGATTTGCTTACTTACATCCATCGCTTCAGCGCACGATAAACCGAACATCATTGTCATCATGGCGGACGATATGGGATACGGCGATGTCTCCTGTTATGGGGCGACGGAACTGACGACTCCCAATATCGATAAACTCGCCTCCGAAGGAATGCGATTCACGAGCGGTTATTGCTCCGCTTCAACGTGCACGCCGACTCGCTATTCGCTGCTGACTGGAAATTATGCCTTCCGTACCAAAGGGACCGGCATCGCTCCGCCGAATGCTCCGGCGATCATCAAACCGGGAACTGAAACGATCGCGTCGTTGCTTAAAAAAGCCGACTATCAAACGGCCGTCATCGGGAAATGGCATCTCGGCTTGGGAGGAGCTGATGGACCTGACTGGAATGGACAACTCAATCCCGGACCGCTCGAAATCGGATTCGATTCCTGCTTTCTACTTCCAACAACAAATGACCGTGTCCCGCAAGTCTACGTCCAAAATCACAAAGTCCTGAATCTTGATCCCAAAGATCCGTTATGGGTCGGACGCAAAAAACCGAGCGAAGACCATCCGACCGGCATCACGCATCGCGATACGCTCAAAATGGATTGGTCACACGGCCATAATTCAACCATCCATAACGGCATCAGTCGCATTGGATTTTACACGGGTGGACACGCGGCTCGATTTCGCGATGAAGATCTTGCCGACAAGTGGGTCGAGAAGTCGATCGAATTTATGGAAGCCAACAAGGAAAAGCCGTTCTTTCTGTTCTTCTCCTCACATGATCTTCACGTTCCTCGGATGCCTCACGAACGATTTCAGGGGAAAACGAAACTCGGCTTCCGTGGCGATTCCATCATTCAGCTCGATTGGTGTGTCGGCGAATTGATGAAAACTGTCGACCGGCTGAACCTGTCCGAAGACACCATCATTGTATTCTGTTCGGATAATGGACCAGTGATGGACGACGGCTATAAAGACTTCGCACTCGAAAAACTCGGCAATCACAAAGCAGCCGGTCCTTACTCGGGAGGCAAGTACAGTGTCTACGAGGGCGGCACACGCACGCCGTTCATCACTCGTTGGAAAGGGCACATTCCGAGTGGAGTTTCTGACGAAATGGTGTGTACCATCGATCTCGCAGCCAGCTTTGCGAGTATGGTTGAAGTAAAGCTTCCTAAGGAAGCATGCATCGACAGTTTCGATGTCTCTGCTGCATTGTTAGGAGAAGCCGATGCCAAAGGACGCGAACACCTCATCCAACAAGATAATGGAAGTAGCTGGACATTTGGGCTTCGTGTCGGAGACTGGAAACTCCAACGTCATGAACGCAAATCATCACGAAACAAGAATGTTGGCCAACAACTCGCTAACACAAAAGTTCCCGAGTTTCAGTTGTTTAATCTCACAAAAGATCCCGCAGAAAAAACCAACGTCATCGAAAAATACCCCCAGGTGGCAAAAGCAATGAAGGAGAAACTCAATCTTCTGATCGTGGCTGGGCGTTCGCGTTTTGGAGAGTGAAGAGGTGAATCGAGCAATATAGGAAGAGTCTCAGTCCTCCAAAAGCATCACTTATTTGATCGATCATGAGACTTATGACGACTGAAAGCAGACGTTTTCTTGTTTCAATACTCCGATCAGAGTATCTCGATCTTCCCGCCTGTCTCGGCTTCGGCTAAATTAAATGGAATTGCTCAATCATTCCTACCATTGCGAGTTTCAGGTTGTCTCACATGCGAATTCTGATGGCGGCTTCCGAAGCCTACCCGTTTTTCAAAACGGGAGGACTCGCCGACGTATCATCCTCACTCAGTCGTGCGCTGAACGAACTGGGTCACGAAGTCTGGTTGTTCGTCCCTTATTATCGCAAACTGTACGAAGAAAAAGCAGACCGTCTTCCGCAACTGGAAAGAAGCGGTCTGACCGTCGAAATCCCGATGTCGTCCAAGTTGGTCAAAGGCGAACTTCTGTGGACGCGGTTGCCTCAATCCGATGTGACGGTCATGATGATCGACCAACCCGAATACTTTGGTCGCAACTCGTTGTATCAAGAGAATGGTGGCGACTACGAAGACAACTGCGAGCGGTTCTGTTTCTTCAACCGAGCTATCATGGAAATCGCCCGGCGACTCATTTTGCGTCCTGATATCATTCATGTGAACGACTGGCAAACGGGGCTTATGCCGGCTCTGCTCGACATTGAATATCGGCAGCAACCTGCGTTTCGCGAGACGGCCTCGGTGATGACAATTCACAATCTTGCGTTTCAAGGTCGATTCTGGCATTGGGACATGCTGCAAACGGGGCTCGACTGGAGATACTTCAACTGGGAGCAGATGGAATCGTTCGGCCAATTAAACCTGTTGAAAACAGGGCTCGTCTTTGCCAACAAAATTACCACCGTCAGTCCAACCTATGCCCGTGAAATTCAGACCGAGAAGTTTGGACATGGCTTGGAAGGAGTTTTGAAAAACCGATCTGACGACTTGCTCGGAATTCTGAACGGCATTGATGAAAACGATTGGAACCCGGCCATCGATCCCGCACTCGCGAAAAACTACGATCTGCAAACTGTGATACAGGGGAAGGCCGCCAACAAAGCCGAATTACAAACCCGCTTGGGGCTGAAAGAAGACCCTGCAGCGATGATGTTCGGAATGGTATCCCGAATCACCGATCAAAAAGGTCTCGACCTCATCACGGCTCGTGCAGATGAGTTCCTCAAAGAGAATATTCAAATGGTGTTTCTCGGTCAGGGAGATCCCTTCTTCGAAAATAAACTTCGGGAACTACATGACAATCATCCCGATCGCGTTTCGGTCACCATCGGCTTTGATGAAGAACTGGCTCACTTGATCGAAGCAGGCAGCGATGCCTACTTGATGCCCAGCAAGTTCGAGCCGTGTGGTTTGAACCAGATGTACTCACTGAAATACGGCACACTTCCCATTGTGCATCAGGTGGGCGGCTTGGCAGACTCTGTCCGCGATGCCTCGAAGGCGAACATCGAAGCAGGAACGGCAACCGGGTTTGTCATGTCCGAATACACCGAAAAATCATTGTGTGAACAAGTTGATCGAGCCCTCACGCTATACAAAGACCGGGCAATCTGGTATCGCTTGGTACAGACAGCCATGACGAGGCCCTTCTCTTGGAAACGAAGTGCCGAGAAATACCTGTCAGTGTATCGAGCAGCTCGTGAACCGTTTGTTTCCTGAAGCCACAATCATCCCATGTTCCGCCGCGCCGCCGGGGTCCTCCGACTGACTGAATTCTTAATGCGACCTTATCAATCGTCGCACACTCTATGGGAGTTGATCCAACTATGACGACTGCAAGCCTGGCACTCTTCTGGCACCAGCATCAGCCTTATTACACCGACGATGTGACCGGTGAAACCTTGATGCCTTGGGTCCGCCTGCACGGCACCAAAGACTACATCGGGATGGCGCTTCATATCAAAGAGGTTCCCGAGTTTCGCTGTTCAATCAACTTGGTCCCCAGCTTGTTAGCACAGATCTTGGCTTACACGGACCGTAATGGCAGCGACCGACATCTCGATGTGAGCCGCGCACCGGCCGACAGTTTGAATCTGGATGACGCGGTCTACCTGCTCGATCATTTCTTCATGGCCAATACGGACAACATGATTCGTCCGTATCCCCGCTATCGCGAGCTTTACAGCAAACGGGGGATGGGGACTGATTCTGCCGAGACTGCTCTGCCTCGCTTCTCTGAACGAGATGTTCGCGATTTGCAGGTTTGGAACAATCTGACTTGGTTTCACCCACTGCTGTTCGAACGAGATTCCGATCTCAAAGAGTTTCTCGACAAAGGACAAGGCTGGACCGAAGACGAAAAACAGTGG
The DNA here is from genome assembly GCA_030836185.1 of Planctomycetota bacterium. GTDB lineage: Bacteria > Planctomycetota > Planctomycetia > Planctomycetales > Planctomycetaceae > JABURQ01. The sequence goes on from JAURQH010000106.1 coordinate 5,917, forward strand.
TTACTCGATAAACAGCGTGACATTCTGGCGGAAATTATTCCGTTACACGCTGAACTACAAAAGGGTGGACAGGTTGAGCTGACAACAACCCCCTTCTATCATCCGATTCTTCCACTGCTTTGGGACAAACATTCGGCCCGTGAAGCGATGCCCGGGTGTCCGATGTCAGAACATCTGGAACAGTATCACGAAGATGCCATCATTCATCTCAACCGTGCCGTCAAATTTCACGAAGAACTCTTCGGAGAAAAACCGCGTGGCATGTGGCCATCCGAAGGCTCAGTCTCGCAAGACATTCTACCGGCCATCGCCGAAACCGGTATCAAGTGGATCGCCACCGACGAAGAGATTCTCGCCGAATCAACGGGTGGCTGGGTCTCTCGCGATTCCCAAGGACATGTCCGCAATCCCGAAATGTTATTCCGACCGTGGCAACTCGATGCAGACGGTCGTCAAATGGGTATTGTCTTTCGTGATCATGCGTTGTCTGACCTCATCGGGTTTCATTATCAGCGGGGAGACTCGGTTCACGCGGCACACGATCTTCTCGGCAAAGTCGCCGGAATCGGTCGTGCCTGCGGAGAACAAGGACGACCGGCACTCGTACCGATCATTCTCGATGGTGAAAACTGCTGGGAATATTATGCCGATGGTGGCGTCAAGTTTCTGAGAACCTTGTATCAGGAATGTGTCAAACATCAGGAGGTCGACTCGACGACTGTTGGTGACTTTATCGAAAAACACCCACCCACCGATAAAATCAATCGTCTGTTTGCCGGCAGTTGGATCAGTCACAATTTCGCCATCTGGTACGGACATCAGGAAGATCGCGATGGCTGGGACCGCCTCCACGAAACACGCGACTATCTGGTGAATAAACAGGATGATCCCAACATCGACCCCGAACTGATTCAGAAGGCATGGGAAGAAATTTACATCGCCGAAGGATCGGACTGGTTCTGGTGGTACGGCGACGATCATTCATCAGCATTGGACGAATTATTCGATCAGTTGTTCCGACGACATTTACGGAACGTCTATGAATTGCTGGGCGATTCGGCACCTGCCGATTTAAGCCGACCCATCACCAGCACCGTCACTCAACAACTGCATACTCATCCGAACCGCTTTCTACCTGTGAAAGTTGATGGGCGAGAAGCATTCTTTGAGTGGATTAACGCCGGATGCTACGTGAGTGGTTCTCAACGGGGAACGATGACGCTCGTCACTGACGGTCTCACCCAAAAGCTGTGGTTCGGCTTCGATCAGAACAATCTCTTCATTCGTCTTGATGCCATTGGCTTGGCTGCTGATGACTTCAAAGACGTTGACGAGGTTGGCATCCACTTTGTGGAACCAACGGGCTATGAAGTCAGCGTGACGGGGTTTGAAAACCCCGACCAACTGACCGTTGCGATCATCCATGAAGGCACAAAATCTGTGTCATCGACTTGCTCCGCTGCCTTGGGAGAAATCTTTGAAATGGAAATCGATCGCTCAGCGATGGGCTTGAAGGAGCAGGATAGTCTCCACTTTTTCGTCGAACTGCTTCATGGCTCGAACAGTCTCGACCGTGCTCCCAACGAAGGAACGATTGAAACGAGCGTCCCCGCCAAAGATTTCGAAAACTTCATGTGGCAAGTCTGATTCCCGAACACTGAATCGCCGTTTCAAGATATGAAGATTTGAAGATTCGGGGACACACCTTGATCGAATCTTGACCGAATGTTGAATCAAATCTTCCCGAATCTTGATTCCGAATCTTGTGTACTCTTGAGCAAGTTGTTGGCAATCATTGACTTGCGTCGATCTTTGTTTTGTGAGGGCGTGTCACTTTTTCTGGGTGCGCATTTTCCACGTCACGCGAGATTGCTCTCTTTCTCACGTTGCAGTGGTCGTCATTTTTGAACAGCCACCGAAACTTATCAGCATTTTGCATCGATCAACGTAAATCCTGATTGAGATCTGAGATA
>JAURQH010000107.1 GCA_030836185.1 Planctomycetota bacterium
AATGAAATTGCAAGATGAGTTAGAGCGATCATTTTTTTGACGCAAAGCCGCCAAGAGGCGAAGAAACGCAAAGGGTTCATTCTCTTCTTGGGTGGCACTGGCGGCTTGCCCGCCAGTGAGATGGGAGGAAACCATAATTAATTCACCGCAAAGTTCGCATAGCCCGATCTGCGCCAGCAGTCGGGATGGTGGCAAGTGTCATTCGACGTGCAATGAAACTCGTCAGCCGGAGTCGTGAGAAAGAACTCACCACGAATGACTCGAATCAAGCGAATAAAAAAGGGTGGCGGTGGGCGCTCCGTGAAACAGAAGCGCCCGATAATTGTCCGAGATGCATTTCACCGCGGATCACGCAGATATCACGGATGAAACTCACATTCTCACCCCAGCGAGAGTATGGTACCCGACTGTTCTGCGGGAATCTTGATCGGTGTGCTGGGGAGATCACCAGTAGCCTGCTGAGATATAACAGGTTTTATTTGAGTGTGAGAACCAAACATCAAAACCAGCTCCTCGTTGTGAGTGCCAACCCCGATAGACGACAACATCGGAGGGATACGACCATTCATACTGTTCGAATCTCATTATGAACTCATCGATCAGTAACTCCTCAATTTCTTCGTGACGCTGGAAAGGAATCGCGTCTGTATATTTACGACGCGATTCCGTGACTTGATTCATCCATTCCTCCAGAGACTCCTGGGATGTTTGAAATTTTACCGCATGCCCGGAAGCATATTTATGCAGGACTATCTCACGAGCATCTGTAGGAAGATCGATGTATTTGTCATGGATTTGGGATGCTTCGGCGTAGGTAAATTCGCCATATACCACGAAACCAACAATTTCACTCACCACAATGAACCCAGGAACAAATGAGACAAAACAAATTAGCATGGCCGCAAAGTTTGGCAACTTGAAATGCTTTCGCAAAGAGTATTTCAATCCAAAGAACAGACCGATCCAGAGGAAGCATGTAATGCAAAATGGTAAAATGAGTGGAGCTAACATTTTGATTTTCTAGCAGTTGCTCTATTAATTTAGACACTCGTCCTAAAGCATATTTCTTCTTCCAGCTCTCGGGGATTTCGCGTCGTAAGCCGTAAAGATAGCGAATCAGTTGCCCGTGGTGGCCCGCTTCGTGTTCCAACAGGTCGATCATCAGACTCAAAACAATCAGAAAAACATTGCATTAAAAAGTTTCAGGTGAGAAACGGAGTCAAACCAAAGCGTAACCACGGCGTCAATGCTCGCGCAGACCAACACCGCAACTATCAGTGTTCGTCGTTGTGGTAATTTTCGTAGCTTCCACAAAACAGCAACGATGAACAAAGCGGGGAGCGTCACCATGATCGCCATCGCCCAGCCATGCGTGGCGCCGTAATCCGGCGAAAACGAGCCGTGGGAGTAACCCAGCGAATGCATCGCTGACATCATAGGCGTGTGTATGGCCGATTTCAGAAATGACTTTGGTAACTGAATGAGGGCCAGTACCGGAATTTCACCCAACCAGAATTTATTCACAAACGGCAACGTCAACGCGCTCAGCAAGTAATAACATGCCGCGATGTTCACGAGAATCTTAGGCCAGCGACGCGCGACAGAGTTTCCATTGGAGTGAGAGTTCGGGATGCTAGCCGAACTGCTGGCTGTGGGATTATGGGGAGTGTTCATTGGTGGCTTCTCTCCCTGCTCAAGAGGTCACCATCAAGATATCACATTTTCCCCTCAGTTCGCAAATAGTTTTCTCTTCGGCAGGGAGGCCCCTGCCCTACAAAACCAGAATCACTTCTTACTTTTCTTCTTGGCGGCTTTTTTCTTGGCCGTTTTCTTTTTGGTCGCCTTCTTCTTCACAGAAGTTGTCTTTTTCTTGACGGACTTCTTTTTGGTGGCTTTCTTCTTGGTGCTCTTTTTGCCTTGAGGCTTGTCACCTTCGTCGCCGAAGATCTTGTCGTAGTTTTCCCAGAATAAGGGGGTCGTTCCTGTGCGGACAATAGGGCCACTCATCGTTGATCACTCCTGGTGATGGCTGCGTTTTGGTTTTGTGTCTTGAATATCGAGGACGCATTTTCGCATCCTGACAGCCAGTGTCAATGCAGGGGCGAAATGACTGAAAATGCGAGAACTCTCCTTGAATCAATCTCCGCCAAGAGTGTTCAGTTGCTACCTGCTTTACCCCACTCCTATAATCAGATCTTTGCTAAAACACAAGAACCCTCTCCCATCCCGAAATCGCACCAGGCATGACTCTTTCCGACATCACGATTCGCGGCGCGCGTGAGCACAATCTTCAAAACGTCGACTTGGTCATCCCCCGCAATAAGCTGATCGTGATGACGGGCGTGTCCGGCTCGGGGAAAAGTTCACTCGCGTTTGACACCCTTTATGCCGAGGGACAACGCCGGTATGTCGAATCGCTCTCCGCTTACGCGCGACAATTTCTGGGCCAGATGCCTAAACCGAATGTCGATTTGATTCAGGGGCTCGCACCGTCAATTTCGATTCAACAGAAAACGAGCGGACGTAACCCGCGCAGCACGGTGGGCACGATCACCGAGATCTATGATTATCTGCGAGTGTTGTTTGCGAGAGTGGGGCAGGGACATTGCACGGAATGCGACCGCCCGATTACTGCGCAATCGTCAGAGACAATTCTGGAATCGTTGCAACAAATCCCCGAGGGGACCAAGTACCTCGTCTTGGCTCCCCTGATTCAGCAACAAAAGGGGGAATACAAAGACCTGTTTGAAGATTTGCTCAAACAGGGATTTCTTCGTGCCCGTGTGAATGGTGAAGTGGTCCAACTGACTGACGACCTGCAACTTGGTCGGCATATGAAACATACGATTGAAGTCGTCATTGATCGATTGGTCGCCGGGAAAGTCACACGCACGCGATTAGCCGAGACGATTGAGACAGCGCTGCGGCAATCACAAGGCGCGTTACTTGTCGCCATTCAAAAAGAGAGCGATCAATTTGACGACCGACTTTACAGTTCCAAGTATGCCTGCACGCATTGTGGCATCAGTTACGAACCCCCATCGCCGCAGCTTTTCAGCTTTAACAGTCCGGTTGGGATGTGTCAGGAATGTAACGGCTTGGGGATGCGGCACGAGTTATTGATGGACAAGCTGATTCCCGACTCCTCCAAAACCTTGTGGTCGGGTGCGATTGACCTACTGGGACCGATTCGCAAAATTGGCCGTTGGAAGAAACATCTCTACAAAGGCATCGCACGCGCCATCGAAGAGGAACTGGAACTCGAAAAAGACACACTGCTGAAGACAGAATGGAGCGAACTTCCTGAAGACGCCCGCCAACTGTTTCTCTACGGCATGAGTGACCGCAATATCACCTTTGAATGGCGACATTCGGGAGGCATTTGGAAGCACGGTGACACTTACGATGGTGTTGTTGAAGAACTGCTGGAGAGTTATCGCAGCACGCGCAACCCGATGCGACGGCGACAAATCGAAAAGTACCTCGACTTCCGCGATTGCACGGCATGTGCCGGGGAACGCCTGAACTCACAAGCACGCAGTGTGCGTCTCACCACGTCCAAAGCCTCCTTCGCTCGCAAGAAAGCAGATCGCTCATTGTCTCTGGGTGATGTCTGCGGCCTGAGTCTTGATAAAGCGTATGCCTTTTTCGAAGGTCTCGTGCTCGATGACATGCAGCAGATCATTGCCGAAGAAGCGATCAAAGAAATTCGTGGGCGTCTTGAATTCTTGCTGCGTTGCGGCCTCAATTATCTCACTCTTGACCGCAAAGCGCCCACGCTTTCCGGGGGAGAGAGTCAGCGGATTCGGTTGGCCAGTCAGATTGGTTGCGGACTCGTCGGCGTGATTTACATCCTCGATGAACCATCCATCGGCCTGCATCCTCGCGACAACACGATGCTGCTGGATAGCCTGTGTGAACTCCGCGATCAGGGCAACACCGTCATCGTGGTTGAGCATGATGAAGAAACCATGAGAGCCGCCGATCAGATCATCGACTTCGGGCCGGGACCGGGTGTTCGCGGCGGGGAAGTGGTCGCGCAAGGCTCGTTGACGCAAGTCATGAAGAAACGGAAAAGTGTCACGGGCGCGTATCTCTCAGGAAAACGAACGATTGCAGTTCCCGAAGAACGGCGAGAGGGAAACGGCCATGCCATCCAAATGACCGGCGCGCGTCATAACAACCTGAAAGATGTTGATGTTGAAATTCCATTAGGCAAGTTTGTCTGTGTGACGGGCGTCAGCGGTTCGGGTAAAAGTTCGCTCATCAACGATATTCTCTGGCAAGCCGTCAACCGAGACATCAACGGCGGCAAAGGAATGCCCGGCGATCATGACAAAATTGAAGGGTTCAAGCATATCGACAAAGCGATTGATATTGATCAATCCCCCATCGGTCGCACCCCGCGCTCGAACCCCGCCACTTATGTCAAATTGTTTGATGAAATCCGCACGCTTTACACCAAGTTGCCCGAATCAAAATTGCGTGGCTACAAGCCAGGGCGATTCAGTTTTAATGTCGCGGCGGGTCGCTGCGAAGCGTGTGAAGGACATGGCTCGAACAAGTTGGAAATGGATTTTCTTGCCGACATTTGGGTGACATGCCCGGTGTGTGAAGGCAAACGGTTTCATCACGAAACGCTGGAAGTGAAATACAAAGGGAAGAGCATTGCCGATGTCCTGGATATGGACATTCAGGAAGCGTTGGAGCATTTCGAGAATCATCCCAAGATTCATCGACTGTTACAGACACTACATGATGTGGGTCTTGATTATTTGAAACTGGGTCAACCTTCGCCGACACTCTCGGGCGGGGAAGCCCAACGGATTAAATTGGCAAGGGAATTGGGGAAACGCAGCACGGGTCAAACTCTATATCTACTCGACGAGCCAACAACCGGATTGCATTTTGCAGACGTTGAAAAGTTACTCGAAGTGTTGCACGGCTTTGTCGATGCAGGGAACACGGTGCTGGTTGTCGAACACAATTCGGATGTGATCAAGACAGCAGACTGGGTGATCGATCTTGGTCCCGAGGGAGGCGAAGGTGGAGGTTCCATTATTGCGGAAGGACCTCCCGAGAAAATTGCAAAGACGCGAAAGTCTCATACCGGAGCGGCATTGTTGCCGTTTATCCCGGCATTGGTCACCAAAGCCAAATCGAAACGCCTCTCGGCACCGACCGATTCACCAGTCATGAAACAACTGGCACGCCGCACGCCCGTCAAAGAGTTCAAGAACATCGAAGTGACGGGCGCGAGACAACACAATTTACAGAATCTCGACGTTAATATTCCTCGCGAGCAAATGTCTGTCTTCTGTGGGCCCTCCGGGAGCGGCAAGACGTCACTCGCCATGGACACAATCTACGCCGAGGGACAACGGCGGTATGTGGAATCGCTGTCCTCATACGCTCGACAGTTTCTCGGCCGGATGCCCAAGCCGCGGGTCGAACATATTCAGGGTCTCTCTCCCGCCATCGCCATCGAACAGAAAAACACGGGATCGACTCCCCGCGCAACCGTCGGCACAATCACCGAGATTTACGACCATCTCCGCGTGTTGTTCGCACGTTTGGGTGATCAATACTGCCCCGATTGTCATCTCCCGGTCGAATCCCAGACGACCGACCAGGTGATTGATCGTCTGCTGGAATTTGAACGAGGCACAAAAATCATTCTGTTGGCACCACAAGAAGTGGCCATCAATCGTACCTTCCAATCGGTCTGGGAGAATTTGCAAGCGGAAGGGTTTACCCGTGTCCGCGTCGACGGGGAAATTTATCGATTCGAAGATGTTCCCGAAATAGATCATAAGCGCTATCACGATGTTGCCGTTGTTGTGGACCGCGTGACCGTTGATTCCAAAAAACGGGGACGGCTGGCAGACTCGGTCGAGACCGCTCTCGATCATGGTCGTGGCTTCATGATTGCCTTGGTTGAGAAAGACGACGACAACGTCGAAGAACGCCCGTTTTCTCTCGCACGATTCTGTCACTCGTGTGAACGAAGTTTCGAAGAGCATTCGCCGCATCACTTTTCGTTCAACAGCTCTCTCGGTTGGTGTCCGGCGTGTGAAGGACTCGGTACAGAATCGGGGTCAACACTCATCGAACAATTGATTGACCTGGATAAAACACTCGCCGATGGTGCGATTCTCGCTTGGCCAACATTCGAAGAGAACCCGGCCTTCGCAAAAATCATGCAAGCGGTGTGTGATCATTACGAAATTCCGACCGACGAATACTTTGACTATCTCGAATCGGCACAGCGTCGAATTCTGTTATTTGGAGGAGACGCCGAAGAATGGATCCCCCTCGATAAGACGGGCAGACAGAAAATCCGGTTCAAGGGACTGATGTCGGCTCTCGAAGAAGCATCACAGCTTTCTTACACGTACCGTCGTAAATTACAGGGTCAACTCAGTCAGGGGCAATGCTCGGTTTGTCGCGGGAGTCGTTTACAGGAAGAAGCGGCCGCCGTGAAATTGCACGGACAAACCATCGACGATGTCTGTCGGAAACCACTCAATGAAGCCATTGAGTTTTTCGATTCGATTGTGCTCTCGAAACGTGAAAAACAGATTGCCGGCGATTTGCTCTCCGAAGCGAGAAACCGCCTCTCTTTCCTCATTGATGTGGGACTCGAATATTTGAATCTTGGGCGTTCACTGCCGACACTCTCGGGCGGGGAAGCACAACGCATTCGTTTGGCGGGTCAACTCGGGCGCGCGTTAACAGGTGTCTTGTATGTCCTCGACGAACCGACCATCGGCCTTCATCCCCGTGATAACCGCCGGCTATTGGAAGCCCTTAAGAAACTCCGCGACCTCGGGAACACTTTGGTGCTGGTCGAACATGATCGCGAAGTGCTCGAAGCATCCGACCGCTTGTACGATTTCGGTCCGGGAGCCGGTCGTCTGGGAGGAACGATTGTCGGCGAAGGAACTCACAAAGGACTCGGGCGATCAAAAACGTCTCTCACGGGGCGATACCTTGCGAACAAAGAAGAGATCCCCATTCCCAAGTCCCGCCGAACATCGGGAGTCAAAAGTGATCAGCCACCGGGAGGAGGTTGGCTGGAATTATTGGGAGTCCGCCATCGCAACCTGCGAGATGTCGATTTACAGATTCCGTTAGGGACGATGACCTGCGTGACGGGTGTTTCAGGATCGGGGAAAAGTTCGCTCATCGAAGAAACTTTGGCGCGAGCCGTCAATCGGCATTTTTCCAGGTCGGGAGATGAACCCGGCGAACATGCCGACCTGCTGGGTGTCCAAAATCTCAACAAACTCGTCGTCGTCGATCAGAAGCCACTGGGGTCGACACCCGCCTCAAACCCGGCCACTTATACCGGCGTATTCGATCACGTTCGAGATTTGTTTTCTCGTTTGCCGGAAGCGAAAGTTCGCGGCTATCGCCCGGGACGATTCAGTTTTAATCGTGCGGGTGGACGTTGCGACGATTGCGAAGGGAACGGCCAGATTTGTGTCGAGATGCATTTTCTGCCCGATGTATGGGTCGAATGCGAAACCTGCAAAGGTCGACGTTTCAATCAGGAAACTCTGGATGTGAAGTTCCGAGGAAAATCGATTGCCGACGTGTTGGAAATGTCGATTGGCGAAGCCAACGATCTGTTCAATAATGTCCCAAAAATTCGACAATATCTGGCGACGTTATGCGCCATCGGTCTCGATTACCTGACGTTGGGACAATCGGCTCCAACGCTCTCCGGTGGTGAAGCACAGCGCGTCAAACTGGCTGCTGAGTTGGCGCGACCACAAACTGGCAAAACTCTCTACCTTTTGGATGAGCCAACGACGGGGCTGCATTTTGACGACATTCGTAAATTGCTCAAGGTGCTCGGTTCGCTGGTCGAAGCGGGGAACTCAGTCGTCGTCATCGAACATAACATTGATGTCATCAAATGTGCTGATTGGATTGTCGATGTCGGTCCTGAAGCGGGGGACGGCGGGGGTTGGATTGTCGCAGCAGGAACTCCCGAACAAATCACGGGACTCGAAAAACTCCCCCAAGCCAAAGACAAGCAGTACTGTTTCACGACCAATCATCCGAGTTGGACGGCCGATATTTTGAAACCGGTCCTCAAACAGGGGAAACGAGCCGAAGTAGAAATCTTCAATGTCGGTGAAGTCGCCGAGAAAAAAACAGGCGACCTTGAACTGCGTCACATCGGCAAAGACGAGAAGATGCCTTGGGAGCGTGACGGTCAAAAATGGCACACTCAAGACCGCCGGGCACACAATGGCAACGAATGCCAGTGGGAAGGAAACGCATTGCTGTCCGTTGTCGAGAGAATCAACAAACATAAACGATTCCCCGAGATCAATTGGAAGAACCGAGCCGTCGTGGAAATGACGGCAGAAGGAAAATCTTCGACCTGGTTCTTACACGCCATGACGGGGGAGGAATGGCTGCTGACTTTCAAATTCCGCGTGAAGAAAAACACCTTCAAGCAGGCCGATCTTGATGACGCTTTCAATCTGCCGCCATTGGATGAGGTCGATGAGCTACCCGTTTACGGCAAGACCAAACGTGTTCGCGTGAAAAATAAGAACGGCCCGTGGCAGGAAGTTCAAATAGCCGTCCACTGGGCAGAAGAAATTGATACGCCCGAGTTTTGGGAGTTCCTAGAGACGGCGATGGAGTCTTATTTGAAGCAGGTCTCCGCAGAGAAATTGAACATCGAAGATCTTTCTCCCTGGAAAGTGCTGGGACGTAAATGGCATTACACTCGCAAAGGATTCCCGAGTAACAAACGGGTATTATGGAAAATTGAGACACTCGAATCTTTGGAAGAGCTGTTAAATCAAACCTTCCCGAAAGCGGATTGGGATTGGCAGAACAAAACCATCGTCAACTTCACACCTGCGGGAAGTTCGACTTCACTTTCCATCAATACCAAACGTCGAGAGGGCATCGATCTCAAACTCCCCGCGGATGCCGAACAATTTGCCTTAGGACAAATTGCCGGCTTGGGAAGTAAGCGTGACATTGCCGCCAAGTCGGATGGCAGCGAAGAACTTACGATCCGTTTCAAAACGGTCGATCAAGCGAGTTCGCCCGAGTTGCTCAGTTTTTTGAGGGAGTATGCGAAAAAAGTAATTTGAGATTTTTTCTGCAAGGCAAACATCATGTATTGACCTGTACACCACATCGCTTTAGGCTATTTCATGGAGGTGAAAGATGTCTATTGCCAGCTTTGATAGAGATTCCATGGCGAAATGGTACGCCACAGAGCATTTGAATACCGACCCGGGAATCGTGAAAATTTACTATCTGCCGACAAACTCGGGTGATCGTGAGATACGACTTCTTGAAGTCAACAAGTTGATGGCGGAGCGGACTGAGGATGCTCTTGAGCCAATCGATTTTGGAGTCGATAGAGGTCAACATACCGAGCATCATTTGTTCGTGCTAGATGTGACTCCTGAACAATGGGAACGAATTGAATCAGGAGAGTTACAACTACCTAGTGGGTGGTCACTAAAAAATTATGTCGAGTATCTTGGATGAACAATTCTCAAAAGTTGTGGTGGCAACAGGCAAAATCTGATTTTGATATTTTTGAATTGATGCTCGAACAGGGTGTCGCGGATTGCCACAAACTTCACTACTTACAAATGGCAACCGAGAAGCTTGCGAAAGCGTTTCTCTGGAAGTTGGAAGCCGCACCCGCCAAAAGTCATGTCGGATTTGTGAAATTTTTGAAACTTCTTGTGGGTTCTGCACCAAAGTCGGAAAGGGAACGCCTCGCTCAACTCTTTTCTTTCCCGAATTTTGTCTCGCTACAATCTTGGATTAAATATTCAATCTGTCCAATAACTTATGATCTCGAAAGGATCACACCCGATTTGGCGAACGATGGCCCAAATCCAGAGTATCCTTGGCCTCACATTAATCCTGTTGAGACTCCTGTTAATCACAGATTTGCAGTCTGGAAATCTCTACAGCAAAGTAAGGGGCGAGAGCTCATGCGATTTATCGGAACAGCTATCGACCGCTTTCCAGAGTTTGCAACACTTTGACCTGACAAAATTCTTAACCCGCTTCGCGGATCTCTTCGGCATTTTCGAGCTGCGGGATTTCTCGGAGGAGTGGGAACTTTAACGTGAAGGTCGTCCCTTTGCCCATTGCGGATTCCACGCGGATACGCCCTTCGTGACCGTCAATAATGTCTTTGCACAAGGCCAAGCCCAAACCGGTTCCTCCTTGACCTTGCTCATCGGCTTCTTTTGTCGTGTAGAACGGTTTGAAGATGTTGCGAAGTTTGTCGGCGGGTATTCCCGAACCGGTATCGCGAACAGAGACCTCGGCCCAATTTTCTTCAAGGTTACTACGAACCGTGATAAAAAGTTGACCTCTCTCGCCCATTGCCTGGCGTGCATTCACGACAAGGTTCACGAGGACTTGTTGAATCTGTCCCGCATTCAGATTGGCTTCGGGATGTCCAAGATAGTCGGTCTGCCATTGAATGCGATTCATCTGCAAATCTTTTTCCACCAACACCATCACACTTTTCACCAACTGAACGACATCGGTGGGCTCTTGGCGGTTTCCTTGTTGCCGTGCGTATGACAACATGCCGCAGGTGATTTTCGAGGCTCGTTGACCGGCGGCCAGAATTTTTTCAAACGCTTTGACGCGGGTTTTTTCGTCTTTGTGACGCAGTCCCATCTTGGCGTAATTGATGACGGTGGTCAGAATATTATTGAACTCGTGAGTCGTCGAAGACGCCAGCGCGCCGACGGAACTGAGTTTCTGGGTCTGCATCAGACTCGATTGCAGTTCCTGAATTTGTTCGTTCAGTTCTTGCACTTCATGGAGCAAATCTTCTTCAGAGGGGTCAGTCATCTTCTGCACCATCCTTGTTCGTTCAGCTCTCGCGTTGATCGCTCTCTCAGCGAAAAATCCATTTCTCGCCAATCACGCTCTATTACAAGTATCGGAAGGTGGCAAGCTGCGATTCAATCAGAGACGTTGATCCTAGCGGGATCTCTCCAGATGCCCCCGGTTGCTGGAAGCGGGTAAGCCACTGGAGATCGATAAGATAGGTAGCTATGAGGAAGTATTCCCATTGTAGGCCCAAATCAAAGATCAGTCTTGGAGGATAGCCCCCTTTCTATTGCCGATCTTTCATCATCTGTATCGCTTCGGGGGGAAGATCGAGAATTGAAATCGAATACGGTCGGATAATTTTCGCTCCATTATTGTCGAGAATCGTGAGTTTAAATTTTCCCCCAACAACAACCCGAATCCGATAGCTGAAATAAAATTCATGAGGAGTCAGGTCTTCAGCACTCGCACCTAAAGTGACAATAATTCGATCAGGCCGAACTCCGCTTTTCCAAGCCGGCGACTGTGGTCCTATCAGAGGCCGAAATGCCATTCTGCCAACGAGATTAAGTTTCTTTCGGGTGGCCTCATCGAGTGGCTCGACCAAATATCCGGGATGACTTGCCAACACTGACTGATTGATTGATTGTCGCCAAGTGAGATCGTAATTAAAAACTTGATTCAAGTAACTCTTGAATTCCAGCTTTTCGACTTGATCTCCACGAACCACAAAGAGGGTCGGTGGAGTTCCTTATCGATGGCAATAAATTCTCGATCCTGGTAGGCGTTGAGCAACGCGCGAAACTCGGTTGACGAGAAGACACGTTTTCCCTTCAGGACACCAAAACGATCAGCAACTTTTAACTCATTTGCGAAAATCGAATCGGCTTCCACTTGTGTCAACTCGGGAGTGACTTCATCCACAACGCCCACTCCGATTTTTTTCGCAGGAGGCCAGATCCAGTAATCGTTTTTCATGCGAAACTTTTTGGCCAAATCTTTTTCGACCCAAAGAATATCCTGCATTTGGTGACAACAAATGCACTGACCATTATTTTTCAGTCACCCAAATATTCAGCACCGGCTTTCCATTTCTGAAATCCAGAATTCTCAGCAATGGATCGTGTTGCAATGGTGCTGGGAACAGCTTCTCCATCGGCATTCCATTCCGGGCGTCTGGGATCCCAATGATGATTGAGAACAGATGTCATCCATTCCAGCGCATGTTCCCAAGTAATCTCCGGGGATTCAGGACTGATTTTTCCCAACACACTGTAAACTTGCGCTTCGGGCGAGAGAATCCAGCACCACCAAGTTTGATCAGGATCCTGATAACGCCGAAACGGCATGCGATTCAGGTCGATCTTTTGTCCATCTGTCAGATGGACTGTCACAAATTGGCGTAATAAGGTCGCCATTTCGGGAGTGGGATTCAGCAAATCCTCGGCAAATTGTCCCGATTTTGTTGAGCCGGGGCAGCTCACAAGAACCAGCATTGGTCGCCCCTCTTTTTTTACCTCTGCCCAACCTTCTTCGAGACTTTCAAACCACGTGAGAACCGGAGCTGCTTCGGGCCAATCTCCCAGTGGCTTAGTCAACAACATCTCAGACATGAAATCTCTGGGAGGTTCTGAAGGGGGAGCTTTGTCTTTGACGACTGGTCGTGGAGCGGGCGTGCTTTGTGGCAATTCTTCCACCGTATCGCAGCCGGATAAAACGGCAGTGATCAAAAAAAGAACCTTGATAGATGCTCTTGCCATTAAAGGACTCCACCATTGAGGGAAACGATCGGGTGGTAGTATCCTCTCTCACAGCATGAGGAGCTAATTAAGAATCGATGAAGATTATTATTCACCAAACTCGAATTGAACATGGTCAATTGCTGATTAACGTGTCTTCGCTTCCTTCATCATCTCAATCGCTTCGGGAGGCAGGTCCAGAATCGAGATTGCTTCGAGTTCAATTCGTTCAGCCAGTCCCGGAGTGTCAAGATTGCGCACAGTGATACTCGACTTTGAACCGATGGCCGTCATTTTGAAGGCGACCATAAACTGTCGAGGGGTAAAGTCTTCACCCAGCTCCTCTAATCTCACAATGACATGACCGGGTCGCACGCCGGCATTCCACGCGGGAGAATCGTCACCAATCAAAGGTCTCAGCGCCATTCGACCATCGAGTTGCATTTTGGAGCGAACAGATTCGGAGGCAGGTTCCAACAAAAATCCGGGATGAGACCCCAAGACTGATTCTTCGATACTCGTTCGCCACGTAATGTCGTGACCGCGATTATGGGAAGATTGTTCGGGAAATTTGTAGCGGACAACATGCTGATTTTGGGCAACATAAAATTCAAAAGCAGCAACCTGATTCAGATAAGAGCGAATATCGGCTGATGAAAAGACTCGTTTCTGATCAATGACACCAATCCGGTCGCCGGCTTTCAGCAACGAACGGTCTGCAGGAGTATTTGGGACAACCTCGGAGACAGCCCCGTTCGACGCATTTTCCAGAATGATGCCGGTACTCTCGGCAGGAGGCCAGATCCAGTAATCGGCACTCGGATGAAATTGACCGCTGAGATTTTGTTCGCTCCAGAAAACATCCTGCACTTGATGGCAGCACATGCAGCTTCCTGAATCTTTGAGATTTCCGAGGTACTCGGCTCCCTCTTTCCATGGCGCGTAGCCCGAATTGGCGGTAATCGACTGACTGGGCGTTGCAACCACAACCACTTCTCCATCCGCCTGCCAATCCGTACGTCGAGGATCCCAGTGATGATCGAGAACGGCTGTCAGCCATTGAATCGCATCGGCGACTTCCAAATCGGGTGAGGTCGGGCTTTCTTTTCCCAACACACTGTAGACCTGACCATCCGGTGACATGATCCAACACCACCAAGTTTGATCAGGATCCTGATATTTCCGAAACGGCATTCGAGCCAAATCAATTTGTTAAGCGTCGGTCAGTTTGACGGTTACAAACTGACGGAGAACTTCAGAGAGTTCGGGAGGCGGAATCGTCATTTCATCGGCCAGGTTCCCTGACGATGTTGACACGGGGCAATGCACGAGAACCAGTAGAGGTCGCCCTTCTTTGCGGACTTCGTTCCAACCCTCTTCGAGAGATTCCCACCAGGTCAGAGACGGCAGTGGATCGAGCCATTCTCCTTCGGGAGGAGTCACCAGCATTTCGTAGACGAAGTCGCGCCCCCGATTCGCAATGATGGTTTCCCGAACAGGATCTTCAGGATCAATAACAACCGTTCCGCTTTGCTGTTCGATTTCTTGGAGTGCATCGCAACCAACGAACAAGGAAACAAACAACAGGCACATAATGAGCGAAAGGGAACTTCGCATGGCAGAATCTCCGTGAGTCAATGATACCTAATATGTAGATGTTAACTGGCCCCTCGACGAACAGTGTATCTCATACATGGGCCAGTTGTTACCACCGAAACCAAAGAATCCTGAGCGTTCAATGATCGACCCACCAGAATTGTTCACCCGTTATGAACATCTTCTCGCAACAGTCGACCATCGGCCAGATGAAGTAAACGATCGGCTTTTTCGAGATATCGCTCATCATGGGTAACAACAATCACCGTGGTTTGTTGCTCTTCGTGAAGTTGACGTAAATAGCGAAAGACCTCGGCACCGCTCTCACTATCGAGTTCTCCGGTCGGCTCGTCGGCAAGAACAAGTTCGGGTTTCTTCAAGAGAGCGCGGGCAATGGCGACACGCTGTTGTTCACCCCCCGATAAATGATGAGGATGATGTTCGAGACGATGTTCTAACCCCACTTGTTTTAACAAGTCCACGGCACGCTGACGAAGATCGGCACTGATTCCTTGTGGTAAGAAAGGAACCAACACATTATCGACGGCGTTCAAAGTTTTCAAAAGATTAAAACTTTGAAAGATAAATCCTACCTGCTCACGACGGTAATGATCACGCTGTGGTTCCGTCAAAGAGTCCAATGATTGGCCCTGAAAACAAACCTCTCCTGCACTGGGATCATCGAGAGCCCCCAGCAAATACAACAGCGTACTTTTACCACTTCCCGAAGGCCCCAGAACAAAATTGAACGAACCCTTCTCAAACGCACACGAGAGCCCTCGTAACGCAGGGACTTGGGTCTCACCTCGCATGTGAATTTTTTCGAGATCTCTGACCGCGAGAAACTGTTGTTCTTCGTTCGTGGAATTGTCGTGATGGTTTTCATTCATTTTGATCTCACACTTCCAGACACCATCATCCTCGACGAATCGCATCCATTGGCATCATTCGCATCGCCCAGATGGCAGGATACAAACCGGCAAGCAGCCCCAAGACGATCGAGAAGAACAAACTAAAACAGAGCAACTGTGGACTCGCATAGAGCTCCACACGATCCGGGAAGCTGACATTCACGATCAGCGTCGCAATCCATCCGAACAAACAACCCAGGCATCCACCACCGAATCCCAAAATTCCGCTCTCGTACGAAATCAGACTTAACACGTGTTTCTTTGACCAACCGTTCGCTTTCAAAATTCCGATCTCGATAATTCGTTCACTGACACTCATCAGCATCGTATTGACAACTCCTAAAGCGGCAATCGTCATTCCAATGCTGGTCAGGATGAACATGATAAAATCAAGCTCGGACATGAAATCACCGAACTTCTCACCCCAGGTATCGGCAGTCTGCACATCAATCGGAATCGATTCATCCACTTGTAGTCGTTCTTCGATTTCCAAATCATCTTCGGTGACGATTTTGTCTTCTGCGGGAGAAACATCCAACGGTTCGGATGAACTCTTGGGCTCTTCCGACAATTGTGGTGGGCTTGCGGATGAGGCCGATTTGAGCCAGCGATCCAATCCCTCAATCATTGTTTCCAGGGGATTTTCCTCGATGGATAAGACAGAGGATGTCGGAACCCAACGATCTCCTTTTCGTCCACGAAACACATCCCGGATATCCTCGATCACTTCCTCGTTGAGATCGTCATCCACGGCTTCCACGTAATACGCGGACACGGCGGTTGGATCAAATCGTGCCTGTTCGCGCACGCTACCGATATCCATGATGATTGTCACGTCGATCAGGATTGAGCCGGTTTCATAGACGCCTACCAGCGTGGCATCTTCGCCGTTGAGCGAAAAACTTTCGCCCAGTTTAAGTTTCATTTCTCGTTGAATCGATTCCGAGAGAACGACATTTCGAGTACCGATATCGTCGTTGTTCAGAAATCGTCCCTCCACGAGATCATCACGATAGAGGGCGTGACTGAGTGCGTTCCAAAGTTCAACATCGACTCCGAGTAGAAATCTGGGGGGGTTGAGAATCATTTTACCTTCCAGGACGTTGACACGTACCCAGATCTCTGGACAGACAATCTTCACTCCCTCCACCTTTTTCAGATCTTCTCCCCACTCTGCCGGCAATCGCGAAAATAGCGGAATGGGCGCGCCCGTTTGCATCACCAGGATACCGGGAATGCGACTGAAGCTCTCCTCGGTGATCCGATCGAGCCCTTCCACGATGGAGAAAAGTCCCACCATGCCGGCAATCGCGACTGTGAGCCCGAGCAATGCCAGCGTCGAGCGGGCTTTACGGTTGAGCAAGTTGGAGAGGGCAAATCGGAACATAAAATCAGGGTTTCTGCACGTATCCTTGATCGTGCGAGTAGACGAGACGTAGAATGATGACGGAACAGTGTCAAAGTCCGCAACTGTTCCTCAGTCCGCAATTCCACTTTTTTTCATAACTCAACTATTCACCGAGTGATCAGAAACCGATATTCCGATGCCAGCAGATGATTATTACCAGAGTTTGGGAGTCTCCAAGTCGGCTTCTCAGGAAGAAATCCGAAAAGCGTACAAAAAACTCGCACGGAAGTATCATCCTGATGTCAAACCGGATGACAAAGCCGCCGCGACCAAATTCAAGGAAATCCAGGAAGCTTACGACGTTCTGGGCGACAAAGACAAACGGCAAAAATACGATCAGTTTGGATCGGCCTGGAAACAAGCGGGAGCCGGGGCGGGAGGTGGACCGCACCACTGGGCCGGAGGAGGAGGTGGTGGCCCCGTTGATCTGGATGACATTTTTGGCGGTGGATTCGACTTTCAGGATCTTTTCGGAGGTGGTCGCACTAGCCGAGGTCGTGCTCAACCGAGACCTCGCAAAGGAGCCGATCTCACCACCGAGATACACGTGGACTTCGACATTGCCGCACTCGGTGGAAAACATGACCTCAGCTATCGTGTCGATGGTCAACCACAACAGATCACAATTACGATTCCTGCTGGGATCGAATCGGGAAAACAAATTCGACTGGCCGGGCAAGGTTCTCCGGGCGCTGCGGGGGGGCCAGCCGGTGATCTCCTCATCACGGTGCAAGTCGGCGTTCATCCCTGGTTTCGTCGCGACGGAAACAACCTCTTACTCGATCTTCCACTCACTGCCCCAGAAGCGGCGCTCGGAACACAAGTGGAAGTCCCCACCCTGGAAGAGGGGCCCGTCATGTTGACCGTTCCGCCAGGAACTTCCAGCAACATGAAATTACGACTGAAAGGAAAGGGAATCATTGATCGTAAGACGAAGCAAATGGGCGATCAATTTGTCGTTGTGAAAATTGTGTCACCGAAAGAACTGACCGACGAACAACGCAAACTCTATGAACAGTTGCAAGAGGCCAGCCAAGAGCACCCCAGAACCAATCTCTGGAATTGTTAAAAGGCTCTCGCATGCACTCCTCCAAACTGATCTTGCTCTGCTTGATGCTTTCTGTCTCCTCAACAGTTTCCGCGCAAGAGTCAACGCCGACTCTTTCAAGCGAACAACAGGTGACCGATACCGAGCAATCCGCCAGTGAGAACTCTGATGCTGAGGAGAAAGACCTGCAAAAACGAAAACTCGAAATTGGAATCATTCTGACAGCGGGAATTTTTCTTGTCGGGTTATTTCTAGTGGCCGTCACTCTCATCTATGGTCGACGCACTCGCCGGCAGATTGCAATGAATCGTGGTCCCTCCCAGGTTCGAGACGAACTTTGGTATCTCAAACATGCGAAGGATCCATCCAACGAAGATGAGAGCGATGAAACACAAGAGGATACCAAATGACCGATTGGCGGTTTCGCAAACAACAACACCTACGATTGCCGACGGAGTTTCAACGCGTCTACGATCTCCGCAACCGATCTTCAGACCATCACTTACTGATCTATTCGGCGTCTAATGATTCTCGTCAGACTGAGACGCCGGTCTCGCGGATCGGTCTATCTGTCTCCCGCAAGCATGGCCCGGCTGTGGTGAGAAATCGAATCAAACGCCTGTTGCGTGAAGCCTTTCGGCTCTCCCAACACGAACTCCCCGCGGGTTACGATCTGATTTTCATTCCGCGTAATGGTTCCCAAGCGACCTTGCAAGATTATCGACGATCTTTGAAACGGCTGTGTCACAAGCTGGCTGATCGTGAGCAGGAGAAGGACGCATGAAATCGTTCGCGCGTGCTCTCTGGAATTTGCCCGGCAATTGTGTGATCGGCCTGGTGAAAATTTATCAGTGGACACTCAGTCCGATCATTGGGCGACAATGTCGTTTTCAACCGACCTGTAGCCACTACATGATACAAGCCATCCGAAAGTATGGAGCCATCAAAGGAGTCGCCAAAGGAACTTGGCGTGTCCTTCGCTGCAATCCGTTTGGGAAACCAGGTTACGATCCCCCCTGACTCGATAAGAGAAACAATCGCGGGGCCGTCTCGCTTTCGGCAACCGCTTCGATGATTTCCAAACACCAGCCATCAGCTTCACGAGCCCGGAAGAAGTCGGTAACAGTTCCTGTTTCATCTCGCCCAGCGTTGTGTCCCGGATAAGCGATGACTGAAATTATTCCCTCGGGATGCAGAAGTCCACACGCGGCCTCAATCGCAACTAATGTACTCTCGGCATGAGTCGTGACCGCTTTGTCACCACCTGGTAAGTATCCCAGGTTGAACATAACCACTTTCATGTGACCACGATGTTCGGGTTCAATCCACTGATTCATCTCAGCGTGCGAGTGAAGAAGGAAGATGACTCGTGATAAATATTCCTGTCCAAGTTTTTGTCGGGTTTGTTCTAAAGCAGCTTCTTGAACATCGAAACCATAGACTCGCCCTGATGGACCAACGACCTTCGCCAAGAAGAGAGTGTCGTGACCGTTGCCGACAGTCGCGTCGACGGCAATGTCTCCGGGCTGTAAAAAACGCTGGCAAATCTCATGAGCGCGGTCCGTCAATCGAATCATCAGGTAAGATCCACTTTTTGATGAAGGTCGTATTTGTCATCGACGGCAATCCCCTCACACAGCAGACCGATCATTTGATCCGCCAAAACGGGAGACAGCAAAGCTCCCCGCGAACCCAAGCCGTTGAAAAATCCGAGGCGTGCGTCATTCGGGTGAAGTCCCATTCTTGGCGAACGTCCATGAATCACGGGACGTATTGCTGCACGGTGTTCGACGATGTCCCCTTCTCGTGAAACATTTTGTAACTGGTTCCATTTCTGAAGAAGATCGGTTCGGCCTGCTTCTGTGGGACATTGATCAAGTTGTTCTCGTTCGTAAGTGGCACCAATTCGGATGCGATGATTGTTCTCAGGAGCCACCCATAATCCTGCATGAACAACACGAGACTCTCTCCAATCCGGTACATTCAAAGTGAGAATTTCCCCCTTGGCAGCATCAAAAGGGACGTCTCGAAACCACGGATTTTTTGTTGCTTCAAACCCCTGACAGAAAATTATCTGGTTACACACGACGTTCAACTGCGGAACTGAGATTTGATCTTTCTCAATCTGCAAATCTTCAGGCAGCGATAATGTGACCTCTCGATAGCCACCCCGCGACTCGAAGTATTTTTGTGTGGCCGTTAAATATGATTTTGTATCAAGCCGAGCGGCTGACAACATTTCAAATCCACCAAAGGGCGATGAAACTGCTTGAGGTAATGCTGATTCTTCACACAAGCTGACATCATCGGCGTCGCGATATTTCTTGAGAAATCGTTCCCGTTCTTGTCTCGATGCGAAGAGCCGCACCATCGGTGATTCCGAAAAGAATCTTTCATCGGTTTGTTTTTCGACGAATTGATAGAACTTTCTAGCAGCGTCATAACACTGTCCCCAGTCGGGATAGCGAGTGAGTCGTTGACCGGTGATCGGCGTGAGCAAACCGGCTGCAATCCGCGAGGAGGAAGACTCGTCACCGCGGTCAACCAACAACACCGATTCTCCGCGTTCATGAAGTTTCCATGCAAGTGCGGAACCGGCAAGCCCTTGCCCTAGAACGACAGTTTCAAATCGATGTGCGGAAGTGTTGGCCATGAAGGTATGAAGTCACAATCAGAAAACCCTCAGACTTTTCAAAGGGCTTCCTGACTCTACTCTTCAGCCGCTCCACGAATGGTTGCGCTCTGACGCTGTTTCTTCACCACTTGATCTCGCTTTCGAGCCAAGGTATGCACAGTTCGATCAAGAGCCCCCGTCAATGCAGAACCAACATTCTCGGCCGTCTCTTCAATCACCGTCTCGCCGGTCATCTCGCAGTTCAAATGGACACGACACTGGATATCGACGCCTCCCTTGGGGCCATTCAAGTCGCGAAGAGTGACCGAAACATCTTTAATTTGCTCTTGGAAACGGCTGAGTTTTGAAACCACTCGTTCTTCTGTGGTTTCGCGAATCTGACTCGGCAACGATTTATCAATATGGCATTCGAGGTGCATGAATCACTCCTTGGATAAGTCGATTTTTTGTGTCTCTATCAGACCAACGAAGTTCCTTTAGTTTAGGATCACCACGATAGTTTCCAAAGAGAAATTTCATTGGGAATAACGGAAATCGTAATTTTGTGATGTGTCTCATTTACTCCCGATAGTAGTCGTCGCGCAGGACGCCGTCAAAAACAACCTTTCTTCAGGCAGCATTTCTTGAATCGCTTGCCAGATCCACAGGGACACAAGTCATTACGACCGAGCTTCTCGACGAGCAGTTTCTCGCCGTGTACAACACGCACACCTCGTTTGACATGCGTCTCAGACGGATAACCGCGACGCCGTTTACTCATCGTCTCGACGGCAGTGGCCTCGAAAGCAGGGATGATCCGATTCGAAGTTAATGAACTGCTTGTGTTGCTGTGATGACATAACTCACCTCCTCCTCTGTCAGAATGTCGTTGGTCAACGCATCTCTCCGACAGACGAAAAGGGAATCTGGTTCGGCATCTTCGACTACCGTGGCCTAGCCAACAGCAGCCGTATCTTCCTGACGACTCCAAAAGTAATCAGAAACATACTGTGCGATTTCCGAATTGGGAGTCGCCCATCGCCAAGCTCCTTCATCGCCTAAAACAAGATCAGCGACAGCATCGGTCGGTTGTTCACTTAAGAAATGGTGCCGTCCATCATATTGACGATTGGTATAGTCTCCATGCCAAAGCTGAACCAAGGTTCCCGAGATGCAATCTACAGTCATCCCGGATCGTTGACGGATTTGATGGCTCCAGCCTTCAAACGCCCGGTCAAACATCGGACCGGAGGAAAGATGTGACTGGAAGGACGCTTCCATTCCCTTCATCAGGGAAGGCAACGCGCAGTCTCCACTTCCAATGATGCATTGATCAAATAAACCGATCCCTTCCAGGCAGTCTCGGCGTGCCGCCCAAGCTAATCCGGTCCGACCATAGTTTTGAGCGCGAAGATAGGGCATCATTTTCCGTGGGTCAAAGTCGGCCCTCTGAGCACGATTGGCGAAGCTGAAGTTCAACTCAACTTTGGAAGCATCCAAATTGTTTAATTCCCTGTCAGTTTGATTCGCCTGATAAGCGAATTCAAACGGCTGTACGAAATCAGAATGTTTCAGAGCCTCGCTCGTTGCTTCCGCCCAATCATCTCGCGTAAAGACAATATCGCAATCCAGCCACGCGATTTCCGTGCAGTCATCGGGAATATAACTCTCGATCAGAATGTTGAGTAAGCGTTCCTTTTGGAACATCACATCGCCATCTTCGATGCGAACCATGATCTCGGCATCATATGCATCGAGATCGAAGTGTCCATTGAAGCCTAATTCTATCGCAATCAAAGGCACATTGAGATGCTCGCGAAAGAGGTGGTAATTTTTGAGGCGGTTGGCATAGTGACAAGGATTAAAATAACTCGTGATTGCGTACAACATTGTGATTTCCTTTTCACACGTTTCGAAGAATGTCGAAGTGAGGGCTTCTTGCATCCCAATGGGATTCAGATTTCCAGCGTGCATACTGAGTCAAGACTTCGCGCAATTCCATCAAATAATGACGCATTTCTAAGAGTGCCAATAATCGCAGGTGGATGCCTCACATGATTCTCGTTCTATTCAGGCCACTCTCGAACCTCAAGCGGACGACCGTATTCTAAATGAGGAGATCATGAACCAGCAACGTGGACGAATACGCGGTTTCGGCTATGATTTCAGGGAGTCGACAATGATTGCAAACCGCATCCCATTCCGACACAATGGATGATCGGCAGTTCGCCCGGCGACTGCTCCCACCTGATGACCCTCCACGGATTCGGTCGGTTTTTTCAAAATCAAACACACTTTCAATCCTCCTATTGGCTCAGGAATCCCCCAAGCCCGGGTTGAGATTGATCAGACATTATTATCACCCTTTCGAAACAGGATCTCATCGTGAGTACGACTCTGGAAGACAAAGTGAAAGCCGCTCGCGAAGCGGTCGACAAACAAGCCGTCGAAATCGTGCAACTGCACTTCCACCCGGAAGACGGTGCCCCCTACTGGCTCGAAAAAGCCAAAGGGTTTGACTTCGACCCACTCACCGATGTGAACTGCTTCGACGACCTGAAAAAGTTCCCCCTCTTCGAGGACGACGATCTTCGCGGCGGTCCCGTTGATCGATTCCTGCCGAAAAAATGGCACGACAAAGGACGTTACGTTTTTGAAACGGGTGGCACGACGGGAACTCCCAAAAGTCGTTGCGTCGTGGATGACTTCCGTATCGATTACGAAGAGTTCTCCAAAACTCTTCCCGATGAACATTTCCCCCGCGGTGCCAACTGGTTGATGCTCGGCCCGTCCGGCCCACGTCGATTACGACTTGCCGTTGAACATCTTTGCCAAACTCGTGGAGGCATCTGCTTCTGTGTCGATCTCGATCCTCGCTGGGTCGTGAAATTGATCAAGCAAGGCAAGATCGATGAAGCCAAGGCCTACAGCGCGCACGTCATCGATCAAGCCATGACCATCCTGACATCGAACCACAACGTCCAATGCATGTTCGCCACGCCCAAACTGCTTGAAGCGCTGGCCCTGCGACTCATCGATGAAGACAGCAGCATCGAAGAAGCTGGCATCACGGGTATTTTTGCCGGCGGAACCGAGTTCACGCCACAATGGTATCGCTTCTGCAAAGAAGAGTTACTGGGCGAAAATGTTTACATCACGCCGACCTACGGCAACACATTGATGGGTCTCGCTTGTGGCAAGCCTTTCGATCCTGCCGATAATTTCAAGATCACCTATTACGCACCACAACCACGAGCCGTCGTGGAGGTCGTCAACTTCGACAACTACGACGAACTGGTTGACTACGATGAAACCGGCCGCGTCAAACTCTACACGTTGACTCACGAACTGTTTATCCCCGGCTTCATGGAACGTGATGAAGGAGAACGCGAACGTCCACACGAAAAATATCCATGGGACGGCGTCTCGGGAACTCGACCGTTTCATGAAATCGCCAAGAGCACAACAGTGGGAGTTTATTGAGCTTGAGTGGATTATTTTCTGACGCAAAGCCGCGAAGAAACAAAGAATCGCGAAGAGTCGAATGAAGCATGCGGGGTGGTATGACATGATGAATGAAAATGATCTGAGTCATGTCATCATCGGTGCAGCCATTGAAGTTCATCGCGAACTTGGTGGTCCCGGCCTTCTCGAAAGTCTTTATGAGGAAGCTCTGAAGTTTGAATTGGAAAGTCAGGGTTTGAAAGCTGAGCGTCAGATTGAAGTGCCGATTTTTTACAAAGGGAATCAATTATCAAAAGTGTTTCGTATTGATCTCCTGGTGAACGATCTTGTACTTGTGGAATGTAAAGCGACCGAAGAAGATCACGACATCTACCGATCACAATGTTTAACTTACTTAAAATTGACTGACAAACGGTTGGGACTGGTGATTAACTTCGGCCAGAAACTCCTCAAAAATGGAGTCCACCGAGTCGTCAATCAGTTGGATTAAAATACTTAACTCTTTGCGTTTCTTACCGTCTTTGCGTCTTTGCGTCAAAAATTGAAAGGACCATCAACCATGCTCGAAATACCCGTAATCCGCTGGGGCAAGCCCTACGAATCGATGGATCAATCGCCCGTCGTCCATTTTGAAACCGGTGAAGAACTTGCTAAAGTCCATCAAGCCAACGGCGGCATCATCAAGATGGATATGCGCAAAGCCAAAAAAGCACGCGATCTCCTGCGTCAGCATTCCATCGAAGACCTCATCGGCATGTGCGAAAAAGCGGCCGACTATTATGTCAACGATGAACTTCCGATGGGCAACGGCACGCAAACTCCCGATGAATTCTGCCGTATTCAATCGGCCTCAACCGGCCTGCCCGAACATATGTGCAAATTCAACATGGGCAAGAGCGCCTATGTGATGAAAAACATGGGCAAAGTCCTTGACGCACTCACTCGCGGCTTGCCTCTCGATGTCTTCAGTAAAGGCTACGGCGAAGAAGGACGCGGCATCAATATCAGTTATCAGGCGACAACCAACGCTTGTGGCTGGGTCTTGCCTTCCAACTCACCCGGCGTGCATACATTGTGGCTCCCCGTGATCCCGCTGCAAATCGGCCTCGTCCTCAAGCCGGGTTCTTCCGAACCGTGGACACCTTACCGGATGTTTGAAGCGATGGTGAAAGCCGGCATCCCGCGCGAAGCATTCTGTTTGTACCCCGGACCTCACGAATGTGGCTCGGCGATTATGGAAACCTGCGAACGCTCGACTATTTTTGGTGGGCAGGCCACCGTCGATCAACATGCCGGCAATCCCAAAGTCGCCGCTCACGGTCCCGGTTACAGTAAGATCGTCATTGGCGAAGACAAAATCGAAGATTGGGAACAGTACATCGATTTGATGGTCGACAGTCTCTACGTGAACAGTGGACGCAGTTGCATCTCGGCGTCCGGTATCTGGGTACCTAAATACGGAGCCGAAATCGCCGATGCCATCGCCAAAAAACTTGGCACTGTGCAGCCAAAACCAATGACCGACCCGGACTCCGGTCTCGCTGCGTTTACGATGAAGGGTGCTGCCGAGGCGATGAACAACATGATCGACGAAGGTTGTAAGTCGGCAGCCGTCACCGATGTCACGGCCAAGTATCGCGATGGCGAGCGATTGATTCAGGAAGAACGCTGCGACTTCCTGCTTCCTACTGTCTTACATGTGACCGACCCTGACGATGCCATGGCGAACACCGAGTTCATGTTTCCGTTCGGCTCGGTCGTCGAATGTCCGCAGGACAAGTTCCTCAAGAAGTGTGGCTACACTTTGGTCTGTACAGCCATCACCGACGATGAAGATTTTCAAAGAGATCTGATCGACGCGACCAATGTCGACCGTCTCAACATCGGCGAAGTGCGGACGTACCAGATCCACTGGATGCAGCCGCACGAAGGAAACATCATCGACTTCCTGTTCCGCAACCGAGCGTTTCAGACAGAACCACCCCCGGCGACGGAAGTGTGAGAAGAAGGAATCAGGAGCCGGGATTCAGGAGTCAGGATGGGTGCCGGGGGCGCTTCGCGTAGCGAAAGCCCCCGTGAAAACCGTTCTCTCTTTGATTCAAACTCCGCGGGCCGTATCGTAAACACGCTACATCTCAAGAGTCCGAAACCTCATACTCTTATTTTCGTCGTAAATCGTGGACTCGCCGACCTTTCCAAGAGTCTTCAAGGGTATGGGACACAGACACACACTTCTCATACTCTTGACGATACTCTTCCATACTCTTGAGCAACTTCCGGCTGCTTGACGAGTTACGTCGATTGTCATTTCAACCCCTGAGTGTCTCGTTCTGACGACATTTCGTCGGTGATTTTCAGACAGAGAAAAAGGTAATTTGTTTTTTGTACTTAATGATTTGCCGACCAAGCTCAAAGAACAAAATCCAAAGCACTCAAGACGAATTCCAAATTGTCAAAGATCGTATCCAGAACGCTAACTCTGGTAAGATTCATAATTCAAGAGCAGATTCGCAGGGGACTGATGTGCGAATCGTGGTGAAGGCGACGAGAAACGGAACACTCATTTTCGTTGATCGGCACTCATCAATTTCGATGCTCCCGAATCGTGATGGATGATTTGATAAGGAAGCCAGGAACTCAGGAGGGGTATAGCCCGATCTGCGAGCAAGTGAAGGCCGCCGAACAGTCGTGAGGAAATAAGGCATCACGCGCTAGTAATCGCATCTCCGTATTCAGTCGGGATGGGTTCGAGAGTCGTTCCGTATTCATATTCGATGCCCCTCCGTCCTCAGGGGAGTTGGCAGGGGTGAAAGGACCACGGATCACGCCGATTTCGCGGATCAGAGGTAAGGTATCATCGTGAGTGACACGAATCGTTCGCACCCGCATGATGAGTCATCCTGTGACATTCTGTCACCCGGCCAGAAAACTGGCCGGGCCACCCTGCGCTCACCAAAAATCTCAGCTCACATACCCAAGCTGAACTAAAAGGTATTGCAGTCCCTCTTTGATTGGAAACCAATCTATCGAGTAAGTTCCTACAAGCTCTAATACCTTATCTTTTTTGCCGGTAGGTTACTGAACCTCACCTTTGAGAGGTTTGTTTGACCGAAAATATTCGTAGATGGGACTTGCAATCTTTCCAGAAAAAAACTTTGAGTCCTCACAGAGCGCCAATACAAATCCAGTCGAGAATCCATTTTGATTGAGTTGCTCAACAAAGGCTATGTCTTTGCAAATATCAAACATCGACTCTGGAACTCTTCCATTACGTGGATATTTCAATTCGATAGCGCAAACCTGCTTTTTTGAATTCCTGTCCGAGATAGAAAGATCAATTTCCTTTTTATGTAATCCTTCCTTCGAAATACCAAAATGTGACACGTTTCGCTCAAATTCCACCTTTTTTTCTGGGAGTCGATCCCTTAAAAAAATGCCTAACTCATGCTGGAGGCTGAACTCATTGTAGACCTCTATTTCTGCTGTCTTGAGAGATTCAATAAAATCAAGAATTAGCTGTTTCAACATCAAACTCCTCTGAGGTTTCTTTGCATGGGACCATATCCTCGCTTGCGTGGGCATGTGAGTCAAAGGCAAACGTCCAGTGTGGACCAGACGGAAGTTGTTGAGAGTGAATTACAAGTTCACTCACAATCATCGTCCCCTGCGTGCTGGCGCACGCGGCTCAATTCATCATCACGATTTGACGAACGCGTTCAGTTCATGCAATGCTTCGGGGGCAAAATCGGCACCATTTGGCCAGACGACAGTCCCGCAGACAGCATCCAACTCCACTCGTGCAAAGTAGTCTGCATCCTTGAGTGGCTCGAAGACCGCCCCCGACAATAACGGCAGTAGATCGACCGTCTTCCGAGTGCCGTCATTGAAGGCTAAATCGAGGGCCGAATTCCCCACGACATCGACTTCAGTGATTCGTAATATCATATCGGC
The DNA here is from genome assembly GCA_030836185.1 of Planctomycetota bacterium. Taxonomy (GTDB): domain Bacteria; phylum Planctomycetota; class Planctomycetia; order Planctomycetales; family Planctomycetaceae; genus JABURQ01. Next base: position 27,587 of record JAURQH010000107.1, read on the forward strand.
ACCTTATTGCAGTGGTTGAATTTGATTGAGAGGTTGCGACTCACGAGCCAATTCCCAGTTTTTCTGGAGCTCACCTATGTGTTCCGTGGCCCAGTCCCGAACCAAAGTACGAGCGCGACGAGGTAGTTTTCCCATCAAAATTTCTCCGCTGGCAATCTCGAATGTCGCCTCTTCTTGACCATAGATTGCGTGAAAGTGCGGAGGAGCATGATCGCGATAATACATGTAAACGGCGATCCCATAAAATTCTGATATGCGAGGCATGATCACATTGTCTCATTGGATGTGCTCTTTTGTCAATTTTATTCTTTAACGACATCTGAATCTCTCCACAAGCGTTTCATCACCTTTCGCAGCATGGTAAAATGCAGGTCGTACTCGTTGGTTTCAGAACAACAGGCTCAACATGACCGATATTGAACAGGAATACCGAGTCCGCCTCTCGACGATGTCGGTTGCCGAGAAAGTGGCTCGCTCTCAAGCGATGTTCCTCTGGTCGCGGGAGGTGATCGCCAAGCAGATCTCCGAGGAGCATCCCGAATACAGTTCCGAGCGATTGAAGTGGGAAGTCGCTGCCCGCATTTATGCGGATGAGCCAGAAACGATGAAACTCGTCGAAAGGATGCTCGAACGTGTTTCCCATCGAAGCCTTTGAAAAGACTCTCTCCAAAGTTGCAGCGATTCTCGACAAACTCTCGATCCGCTTTCACCTGACCGGTGGACTCACTACGGTCGCTTATGGTGAGCCCCGCATGACACAAGATCTGGATCTTGTGGTTGATCCAGAAGCGATCATGAATCAATTCGAGGAATTCTTCGCGGAACTGGCAATTTCTGACTTCCTCTACGATGAGATAGCCATTCGCAACGCCATCAAAGACAAACGAGGATTCCAACTTCTTGATACTCGCGAAACATTGAAGCTAGACCTTTACCCTCGCGAGCTGATTCCTGGAGAGCTGGATCGATCAATTTTGAGCGACGTATTCTCCGGTCGTCAATTTCCTGTCGCCTCGCTAGCTGATGCCGTCATTTCCAAGTTGATCTGGGTGAGCAAAGGAAGTCACAAAAATCGTCAGGATGTACGACGGATGTTCCTTTCCAGCAATCCACAAGAACAAGCCGACATTCAAGTGCTGGCTCAGCAAGTGGATCTCGTAGAACTGTTGAATCAGTTAATCGCAGAATTTGATAATCCGATTGAATAATCTACCGGGTGACATGTCCTCGCTTGCGTGGACATGTGAGTTGATTGGCCATGCCCAAGGTGTCCCAACCAGAGTCAACTGCGTGGCGCAGTCACAAAAAATGACTCACAATCATCGTCCCCGGCGTGCTGGCGCAGGCGGTTCATTACGACGGAATTTCTGGCATTGCTTTTCTTGCGGTGCCATAATGTGAGCAGATTAAATTCGGTCGAACAATTTGCCACTGGGAGCTTTCCGCATGAACCATCGATCTATCGGTTTGTTTGCTATTCCGCTGCTTTGCTTGACGAGTCTCTGTCAGGCGCAGAAACTGACCTCCGACATTCCCTATGTGGAAAACGGACACGAGCGACAGGTCCTCGATGTCTACGTGCCGGAAAAGTCCGTAGAGAAGCCGCTGCCGGTGATGTTCTGGATCCATGGAGGCGGTTGGACGGTCGGTGATAAAAGTGATGTTGCACTGAAACCCAAAGTGCTCACCGAACGAGGCTTTGTTTTTGTCTCGACCAACTACCGACTGCTCCCCGATGTGGAAATGGATGTCCTCACCCGTGATGTCGCGAAGGCGCTCGGCTGGGTTCATCAAAATATTGGCGAGTACGGCGGCGATCCGAAACGTATCTTTGTCGGAGGACATTCTGCCGGTGCGCAGCTTGCCGCCTTGCTATGTACCGACGACCGATACCTCAAAGAAGTGGGGGTTTCGTTCGATGCGTTGCGGGGATGTGTGCCGGTGGATGGAGATACCTACGATATTCCCAAGATCATCATGACGGCAGAATTTCGTCAGACACTTTACGGCGGCAAGATGTTTACCTTCGGTCATCGCCAGAAATTTGGGAACGATCCAGAGAAGCACATCGACTTTTCTGCCGTCACTCATGTGGCGAAAGACAAAGGGATTCCTCCGTTTTTGATTTTTTACTTTCCGGGAAACCCCAACACACGCGCTCAAGCTGGTCGCTTGGCGGAAGTGTTGAAAGAGGCCGAGATTCCGGTGAAAGCGTTCGGTAAATCAGACAGTAATCACAGTCGATTGAATAACGACCTCGGGAAGCCGGATGATCCTGCTACCCAAGAGCTCTTCAAATTTCTGGATGGTTTAACGGGCAAATAAATTCAGCTCACGGAAGACTGACTATGTCCAAACCTGCTCAGATTATGTTGCCTCGTTTCATCCTCTTATCTTAGCATGGTAGAATGCAGTCCCAACTCGTTTACGCAGAAATATGAATAAGTAATTAGATGCCCAAAGTCTCCCCATCGCAATCTGTTGGGTCGAATTACAAGCTCACTCACAATCATCGTCCCCTGCGTGCCCTCGCACGCGGCTCAATTTATCTGCGGTGATGTTTACTCCTTCGTTCGTTTGGCCAACGGTCGTCTGATCAGCATCTTGAGACGGGTGGTGGACTCATCGATTATCCTCAATCTCCGAGAACTGATTGGGAAAAAAAGCCTCGTCCAGTTTTCACCAGACGAGGCTTGAATCAATCATCATAAGATGCCGCAAGGTTACATGTTGATTTCGTAACCTTTGCGATATTCGCGTGACAGGAACGAGTTGGCTTGTTCGTCGCCGATGACTTCACGCTTCGTCGGATCCCATTTCAGTTCCCGATCCAGACGAATCGCAATGTTCGAGAGATGGCAGATTTCCAACATGCGGTTGTGAGTCCAGACATCCGAAATCGGCTGCTTGCGGGACTTCATCCCTTCAATGAAGTTGGCCGTATGATTTTCACTGACAGGGCCGCCGTAAACTTCTTCAATCGCACCTTCCGGTAGCGGATTGTCTTTGAGGTCTTCGACAGGCTTACCAACAATTTTACCGCGGTTGACGAAGAAACGCCCTTTCGTTCCTTCGAAGAGAATGCCGTTGTCACCTTCGTCGGTGATGAGCATCTCGACGCCGTTGGGCATGTCGGCCTGAATGTTGAAGTTGGTCGCGATGTTGTACTGGTCATCAACGACTGGATAACCATCCTTGTACTCGACGGCCAGCTTGTAATTGAGAGGCGTGATTTTGCTCGGTCCGGTATCGCCAGCACCAAGTGCCCAACAGGCAATATCGACATGATGAGCGCCCCAGTCGGTCAGTTTACCACCCGAGTATTCGTGCCAGTTACGGAAGGAGTAGTGACAGTTGCTATAAAGTGGCACGCCGCCGCCGTAACCTTTGCGCATTTCTGGCAAAGCACGATAATCGACTTTGGGAGCGGGGCCGAGCCAGACATCCCAATCAATTTCTTCGGGGACCGGAGCAACGGGAATCTTTGGTGATGGCCCGAAACCACCGATACCACACGTCACTTTTTTGATCTCGCCGATGCGGCCACTTTTGACGAGTGCGACGGCTTGCAAGAAGCGTTTTCCCGACTCGGTGCGTTGCATTGTTCCGACCTGGAAAACGCGACCAGTGTCTTTGACCACTTTTTCGATCAACTTACCTTCGGCGATGGTCAGCGTGAGTGGTTTTTCGCAGTACACATCTTTCCCGGCGAGCATGGCTTCGACGGCAATTTTTGTATGCCAATGATCGGGAGTCGCGATCATGACAGCATCGATGTCTTTACGATCAAGAACCTTGCGATAGTCGGCATACCCATCAGGTTTTTTGCCTTGCTTGCTGAGTGCATTTTCGAGATTTTCACCGAGGACTTTCGAATCCACATCGGCAAGTGCCGCGAAGTCGGCGAATTTGAACGACTTGTTGGTGATCGTTCTTCCCTGATTGCGTTGTCCGATGGTTGCAAAGACAGGACGTTCGTTAGGCGACTGATATCCAACCGCGCGATGGGCGTTGGAAAGGAAGAGTCCGGCGGACCCGGTAGCAGCCATCCCCTGAATAAATTGACGGCGTGTTGTTTGCTGAGGAGTTGTCATGTGGTGTTATCCTTGATGGTGTGGTGTGTGAAGGTCGCGGGAACCTCAAAATTGTTTTCGGCAATCTGCCAAAAAGGTTGTCTGATATTCAGTACCTGCTCAATTCTACGCCAGCGAACGCAAAATCTCTATTCAAAATCTTTGATAGACTCAGGAACACGATGATGGCGACGATCTCACCCATTTAACCCTTAAATTCACCTTTCTTGGTCACGCCCGAAATGCATCCTCTGAACGGAGTTAACCGCGAGAGCGCAGCTTGATTTGTCTTGTTGCGGCGGCCATTGTTTGCCGTTTACCGATCTTGGTATGTGCACTATATTTCCACGGCGCTGAAGATTTCTCCAAAGATACATGACCAGGATGCTCTCTCGATGAGTACGGCTGCCGAACTTTCACCAGATGTAAATCTTGAGACTGATCAACGACTGGGAAGTCGTCTGGACACGTTGTTGACTGACGCGGGATGGAAACGTGCCTGTCTGGCTTTTCTCTGTCTCGGCGTCTTCGTACCTGTGGTTCGTTATCTATTGTGTTTCCCGTTGTGGAATGATGAGACATCACTGGTCGAGAATTTCATCAGTCGAGATCCGTGGGGACTTCTCGCCCCACTCGCGAATCAGCAAGTCGCCCCGATTTTGTTCATGTGGACAGAAATTGCAATCGCCAATGTCGCAGGATTCTCTGAATACTCGCTGCGATTTTTTCCATTTGTTTGCGGGACTGTTGGGCTGTTTGTGTTTTATTATGTTGCCCGGCATTATCTCAAAGGTTTACCGTTGGTAATGTCGGTGGCTCTGATTTCGGTCTCTTACTTTCCAATTCGACATTCTGCTGAAGTGAAGCCTTACGCCGTCGATTTGTTGATCACGGCCCTCTTGCTTTATGTGGTGACGGCCTATTGGAAGAGTGGCCAAATCAAATGGTTGGTGGGTCTCATTGTGTTGACTCCTCTGGCATTGGGATATTCGTTTCCGTCCGTGTTCGTCCTGGGAGGAATTAGCCTTTCACTATTGATGCCGGTTTTTGTTCGCGGTTCACGGAACGAACGGCTGGCGTATGTTGTGTTCAACTTGTGTTTAGTGTCGACATTTCTCTTGTTGCATTTTGCCACCACCGGCGACAGCTACAACGTACAGTTTGAACAGATCATGGGTTGGTATTGGGTGGAAGGGTATCTCCCTGTTGAGCAACCCTGGATGATTCCGTTCTGGTTTCTGAAAGTTTGTGCGAGTCATTGTTTCGAATATCCTCTGGGAGGAGATAATGGCTCGGGAACCGTTTCGTTTATTGGATTGGTACTTGGGGTGACAATCTTTCTGCGACGGTGCGATAGACGAGTTGTGACATTAGGAGCGGGCATCATCTTCCTGGCGTTAATTGCCTCGGGATTAAAACGATACCCGTTCGGTGCTCACGCCCGCTTAATGCAATATCTGGGACCGTTGGCTTGTCTCTTCATAGGGCCGGGTTTTGTGGCGATGCTGGAATTCTTCCGACAGAAGCGAGTACAGCAAAGAGCGATTGTTCTCACGCTAGGCATTCTGGCTGCAATCCCGGTGACAGTTGTCATACAGGATATAGTTCGCCCTTACAAAAGAATTCGTTATCAACAACATCGTGAGTTGGCCCACAACATCTGGACGCAAACCAAAAATGAAAACCCGCTCCACTGTCTGATGAACAGCCCTGCTTACGCACCAGCCTGGGAGCATCATCCTTACACATGTTCTCAAGAGTTCGAAACGGGTGGCGAATTTATGACGCTACCAGCTTGGGAAAAACTCGATCCCAGCCAAACGTATCGAGGTGTCGTGTGGTACCGTATTCGAGATTTCAAGCGTGCTTTTCCCGCTTGGAAAAACAACATCGAGCAGCAATTTGTCATCCATGATCGTGAATATATACGATTAAAGCAGAAGTCTTCACCGAAGTGTTTGAGATCCTGACACTCCAACCCCGTTCCGACTATCAGCCCCCTGAGATGACCGCTTCAAAATTGAAACAGGAACTGACGAGACAGTAATACGGTACAAGCCATTCCATCTGCCATTGCCTGTCAGGAATGTTGGCGACTTCTATTGCGTCGTCGAACGGCAACACCCACGCCCAATAGCCCGAGAAGACTCATCGTCGAAGGTTCTGGGACGGCTGCCGTAGTCGATTCAAAATCAACCAAGGTTTGTGTGGGGGCAAATGACAGCTCAGTAATGTATTCCTCACCAAAATTGACATCGACCATTTGCATAGAAGAGGGGTTGATGCCTCCAAAGTTGTTGGAATTCATGATGGTCCCCGTGCCGCCCGGATTGAATTCGACGTAAGAGGGGTGATATCGTCCCGTTCCAACTTCCCGGCCATTGAAGATGAATGAGCCGACCAGTTCGTTAAACTGAATCCCATCCGAAAGATCGGCAGCCGCATCGATTTCAAAGTTCAAGGAACTCCCCTGAGCATAAAAATCGGGTCCGGTAATTGTGCGACTCAGAGCAAAGGCAGGAAACCCGGAAGGCGTTCCGGGAGCAAGACTTCCCGAGACATTGTACGTGATCGAATTGATAGTTGGATTGCTGTAAACTCCCGTCCCAATCTGATCCACCAGATCAATACTGAAATTGAAGATGGTCACATTGCTGAATGTGGGATTTAACGAAAAGTCGGAAGCCTGGAAAGTGATCATTCCCGCTGACGAAGAAGAGACGACGGAAAGCAGAGAAATCGTCGCAAATAATACGGGGTTCAACAAATTGAGTCGCATCGATGGCTCCAGTGAATACATCCTCTTCACATCCAAGGGTATATCACAAACCGTCGTGTTGCGAGTCAAAGTTGAAAAATCTGAAACTCCGTGAATAAAAAACACTCCCCATCCCTCTGAAGGACAAGAAGTGTTAAGGGTTGTTATGTGCTTGAGACACTTGTGGCTTTTTTAGGGTGTAAAGCCTCCGGCCGGTAGTTGATCAGCCCGTTGTGCCACTTGTCGATAGATATTGATATCAATGTTCTCGCTCAGAAACTGAGTGGATCCATCTGCCATCAACATGTGACACCCGCCCGTATGATAGCTACTGAAGCCACGAGTTGCATTTTGACCACGGACTCCATAATCATGACGATTAATTTGTTCTTGAGCTCCCGCCAGATTTCGAGGGAAATGGCAGCTATCCTGTTTCGCACTGGCTCCCCATTCTGCGCTGGAATAACGTGTCTCCCCGACTAGAAAGACGTTCGTCGTACCGTCGAGAGCATCGCGCATTCGAGTAAAGGAACCTCCGAACAGCATACCGGTGATGTAATGAGCGCGGGCATTCGATGCGTTACAACCCGTATTTTGACAATCAGGACTTGAAGAAGTAAGTTCCATGGTCCTGTAGTCGTCCCATGTCAGCATCCGATGGACACTGATAAACCGTCATTGGACTCGCATCCTGAACAAGCTGATAATTGATTGTGCTGGTATCCATCTTGTTGCTGGTCGCTTGAAACGGAATATCGAAATTCATTTGGTTGTAAACGGGAGCCTGATCAAGGAACGGCAAAATGAGCACTGTCCACGGAGCCCATTGCACAGAACTAGGAAACGGACCGCTCGACCGGCACCAACTACTGTTATTCGTTGCGGGGCGATCCGAAATGTAGCCGGGAGGAAAACTACTGTGTGTATCGTGATAATTGTGAAGCGCCAAGCCAATTTGCTTCATATTATTCTTACAAGCACTGCGACGGGCCGCCTCACGTGCTTGTTGCACAGCAGGTAATAACAAAGCCACGAGGACTGCAATAATGGCAATGACGACTAGCAATTCTATGAGGGTAAACCCCCTCCGCGTCAATTTTTTCATAGCAGATATCATTCGTGTGTGAGAAAAAACAAATATGAAGAACAAGTGAAGCATCTATTACTGTAATCGGTCAAGCAGGCTACGAAAAGACATCTTTTATGAATCAATTTCTTCAAACAGAGGCAGTTACGAAGTTTTTCACGTCCGAAAATGATCGAATCGCGGCTTATGGTTTGTTACCGTGAAGATTCGCATCTGTCAGCGCTTGCTCACTGATATCTCGTCTAAAGGATTCACCAATGCCGTCGTCTGACCAATTTTCTCGCCGTGATTTTCTCCAATCCTCAGCCGTTGCCTCCGCCGGGATTTGGGGTCTCACGGCCGGTGGCCAGATAGTCTCTGCAAACGTACCAAATGATGTCATCGATATCGGCTCGCGTCGAGAACTTTTTGTTGACCACTATCTCATTGAAGACTTGGGTGGAAAAACTCAGTTGCAACTTCATCACCCCGTCCCGCGCGAAGTCGTGCTGAAACATGACGCCCCGTGGGAAGGAACAGGCAGCGGCTATCATTCTGTCTTTCAGGATGGCGACCGCTATCGCATGTATTACAAAGCCTGGCATCTTGAAGTAACCGAAAAGAAACTCAATACCAGCCGGCATCCCCTTTATCTCTGTTACGCCGAGAGCAAAGATGGCATCAACTGGGAAAAACCGAATCTCGGATTACACGAATTCGAAGGATCCAAACAGAACAACATCATGGTGACAAGTGGCCCTGTCGGGTCGCTCAATCTCGATGCCGGTCATCCTGCGATCTTCAAAGACGAAAACCCGAATGCCCCTGCCGAAGGCAAGTACAAAGCCATCTTTCGTTCTCAAAAACCGAATGGGTTGTTACCGTTCCAATCGCCCGATGGAGTTCATTGGACGCCGATGACCGACAAGCCGATTCTGAACGGAATTGGCGCATTCGATTCACAGAATCTTGCCTTCTGGGACTCGACCATCGGAAAGTATCGAGCCTATTGGCGTATTTTCACGGCGGGCGTCACCAATGATAAAGAATGGAAGCCCGGCGGTATTCGTGCCATTCGCACCGCTGTCTCTGATGACCTCGTGAATTGGGGGCCATTTACCGATCTCACCTACGTCGATTCACCTCCTCAACAACTCTATACCAATCAAATCAAACCGTACCATCGCGCTCCACATCTACTGGTGGGTTTTCCCACTCGTTATATCGAGCGCGGATGGTCGGAGTCGATGAAGTCGCTCCCGGCACTGGAACAACGAAAAATGAGAGCGGCCGCCAGTGAGAGATATGGAACCGCCATTACCGATGCACTGTTTATGTCGAGCCGAGACGGCACCAAATTTCATCGCTGGAATGAAGCCTTCTTGCGGCCCGGTCCCGAACGGCCTGAAACCTGGCATTATGGGCATCAATACATCGCCTGGCATCTGGTCGAAACAAAATCTTCACTCGCGGGGGCAGCGGATGAGCTTTCTCTATATGCCACGGAAAGTTACTGGCATGGCAAGGGAAGCGAAGTACGGCGATACACTTTGCGTCTCGATGGGTTTGTGTCTGTCAACGGTTCAACAGATGACGGCAACGAATTAGTTACCAAGCCGATGAAATTCGCAGGTGCGAGACTCACTTTTAATTTTGCCACATCGGCTGCCGGTAGCTTAAAAGTGGAACTGCAAAAACCGGACGGCTCACCCTATGACGGATTTGCTCTGTCTGAGAGTGATCTCATTTTTGGAGATACGATTGATCGTACGGTCACCTGGGGCGGACGATCTGACGTCAGTCGCCTGCAAGGGAAACCGGTGCGTATGCGAGTCGTCTTGAACGATGCCGACCTCTATTCCTTTCAGTTTACTTCTTGAAGATCAATTGCAGGTTTGCAGGAAATCTCGCGAAACACAACCATTGATTCACTTCAGTGATTCTTCAATCGCTTTCAGAAACTCCGGATCGGCAAGGCCGCCTGTGTGATTGCTATTCCCATCTTTTTGAGGGTATGGTTTTGGACGAGTAATGACTTTACCACCTTCCCAATGCAAATCGGAAAAGGTCGGGATCGCTCCGTTCCATTGTGACAAGTTCCTCTCGTCTGGTTTCAATTTTTTTGCCGAACTTAGAATCAATTCGGTGATGCCGTCCCAGTTGGCAAGCGAATCTCCCTTCTCGGTTTTGAAATCACTCGCAGCCAAAATAACATTTTGTTGACCCGTATTCTGGAGTGGTACGAGGGCCGTGTAAGTCTTTGGTTGACGCTTTGCGTAACCTCGCCAGCGATCCGTTTCAACTTGAACTCCCAGAGTGTTATCAGGTTCGAATGTAGTCACACTGAAAACCAATTTTCCACCTTTTGGTCCCGACCATCTGGGATCGACTAACTTGCGAGTTGAAAAGAACCAATGATGACGATTGTTCCCTGAAAGCAGATACCAGTCTTGATAACCCCGAGAGAAATCGTCTATCAGACGCTGATGTTTTTCCGTCGCTTTAATGCCAGCTTCCTGCATCGCCTTCGGATAGACACTGTCTGCAACGCTGAGCAGAAATGTCTCGGGGTCGTTTTCACGGCGTTCTGCTTCTGTCAGGCGATACGAAATACTCCCCAACACAAACAGCGGTTCATCAAGGTCATGAACGGGGCATTCACCTTCCCAAACGTCTCCTTTTTTTGTGAGGTTGGCAGCCGTCCAGAATCGATTCCGAGGGTCGCGTTCGTAGCCGTAATAAATTTCGACCTTGGCAATCTCTCGCGACATGTCAGGCATAACACGATAAACGGGAATACCGGTGTCACGATTCAAGAGGAGTTCCGCGCTCGCTGTTGCGGGAATCGTCAGTCGATTTTGCAGATGAGCATCAAACCACAATTTGCGAGAGACTTCTGCATCGAGCGTGAATCGATGATTCAAATGGATCGCGTACGTCGTGCGTTTGTTGTCGTGAGGAACCTGTTTCATACCCTGTTCGACGAATTCCATCGGTGCGTTGAAATCGTTCGTTGCACTCAAGTACAGGATCGGGCAAGTCACGTGCGGAAGATAGGCTTCCCCCGCAATCGTCTTGCGAAACAGCGCCATGTTGCCGTTGACACGACGCGCCGAACCAGGCAATCCCCACATGTTATATTGCAAAAATCCACTTCCACCAACAGAGGGAGATGCGGCTTTTACTCGCTTGTCGCTTCCCGCGACGAGACCCGTGAGTCGTCCACCCATCGAATGTCCCATAATGCCAATTCGCTCGGCATCGACCTCCGGTTGCTGTTCCAGAAAAGTGATCCCTCGACGACAACCAACAGTCAGTAGAAACCAGTTATTGTTCCGGGGGGATTCGACGGCGTCAATCGTGTTGTCCTTTGGCAGTAAGCTCGCATAACCGGAGACGTTGCTTTGAGTGGGGTCAACGGCCCCCCAGTTGGTGTTGGCATCACCTGCCTCGGCGGTTTCCATCTCTCGACCTCCCCAATTCACCGACAAGACCGCATAGCCTCTGCGAGCAAACTCAATCGCCCCGCGTAAATAGGCGCGTTGCCCTCCGCCGTGCATGTGGAGTAACGCAGGTAATTTCCCAACTGTTTCTTGAGGGAATACATAAAAAGCGGCCATCCGGGCCGGCGTCCCCTTGAACGTTCCAATGTCATAAATCACGTAACGGATGACGACATCCTGATCGGTCCACTCGCGGATGAGAGTTGTCTTTATTGGTTCTGTACGCGGATCGTAATCGGCCCATAACTCTTTCACCGATTGTGGTGGCAGATCGGTGACGAGAGGTGTCAGTGAATCGGCGGCTTCTACAGAGAATGTGTTCAGAAAAAAGATTGAAAACAAGAATAATGAGATGTAATGATTCATTGAATGATTTTCAAATACAAAGTGTCAGTGTCGGTCAGAGTTCTCTACTATACCCGTTATCGAGCGAATTATTAATTCGACTTTCCTGAAATAATTTGACTCATCAATCCTGCGCGACTCCAATACAAAGCGCCAATCGTCCAACACAAACGGGAGACGCACCCATGATGTTTTTTCTGCAACTGGTCGGGGCTGTTTTCGTTGCGCTCATCCTGTTGATTCTGGCGGCGGTGATTTACATCAAGTGGAAACTTCGATCAGCATTCGGAAAATTCGCCGACCTGCTGAAAAATTTGGGAGGTGGTGGTGTTCCTCCATTCCGTATCAAGCTCAAAAAGAAGAGCGACGTTTTTGATGACGACGAAGAGGATGATTCCGAGAATCAGGTATCGTTTCAACAAGGCTGCGAAAATTTTGTCTCTCTCGGTTTTGTCAGGATCGAAGATTATGACATCGAAGACATCCCCTTGTCGATGACGGCATATATTGATCGAAAGACTTCCACGTATGGGGTTGTCTACGATCATCCGATGGCCGGTGTCTGGTCTGATTTGGTTCGCCGTTATGAAGATGGTTCTGCGTGGACCTTCGGTAGCAATCAGGATCCGTTAGTCGATTATCCCGAGAACAAAACCATCAAATATTTCCCAGAGTTCTCTCTCGCAGAGATGCGGGAGAAATTTCTGCAGGAAGCGCCATGTAACGGAATGATTGTGGTTTCTGATGAAGAGTTTCCCAAATTCTTTGAACGAGCGTATGCCGAAGAAATGGATTGGAGAATCGCACGCGGTGGTGCAACAGAAGCCGAGATTCGACGCATTGCTGAACGGGACGGGACTGAATGCACGCCAGAGCATGTCCAGACAGTTCAGCTTCAATGGCGACAAGCCATCTCGGAGTTCCATTCTCAACGCGTATTACGCAGATATCGTAAAGAAGCAGAACTCTCGCGGAGCCAGCGGGAAGAATTAGAAGATTATGGGATCGTCGTGCATCAGGAAATGCAAGCCGAGGAGATTTTGCAGTCCTTCGATGACGAATATTATCCCGGCTCACCCTTCGATATGCCCGATGACAGCGATCCCGAATACCAGGACGAACGCGACAAATGGAAACGGCAACTCGAAGAGATTCGCGAACAGCTCAAAACAGCACCTCCGCAAACCATTATGAAAGCTTTGGTGGAAGCAAGCGACAACAAAGAGGTGGAGTGGGAACTGAAAGCTTCCGTCGAGACACCGATCCCGGCAGACATCTGGTTGCGGAATTGGAAAGACGAAGACGACGAGTGGAATGACGACGATTGAAGATGACCGCACAATCGTTACGACCGATCTCATCCGCAGAGAGCCTCTGGAGAATTCTACCGAATAAATGCGGATGACCGCATCGCATGAACTAAGTTAGAGTACGTACAACTTGGAACAGCACCAACGACTCGGGGATCCCAATGCCATGAAAGATTACTCCGAAATTTGCTTTATCGAAACGTGTGATCGCAACGGTAAAATCTACATCATTCGGGCCAAACGTGTCGTCATGATTGCCTTTGGTCAGATACAGAACTATGGCAAGTGGATCTATAAAACGGTGGAGGGATTGAGTGTCCGACCGAGTTCCGTGGATGACACCTTCATGCTCTATCCCGGCAACATTCGCTTAATGCCGATGCCAAAAAACACGGCCTCCGAAACAGAGAAGGAAAAAGCCTTCTGAGATGGCTCTTTGAGGATCGAAACCGGACGAGTCAACAAGGATGAGCCTTTCACCTCATCGACAGTTGACTCTTCGGAAGTCGTAATACCCTGACATGATTGAGATTACGATCAGTTTCCGGTCCCTCAGGTTGTGACGGTTGTGCCGCCCTTGCCACAAATCCCAAACTTCCAAGTTCCTACGGTCGATTCAGATTGAAAGGAAATATTGTCTGCAAGGGAGGCAGAACGTGCGACTATCGGAACGATTATCGGGGAGAAAGAACCGGGCTCATGTTCTGATGATTCTGGTGTGCTTCTCGGTTTCCTCATGCCTGGTAATTTCCGGCTGTAAAGTGACCACCTATTGTGATCAAAAATGCCAAGTCAATTCAAAATTGACTCAGAACATGGGTGCTTCCCTTGGTCCCAGTATGTGTCCCGATGAAACGGCCATTCCCCCCAGTGTCGATCTTTCTGATGGTCTCTCTGAAGAAGAAGCCGTTGCGACTGCTTTGTGGAACAACGCCGCGTATCTCGAAATGCTTTCACAACTCGGTCTTTCTCGCGCTCAGTTGCTGGATGCCGGTTTGTTGACCGACCCGGAAATGACAATCTTCTTTCCGCTTGGTCCCAAGCAATTGGAGTTCGCCTTCTTTCAGTCAATCAGCGCGATCTGGCTGCGTCCCGTTCGTATGCGTGCGGCTGAACTGGATTTGATTCAACTGTCGGAACAGATGGTGCAAAACGGTTTGAACGTCATCCGCGATGTTCGCTCTGCTCACGCACAACTGTTGTTGGCGCAATCCCGTGTTGAATTGGCCGAGCAAACTCTGACGCTTCAAACGGGGATTGCGGATCTCGCTCAAAAACGACTCGATGCCGGTGACATCAGCGAACTGGAATCGATGAATTCGCAAGTCGATGCCTTTCAATCGACTGCCGATCTGGCACGGTTCCAGAAAGATCAGGAGATCGCCCGCGAACAACTACGAGTGTTACTCGGCATCACGATGCATGAAGACTCTTTGACGGCTGTCGGCTCGGAAGAGCGCGTGACGACCACCGACTCCACCGAAGATTTGCTGGCACAAGCCTTGGCAATGCGTCCCGATTTACGAGCGGCGGAATTGCAAATTGAAGCGGCTTGCGAACGACTGGAACTGTCTGAATTGCAGTTCATGAATCTGGATGCCATCTATGATGCCAACGGTCAGGGACGGAATGGTTTTGAGTCAGGCCCTGGTTTGCGTTTGACGATACCCATTTTCAATCGTAATCAAGGGGGCATCGCTATTGCCGATGCTCAACTCCAACAGGCACTCCGACGTTATATTACGGTCCGAGATCAGGTCGTGCTCGATGTCCGCAATGCTCATCTTCAATATCAACAAGCCCACGAAAACCTGAAGATGATTCAAGAGATGGTGCTTCCCACGTTGGAGGAATCGGTAAAACTGTCGAAAAAGAGTTTTCAGGACGGCGACTCCAACTACTTCATCGTGCTCATTACGACACAACGCTTTGTCGTCGCAAAGACACAAGAATTGCAACTCGAAGCAGATTTGCGTCGCTCGTTGGCCGAGTTGGACCGCAGCGTGGGTCACCGTGTGTCAGCACCCGCTTCGACAACGGATATCTATGAAAACTCCGATAGCCCCAAATTGCTCCCGGCACCAGCTCCCGTCGAAATCGTCACGATCAGTTTCGTTGAGAGTGATAAGTGAAACTGACAATTCTGACAGATTGGGAGAATTCGACTCGTTGTCTGCCATTATGGTGTATTCTTCGGTATAGTCTCAGCATCGCCTCCTCCTGAGATGGAATGAATTCATGTCGCAACGAGGGTTTTTGTTTGCCGTCGTGATCGGTTTACAGATCTGCTTTCTAGCGGGTTGTGATCAATCAACCAAGAAGCCGAAGGCTGAGAAAAAGTCTCCTTCCAAAGTTGAAGCTCATCCCGATGAAAGTGATATCTATCGTGTCACGCTGACTCCCAAAGCGGTCGAACGATTAGGAATCACCACGACGACCGTCGAAAGCAAATCGGTCCCTCGTTTCCGTAAGGTTGGGGGAATCGCGATGGTTCCTCCCGGACAGTCACAGATTATCTCGGCACCCGTCACCGGGAAAGTAGAGTTTCCCGGTTCGCAGTCATTGCCGAAACCGGGAGTCCAAATTTCAATGGGTGAACCATTGATGCTGCTCATCCCGCTGCTGTCACCCGAACGAGATGTTCCGACACCCGCGGAACGTGTGCAGATTGCTAATGCTCAGGTGATGTTGAAGTCGGCTCAAATTGCGGCAGCCGGTGACGTGGAACGATCCACGGCGGAAGTGGCCGGTGCGAAAATCGCATTTGACCGCGCACAGAAACTGCTGGCCGATAAGGCGGGCAGCGTCCGTGCTGTCGATGAAACTGAGGCGACTCTTGCGGTGGCACAGAAGACATTGGAAGCCGCTCAAATGCGCAAGAAGGCGCTCGATGCTTTAAGCCTCGATTCCAAAACCACCGAAGCACAACCGATTCCGATTCTGACACCCGACTCGGGGACTTTGATGAATGTCGCCGTCACTCGTGGGCAAACCGTCACGGTTGGCTCTCCGCTGGTGGAACTGGCCGATCTGGAAACGATGTGGATTCGCGTTCCCCTCTATGCCGGTTTGTTGGAAGAAATTCGCCTCAAAGATTCGGTACAGATATTAAACCTACAAAGTGATTCCAAAGAGAGTTCGCAAGTCGCCAAGCCGGTGGATGCACCACCGACCGGCGACATGTTGTCAGCGAGTATCGACTTGTATTATCAAATCGATAATCAGTCGCACAATGTTCGCCCCGGTCAACGTGTAACGGTGCAATTGCCCCTGATTGGGGACGCTGAGAATCTTGTCGTCCCGTTGGCAGCCGTCGTGCATGACTCGCATGGAACGGCGTGGGTATATGGGCAAGACTCCGAGAACGTCTTTCGACGACATCGCGTTTTCATGAAGTACAGCGTGGTCGATGCGGAAACGGGAAAATCGCTGGCGGTGCTTTCCAGTGGCCCTGAAACGGGGACCACCATTGTGGTGGAGGGAGTGGCCGAATTGTTCGGTACAGAATTTGGCACGGGCAAATAATCGCGACCACTTGCGGATCAAACCGATATGAACTGGATTGTGACCACCGCTTTACGCTTTCGCGCTTTGATGCTGGCGCTGGCGATCACTTTGATTGTGGTCGGCGTTCGCTCCGCCGATCAGATTCCACTCGATGTCTTCCCCGAATTTGCGCCGCCGGTCGTCGAAATTCAAACCGAAGCCCCCGGCATCTCGACCGAAGAAGTCGAAGCGCTGATTACAGTCCCCATTGAAAATTCTCTCAGCGGTATTCCGTATGTCGAAGCGATTCGATCAAAATCTGTCCTCGGACTCTCTTCGGTCAAAATGATTTTCAAGCGGGGCACGGATTTAATCATTGCGCGTCAGTTGGTCAACGAACGTCTCGCCCAGGCGGTTCCCAACTTGCCGCAGGTTTCCAGTTCGCCCGTCATCTTGCCACCGCTCTCTTCTCTCAGTCGTGCGATGAAGATCGGCTTACAGTCCGAGAAACTGTCGCAGATGGATTTGACCGTTCTCTCGAAGTGGACAATTCGCCCTCGGTTGATGTCGATACCGGGTATCGCCAATGTCGCCATCTGGGGAGATTACGACCGGCAGTTTCAGGTTTTGATCGATCCCGACCGCCTTCAAAAGAACGGCGTCACGATGGCCGAGGTGGAACTGGCCGTCCGCAATGCAACCACAGTGGGATCGGGAGGATTTGTCGATACTCCCAATCAGCGTTTCCCCGTCCGACACGATTCCTACATCAAATCTGCCGATGATTTAGCGCAGGTCTCCGTCGCCTTTCGTAATGGGTCCACTTTACGATTGGGAGATGTTGCCGATGTCGAAATCGGTTCTCCCCCTCCTATCGGCGATGCGATCATCAACGATGTTCCCGGCATTATGCTGATTGTCGAAAAACAACCCTGGGCCAACACCCTCGAAGTGACTCATCAAGTCGAACAGGCGATGGCAGAACTCGCACCGGGTATGCCCAATGTGCATGTCGATACCACCATCTTTCGCCCGGCCACATTTATCGAACGGGCTCTCGAAAATCTCAGCCGTTCGTTACTGATCGGCTGCGTTCTGGTGGTGGTGGTTTTGATCTTCTTTCTCTATGACTGGCGGGCGGCGGTCATTAGTTCGCTGGCCATCCCACTTTCTCTCATCACGGCAGCGCTCGTCTTGTATTACCGGGGGCAAACCATTAACACGATGGTCCTCGCTGGCTTAATCATTGCGCTGGGTGAAGTGGTCGATGATGCGATCATCGATGTCGAGAACATCCTGCGACGCTTGAAACTCAATTCCAAACTGGAAAAACCGGCAAGCGCTTTTCGCGTTGTTCTGGATGCCTCGTTGGAAGTCCGCAGTGCGGTTGTGTATGCCAGTGTTATTGTGGTGCTGACTCTGGTGCCGGTTTTCTTTCTGGAAGGATTGGCGGGAAGCTTCTTCCGACCATTGGCGGCGTCATATGTCTTGGCGATTCTTGCGTCGCTCGCCGTCGCCTTAACGATCACGCCGGCACTCTCGCTCATCCTGCTTCCGGGAGCCGCTCATCGGAAAAAAGACGCCCCACTCACGGCGGGATTGAAAGCCGTCTATCGCTGGATTCTCCCCTTGATGATGTCGGGAAGTCGTACAGTGATCGGGACTGCTGTGATACTGGTCGCCGGTGCGGTTTGTGCGTATCCCTATCTGGGAGAAGAACTGTTACCCAAATTCAAAGAGACCGATTTTCTGATGCACTGGGTCGAAAAGCCGGGAATCGGCATTGATGCCATGAATCGGATTACCATTCGTGCCAGCAAAGAATTGCGATCCATTGACGGCGTGCGAAACTTTGGCGCACACATCGGTCGTGCCAAGGTGGCCGATGAAGTGGTTGGCCCCAACTTCACCGAATTGTGGATCAGCATCGATGAAGAAGCTCCCTACGATGAAACGGTCGCAAAGGTTCAGGAAGTGGTGGATGGTTACCCGGGTCTTTATCGCGATCTGCTGACGTATCTCACCGAGCGCATCAAAGAAGTGCTCAGTGGTGCGAGCGGCGCGATTGTCGTTCGCATCTATGGACCGAATCTGGACGAATTACGGGGGACCGCTGAAGAAGTCGCCGCGGCGATGAAAGACATCGAAGGCGTCTCCAGCCTGAAAGTCGAACAACAGGTTCTGGTCCCTCAAATCCTCGTAAAGTTTCTACCCGAGAAAATGGCCGAATTCGGACTGACACCCGCAGAGATCATCAATGCTTCGTCCACATTGATCAAGGGAAAGAAAGTCGGAGAAGTTTACGAGGACCAAATGATTTTTGATGTGGTTTTGTGGGGCGAAGAATCACTCCGTAAAGACATCGACTCTCTCAGTCACCTGATGATTGAAACGACGAGCGGTGCCAGAATCCCCATGTCGGAAGTCGCCGACATCGACATCGTGCCAACGCCCAATGCGATTCAACGTGAAAAGACATCCCGCCGGATCGATGTCATCTGTAATGCCGAGGGACGCGATCTCGGTTCGGTCGCTCGCGAAATTGAAGAGAAAGTTCTCGCCAACGTCGAATTCAAGCAAGGCTATCACCCCGAGTTTCTGGGAGAGTACGCCGAAGCGAAAGCCTCCAAAGAGAAGTTGATGTTGCTATCGCTCTTCTCGTTATCGGGCGTCTTTTTGTTATTGCTGGCCGATTTTCAATCGATGCGATTGGCTTTGATCGTCTTTCTATCATTGCCGTTCGCGTTGATCGGTGGTATTGCGGGAGCCTTCCTCGGAGGCGGTATCATCTCGCTTGGTTCGCTCATTGGCTTTGTGACGGTTCTCGGTGTGGCGGCGCGTAACGGCATCATGCTCATCGGCCACTATCAATATCTGCAAGACGAAGAAGGGATGCCATTTGGTCGCGAACTGATCCTCAAAGGTGCCGAGGAACGACTGGCTCCCATTCTCATGACGGCTCTCACCACGGGACTGGCTTTAGTCCCTCTCGTGATCAGCGGCAACTTACCGGGCCACGAGATCGAATACCCAATGGCGTTCGTGATTCTCGGTGGCCTGACCACATCGACGGTGATGAACCTGTTGGTTCTCCCGGTGCTGTATTCCAAATGGGGCCAAATATCTGCTTCGTCGTGATGAATCGAGTCGCTCGCCGAAGAGGCAAGATTGAAGGCTAAATGCGGCCGAGAATCGAGCTCGGCGCATGAAAAAACCCCACCGAAACGAATTTCGCTCCAGTGAGGTTCAAATGGCGGGGGCCGGATTCGAACCGACGACCTCGAGGTTATGAGCCTCGCGAGCTACCAGGCTGCTCCACCCCGCGTCATAGGCAGAAGATGTGAATTCGTATGCTCTGGCGGGCATGTTGAAACTTCTGCAAGTAACCCATTATATCGGCCATTCCTTGTTGTGGAAAGGAACTGACATGCTCATTTCTGACAAGGTTCGTCGATTTTGCAGAATTTCCTCGGAAAAATCCGTAGAAGTGGACCAGTAAGACTAAAGGCAATCTTGTTGGTTGCAGCACGATGAAAAACAATTTCGGTCGGCACTGCCTGCTCGTCAAACCGGGTGTTGTAGACACTAGAGGTCACTTTGAAAACGATCCGCGAAAATGAAACCGCGGATGTCACAGATCACACGGATAAAAATAGTCGCCGCGTTCGGAAGTTCGCAGAGCGATTTCATGCTGCTGACTCATGTGTAAGATCTGATTCATGGCGACTCACTACTCAATTTGCTCCATATCCTTCACTTGTCTCCCGTGGGTGAAGAGAGTCAGGATTTTCGATCACGTAACGGACCAAATCGACAATTTCGTCTGAAGGAGAATAGTTCCAATTGGGCGATGATATGTCCGCTGAGTTCTTGAAGAATCCAGATTGAAACTGAATTGGAAGTATTGGCATAAATGTTGCCGCTTCATTATTGTTTTTGATCCGTTTCATAACAAGCAATTTGGAAATATCAACACCATCGATGCTGAGGCTTGCTGCTTCACTTTGATTAGAAATTTGTAGATGGACCGTAGAAAGAAGTTGCTGTCGGAGCTTTTCGGCTCCATAACCCAAACCCGTCGGAGATTTCACAAACGGATCCCCAGTTCGTTCTAAAAAATTACCACGAAGAAAAGACTTTAGCATCCAATCTGGATATGCATCGAATGAAAAGGGGGCTTGATTGGTATCAGAGATCAACGTGTGAAGTTGCCCGTCCGATCCAATCAGAACTTGCCGGGTCTGTTCTGAACGATGATCAAGATCAACATACCAACGGTCGTCACGGATCATTCGTGCGGCAGGAGTCAGTTCCAAACAAATCCAGATGTCTTTCTCACGAAAATAATCGGGCCATTCGACATTCAAATGCGCTGGACTCATTTTCGCTTTTTTCTTCGGGCAAGTCACTGTCAGGTCAAATGCAGACCCCACCTTGCCGACAATCTCTTCCTTGAATTCTTCACCCCAACTCATCGCGACAGAGAGTTTCATATTTCCCGGTTTCACAAGACCGAAATTGACCAGTCCCATTTTTTGGGGTGAGAGTGTTATTGATGAAGTCTTGTTAGAACCCAAAAGATTTTGTCCACTCAGAGTGACCTGAATAGACCGATCCGTCACGGGTTCGCCATCTTCATATTCCAGCTTGACCGTCACCGGGATCCAGTCCAGATATTTCATCTGTTCGTCATTGGAAGTCGATTTCACCTGCTCGCTCAATTCACGAACTTCTGCAATCAAACCCATGGTCAAGGTTTGGCTGGCATACATGGTTTGCAGGATCGAGTAGGCACCGAAGATCGAGCAGGCTCAAAGTACCGCGACGAAGCCGAGACTAATGCGTTGAATCATGATCTTGCCCCACATGGCGTCCCACCAGAGTTGGCAGGCGATGGTTGCTGGATTTCCAAAACGCGAGAGAACCAACTCTCGCGCGGCCTCTTCGCCTTTGCCTTGAATCTGTTCGTGTTCGAGTGACGATTGCAGATGGTCGTGCAGTTCATCGAGAATATCACTGCGCAACATCGGCGGTTCATCGGGCCTAGGTGCGGGTAGGTCGTTCGAGATGTCTTCAGGCCATTCCATAATTGAACCCCAGCACATCGTTGACGCCGTTCGAAAACTGCTTCCACTCGTCTCGCTTTGCTGCTAATGCCTTCTTCCCGGCGGCAGTCAGCTTGTAGTATTTGCGTCGTCGGCCGTCGGCTTCTTCCCAATAAGAGGCAAGCAACTTCTGGCGTTCCAGGCGGTGTAATGCCGGGTAGAGGCTGCCCTCTTTCAATTCGAAAGTCCCTTGCGAACGCTCTAACACAGAGCGAACGATGCGATAGCCGTAAAGATTGGCTTCGGATAAAACTTCAAGAATCAGCATCTCGACGGTGCCGGAAAGTAATCGTGAATCCATAACTTCGTCCTCATACCTAGCGTGATTAGGTATTAGCATAGCCTGACTAGGTATGGCGGTCAAGAAGAATTTCAGGGACTTGATAAAATAGACGGTGAACATGTCGCTGAATTCGCAAGAATTCAGACGAAATGCGTGGGCAGGGTTGATCCTTCTGAGCTCTTGCGAGCCCAGCTACGGGAGAGGGGGATGTCGATCATTCTGGACTCTTGCGAGTCTCAGTAGGTCGGGGACTTGATCGAAGCTTTCAAATCGCGTGGGGACTGTCGGGGACGCGAAGATGCGGGTACTGCTGACCGAGTGCCGTTTCTAATTCTTCCAGCACTTCGGGAGAGAGAACGTGCTCGATCATGTCGGCGTCGCGGTCCACATGACTGGGAGCAATCTCGGCATAGCGGATGAGAAACAATTCCCACATGCGATGATTTCGGGCCGCGCGGACGGCTTTTGTCGCGCCTTCGGCAGTCAGTTGATAGCCGGCTTCTCCTTGACGTATCAGTAAGTCGTCTCGAATCGCCCGGTTCAGCAGAGATTGTACGCGGGCCGGTTTCCAGGTTCGTCGCGACAGTAACGAATTGAGAGTCAACATGCGGTCGGTCATTTGATCGCTGTGTAACATCATCCCCTCTGGGAGATTTTGCTCCAGGTGCTCGTAACAGGCACGCAGCAGATCGAGTCGGCCATGACGAATTCGAGAAATTCGCAGGCGTCTTAATCGTGTGATGACGCCTCGTTGAGTCCCGAAGAGCATACTGATGGTGAACAGTAGAGATCCCGAAAGCACAATCATGGGGCCAGTGGATAGCAGTGGAAATGTTGCTGACAAAATCACACCCGCGATTGCGCTGACGCCTCCGATGGCAGCCGAAATCCAGGACATGGTGCGCAGTGAGTCGGTCCAGAACCGTGCGGCTGCTGCGGGAATGACGGGCAAAGCGACGACGAGTAGTAGGCCGACCGATTGCAGGCCAATCACCGTGACCAGCACAATGAGCCCCATCAATAAACTGTCTAACAACAACACCGGCCAACCCTGGGCATGGGCGAACTCCTGATCGAATGAAAGGATTGTCATCTCTTTGAACAGAAAGACGGTCACGAGAATAACCAATACAGCGAGACCGGCGAACAGCTTGACATCGTTGGCGAGTAACGAAGATGTTTTGCCGAACACGAATTGATGCAGGCCAGCCGCGTTCCCGGTACTCATGCGTTGCACAATCGTGAAGAGTGCGACTCCCACGCCGAAGAAAATACTCAGCACAATGGCGAGAGCCGCGTCGTCTTTAATGCGTGTGTAATGCTTGATGGCGAGGGTACACAAGGCACCGCACAACCCACTGACAAAAGCCCCCGTTAATAATCCCGGAAGTGATTTTCCGCTACCCGGTTCGATCGATTCCATCACAAGGTACGCAATACCGATGCCCGGCAGAGAGGCGTGACCAACAACATCGCCGACCAGCGACCGCTTGCGTAACAGCATAAACGTGCCGACAACTCCTCCCGAGATGCCGAGGAGGCAGGTTCCCATCAAGACAATACGAGTATTGTAATCTTGCAGTGAGAGCGTTCTGATCAGTCGATCAGAGACGCTGCGTGTTTCTTGTGCCAACAGATCACTGGGCGAGAAAATTGCGATGACGACCAGCAGAAACAAGATCGTTTTGAAGAATGACATGCTGCGAGAGACACCCGTCATTCTCCCATCTCCGAGAGTTTCATACGGTGCCCGACTTGTTCCAACAGTGCCAGTTTACCGCCGTAAGTGGCCCGCAGGTTGTCTTCTGTAAACACTTCTTCCACTGCACCAGCCGCCACGATTCGCATATTGAGCAGCATCACTTCATCAAAATACTCTGTGACGGTTTGCAAGTCATGATGGACAACTAATGCCGTCTTTCCTGCCGAACGTAACTCACGCAAGAGATCGACAATGGCTCGTTCGGTGGCTGCATCGACGCCAATGAACGGTTCATCCATCAGATACAGGTCGGCGTCTTGTACCAATGCTCGTGCGAGAAAGACGCGCTGTTGTTGGCCTCCCGAAAGCTGACTGATTTGCCGGTCGGCATAATCAACCAGGCCCACTCGGTCGAGTGCTTCGAGAGCCTGCTGTTTGTATTTCTTCGTGACCGGACGGAACCAACCGATTTTACGATACAGCCCCATCTCGACGACTTGTCGCGCGCTGACGGGAAAGTCCCAATCGACCGAACCACGTTGCGGGACATACGCAATCCGCTGACGTTCTTTGCCATATGGCTGGCCGAACATCAAGACCATTCCCGAGATACGAGGAACCAGATCGAGGGCCGCTTTGATGAGCGTACTTTTCCCCGCACCGTTAGGGCCGACGATGGCGACGAGTTTCCCGGCGGGCGCATCGTAATCAATGTCCCACAAAACCGGCTTTCGCTGATAGGCAACCGTCATGTCGTGAATTGATAGCGGAGAGGAGGCCGGATGCTCGGCCCGCATTTGTTCGAGTTGTGATTGTGACATAACATTGATTTCCGTTGAAAGAAAATCAGACCTCTCTTATTCCGCGGTTTTCAACTTCCCCTGAAAACCGTCTTCCGGTGCATCTCCCCCCAGAGCGCGGGTGATTGTCGTCGCGTTGTGATCCATCATGCCGAGGTATGTACCGGTATAACTTCCCGCCGCCCCCATCGCATCCGAGAAGAGTTCACCACCGATGACCACTTTATGTCCGCGACTTTCACATCCTTCTAACAGTGCCTTGATCCCTTCCTGGTTCACGCTGCTCTCAACAAAGATTGCTTGAATCTTACGCTCGACCAGAAAACTGACCAGTTGATTCACATCATCGACACTCGCTTCGGCTTCGGTGGTGATTCCTTGCAAGGCTTTCACGGGAATGTCATACGCCGTCGAAAAATATCCAAATGCATCATGAGCCGTAATCAAAACTCGTGACGATTCAGGAATCGTCGCGATGGCTGTCTTTGTGTATTCATGCAACTCGGCAAGTTTGGCTCGATAGGTTTTCGCGTTGGCTCGATAGTCGTTTGCGTGAGCGGGATCGAAGTCGGCCAGCTTGTCAGCGACAAACTCGACACACTCCGACCACATCGAAACATCCATCCAGACATGGGGGTCGTAGTGACCGGAGAATTCGGGAGGTTCGTGTAGTTGTGCGGTATCGAGTCCTTCCGTCACCGGGAAGACCGGAATGTTGGCCCGTCCAACTTTCACGAACGCATCCGTCATCCGTCCTTCAAGCATCAAACCGACATAGAAAACGATGTCCGCGACGAACAGCGTATTCATATCGTCGCGAGTCGGCTTATAGAGATGCGGGTCGACTCCTTCATTCATCAGGCCGACAACTTCTGCATGTTCGCCGGCGACTTGCCGAACGATGTCGGTCACCATGCAACAGGTCGTGACGATTTTGTACGGCTGCGATGGATCGCGATCTGATTTTTGATCAGAGGAGGAGTGACAGCCGAACTGAGAGAGAGTCATCAGAAGTGTACTGATGGCGACGTAACAATAACGCATTCAATGAGTTCCTACAATCATGATAAATATTTTGACTCATCAAAATCATAGGGTCATTCGGGTGTTCGTGTCAAGGAGCGGCGTTGGTGAATGAAAAAAGCTCCGAGTGATGACACCCGGAGCGATGTTCTCTGTTCTGAAATAAATCTGCCACATCACTTCCGTTGGTCGAGACGTTTTGCCAGTTTGACCAGTTCGACGAATTCGCGGCGGTAGCTTTCCGGGTTGTCACCCAGAGACTCTTCTGCGATCTCCAGGACGCTGTCGTAGTTCGCATGACCAACATACTTTGAGCCTCGCAGAATCATCCCGAAAGAGGCGACTGACGCCGCAAACCGAAAGTCTCGTGACTGACGAGCCAGTTGTTCAGTTTTATTGGCGACATTCATCTTCAACAAAGCGCTGTGGTCTTCGTCCGGTTTCTTGTACCGCAATTTGACGACCATCATGTCCCCTGCTTTAGCAGCTTTGGTCGGCTTCAACGGTTTCTGGAACTCCAGGTCGTCGACTTCTTTATCAACCGCCTCGCTGGCGGGGATCAGTTCATAGAACGCCGTGACCGTATGGCCGGCACCAATTTCTCCTGCGTCTTTAGCATCGTCATTGAAGTCGCGAGCGGCGAGAATGCGGTTTTCGTAGCCGATCAATCGATACGCGGATACTTCGAGAGGATTGAATTCGAGTTGCAGCTTCACATCTTTGGCGATGGTGTGCAGCGTGCTGCCCATTTCGTCGATCAACACCTTGCGTCCTTCCTGCAACGTGTCGATGTAGGAGTAGTTGCCGTTCCCTTTGTCGGC
>JAURQH010000010.1 GCA_030836185.1 Planctomycetota bacterium
AACTCATCGGAGAAGACGCGTCTGGTGCGTTTTGGCTTCTCGGATGAGTGGGAATGGTTGGCAGAATTGTTTGACATGGGCTTCCTCCAAATGGATGATAAAGGTTCCATTTGTTCTCCGCCATTGTTGGTCTACCGCAGTACTGCTTTTATGGCCGCCAGTGAATCATACTCATCCACATTGTTTTCGGTTGGTTTAGTAGGACTCTCAATTTCATTTTTGTTGCTTTTGCCCTTTGGTGTTATTTGTCTAATTTTGAGTTGGAGGCTCTCAATAGACAAAGAACATGTCACGACGGATGCGCATAATCTGATTGAATTTCTTTTGGGGGCATCTGGCCTCATGATGATTTCACTGGGATCACTTCTGTCGCTTGGCGGTTTTTATACGATTTTCAGTTTCATTGAATAGTCAACTAAGATCGGTGATGCGGACACTACTTGTCTTTATAAATCAGACGGGGCTATCCATTTTAATTCCTCTTCACCGCTGCGCAAGACATTTTCGTATAGATCGACAGTAAATCCTCTGGAGTGCTCCGGCTCGGCGGAGCTTTCTCTCTCCTTTGACGTGGCTTGTGAATTGGCGACCGGAATGATACAGAAAACGGTGACAAGTCCCCGCACTCCAAGTGTAGAGTCGCTCCGCTGGGGCTGATGAAAAAACGCCACGCAAACTCATTGCCAGGCTGTTGGCCCTGTTTCTACAATTCGTTCTCGATGTTCTCTGCGGTGAAATTCGTCATGGGTAATTTGCGGGGGCTTCCGTTTCACGGATCGCCCGCCACACCCTGTTTTTAATTTTATTCGTCTGATTCGAGTCATTCGTGGTGATTTTTTTCTCTGCGCCGCCGCGCCGCTGCGTGAGTCAAATTCTCACACGAGAAACCTGGGGGCTCACTGCGTTCGTCCCCAGCCACCCTTTTTTTAATTTCTCCGCTTCCTCAGCGTCAAAAATCATCACTCAAACTCATCTTGCCAACTTATCGCTACCAGAGTTAGCGTTCGTGGTTCGTTGGCAGGCGAATCGATCTTTGGCAATTTGACTTACACATAGCCATTGTGCGCAAGCACATTGGATAGGTTCGAGTGTCATTTATTGTTCATCAATGACGACCACTGCAACGTGAGAAAGAGAGCGATTTCGCGTGACGTGGAGAATGCGCACCAACATTGGGGTTATTTTTCGCTCCAATCGCGTTTTGACGCAAATCGAACCAGACCAACAACTTGCTCAAGATTCGGGAAGATTCGGAATCAAGATTTGGGAAGATTTGATTTCAAGATTCGGAAAAGGCACCCTCCCAAATCATCGAATCTTCAAATCTTGAATCGGCGGTTGAGTGTTCGGGAATCAGGACCGAATGAAATCAAAGATCGAGGCCGAGCTCTTCGATTTTTCGATACAAACTGGAGAGACCCATTTTGAGTCGCTTGGCGGCTTCCCGTTTATCGGGCCATTGCCTTAAGACTCGCTGAATGTGTAATCGCTCGTAATGTCGCAAGGCGGATCGCAGGTCGTCGGTGTCGGGGAGTGGTTGAGAGACGCCGAGCAGGTCGGGAGGAAGGTCGTTGGGGTGAATTTCGTCGCCTTCGCACATCATGACAGCACGCTCAATGGCGTTGTCGAGTTGCCTGACATTCCCTTTCCACTGGGCCGACATCAGAATGCGAACCGTTTCGGAGGAAGCCGCACTGACGCGTTTTCCCATCGCTTGCGAATGTTTGGAGACGAAGAACTCCACCAGCTCGGGGATGTCGTCCAGGCGTTCGCGTAACGGCGGGATGCGAATTTTGACGCCGTCCAGTCGATAGAAGAGGTCTTCCTGGAATCGTCCCTCGGCCACTTCTCGCATTAAATCTTTGGTGGTCGAGGCGATGATCCGCGCTTTGACTTGAACGGCATCGCTACCTCCGACGGGAATGATTTCTTGATACTCGATAGCGCGAAGGAGTTCGGCCTGAATTCCCGTCGGCAGTTCAGAAATCTCATCGAGAAAGACGGTCCCTTCGCCCACATTGCGGAAGATACCCGGTTGAACCTGGGTCTCTCCATTCGCGCCGACCGAGACCGAACCAAAGAGTTGTGTTTCGAGAAACTCAATGGGTCGCGAGCCACAATTGGCGGCGAGAAACCGTTCGTTTTTCTTGGGGCCAGCCAGATGAACAGCACGCGCGGCGAGTTCTTTTCCGGTTCCCGTTTCGCCGACAAGCAGAATATTGGAGTTCGTCGCGGCGACCTTATGAATCATCGTTTGCAGGTCTTTGATGGTTTTTGAGGAGCCCACGATTTTATCGAAGTCTTCTCGGACGGTCAGTTCGCGACGCAGTTGAATATTTTCGCGTGCCAGATATTTGTATTCGAACATCCGTTCGAGTTTATTATGCAGGTCTTCAAAGATGACCGGTTTGACGAGATAATCGAACGCGCCTGCTTTGAAGGCTTCGACCGCGTTTTCGACCGTTGCGTAGGCCGTGATGATCAATCCGAACATCCCGGAGTTGATCTGTCGCATGCGTGTGAGAAGTTGAACGCCATCTCCATCGGGAAGTTGGACATCGCAAACAGCCACATCGAAGTCTTGTTTGCGGGCAAGTTCGAGAGCTTCTTCAACGGTTCCGGCAGCCGTCAGAAAGTAACCCTCTCCACTGAGATATTCAGAGAGCGACTTGCGAATGATTTCTTCGTCTTCAACGAGGAGGATAGAACGTGTCATAGTGATCGTGAGGAAACAGATTGGGATTGAGAGCCGATATTGTCGTCCGTAGCTGCGGATTCCTCAAGGGAGTTGGCCTGTTCCGCATTCGTAGATTTCATATTCAGCGGTAAATAAACCGTGAAACATGTCCCTGCTTGATTGGACTCAGTCAGTTCGAGTCGTCCATGACAGGTTTCAGAAATGATATTTTGACAAACAAATAATCCCAAACCGGTTCCGGTCTCTTTCGTCGTAAAGTACGGTTTGAATAATTTCTCAAGATTCTCAGGATCGATTCCATGCCCCTCATCCTGAAAGATAATACGAATTTCCTGCTGTTCGGTGAGATCGGTCGTGATGGAAAATGTCGTCCCTTCCTCGGTGGCTTCTAACGCATTCAGAATCAGATTCAAGAAGACCTGGATCAGTTGATCGCGGATTGTCATCAAATGAGGAAGATTTTTGGCGTAATGGGTTTCAATGAGTTTCCCTTTTCGCCGTTTGTAGTATTTCGCGATGTTCAATGCGGCGTTGATCATCTCATGCACGTCACATTTTTGTCGTTCGAGATTCGCAGGACGGCTGAAATCGACCAGTTCCCGTAGAGTCCTTTGAATGCGTCTGAGCTGATCGTCCATCAACAAAAGTTTCTCGCGTGTTTCTTCATCTAACTCTTGGCGATTCAGCAACTGTACCAGAGAACTGATTGCCGCCAGAGGATTTCCGACTTCATGTGCGATGCCGGCGGCCAAGAGTCCGAACGCGGCCTGTTTTTCTTGTTGGACAAGCAGAGCTTGAGACTCTTGAAGTTCTTGCGTTCGCTCACCAATCCGTTCTTCGAGTGTTGCCTGATTCTTTTGGAGCTCAAGGTTTAATTCGGAAAGTCGTTTGGTGGCTGTTTTCACTAGATTGGCAAGTTCCGTACTCGCCCATGTTACCCAGATCAGAAAAACTTGTGTGAGCACAAACGAACTGAGATGATCGCGCGTGAGCGAGGCATAATTTAAAACCAAAACGGTGTAACCGATGGCATGCAATGACAGCGTGGAGTAAGTGATCCACGCAGAATGCCTCATCGCACAAACGAGCACCGATAGAAAATAATAAAACCGAAACGGACTATAGAGGCCATCGTCGAAATAACATAACAACGAAATGAAGACTGCTTCCATCCCGGAAATGAGTAACGGCCACTCTTTCAGAAACACTCGACCTCGAACACTCCACCAGGAATCGAGCAAAGCGTAGACTGCTCCCAGCGTCAAAATACTGTTGAGATAAGGCTGATTCGTTGCTCGCCCGACAAAGTTGACCAAGATATATCCAACACATAAGCCAAACCAACGAATGCGGACCGTGATTGATTCCGCCGCCAATTCCCATTGGAGTGGATCAGTACTTCGGTTTGTTTTGATCAAATTGGACATCTAAATTGATGCCGTTTATGGAATGGAAAGACTGTCTCTCTCAACTTGAAACATTGCTGAGATGAGAATTTTATTATAGAAGCAGCCGTCCTGAGAAACAGCCATTGAGTGAAAAAGTCGTCGAACTTGGCGGCAAAGAGTGTTTGCTGTGAGCCTGGTCATTCCAAGCCAGAAAAGACGTCTTCCAATGCGGCTCGCATCACAGAGGGATCAGGATCAACGCCGGTCCAGTATTTGATTCCAATGACACCCTGATTCACGAGCATGCCGAGGCCATCAATCGTGGGACAACCCAGTTTGCGAGCCGTTTTCACCAAATGCGTTTCGGGGGGATTGGGAATCACATCGGCAACGACCATTGTCGAGGTCAGCGTGTCGAAATTGATTTCAAGCTGTGCATCAACATCGGGGAACAAGCCAATGGACGTGGCATTAATCACAACATCTGTCTCTGCCGGAATGGAAAAGGGACTGTCCCAAGCAACAAAGGACGCTTCAATTTCGGTTCGTTCATTCAGCAATTTGACAAGACCTTCTCCTCGTTCCGTAGATCGATTGACGATCGTGACTGTTGAGGCTCCTGCTAACGCAACTTCTACACCGATGGCGCGTGCTGCACCGCCAGCACCAAACATGACAATGTTTTTCCCGTTGGGGTCGGTCAATTCAGAAAGCGATTCGACGAACCCTTTTCCGTCTGTATTTTCACCGATCAATTGCCCGTTGCGACGAACGACACAGTTTACCGCTTCCATGACTGATGCCGACTCTCCCAATCCATCGAGATATTGAATCACGGAAACTTTATGCGGAATGGTGCAATTGAATCCTTTAAACCCCATGGCTTTGGCACCTTCAACGGCGGCTTGCAAATTTTCGGGTGCAACTTCGATGGTCAAATATCGCCAATCAAGATTGTGATGCCGATAAGCGGCTTCAATCATGACTTGTGTTGGATTTTCAGAAACCGGTTGTCCAAAACAGCCAGTCAGTTCCTGCTGAAAATTAAATTCTGCCATGAGTCAGTCCTGAATCGAGTCGAACGAGTGTTATTGTAGTTTGCCTGCGGGTGTGTGTTGGGCAAGATCGGCAATCATGTCGTGAGTCGCCTGCTCAATCGCCTGCTCCCATTCATGAGGAGCAAATTGATCTTTGTATTTGTCGGAACGAAATGCAAAGTTGATACCGCGAGAACTGTTTACGACCGCTCCCAATCCATCGGAACTAAATGCTGCGGCAACATCTGCTGCGGTTCCACCTTGCGAACCGTATCCGGGAACTAGCAACGGCGTATGAGGCATGGCTGTTCGTAATTGTTCAAGTTCCTCGGGATACGTGGCGCCGACAACGGCACCGACTGCCCCCCAATCATTTTCGCTGGTTCGTTGTGCAAGATCTTCCACCACTTTCGCCACATGTTCGAACAGCTTTTTGCCGTCTGATTTCCGATCCTGAAATTCGCCCGAGCCAGGATTGCTTGTGCGAACCAGAACATAGATGCCGGCACCTCGTTCCTGACAAACTTTGACAAATGGTTCGAGGGTGTCGGCTCCCAGGTAAGGGTTCACCGTCAGGCAATCGGCCCCCCAAGGAGCCGCTGATGGATCTGCACCGGCCAAATAAGCTCGTGCATAGGCTTCAGCCGTCGAACCAATGTCTCCCCGTTTGCCATCACAAATGACAATCAAGCCGGACTTCCGAGCGTGTTGCATCACTTCTGCTAATGCAGTCGTTCCGGCGTGGCCAAGCTCTTCAAAGAACGCGGCTTGAGGTTTCACAGCAGGGACGAGAGGAGCGATGACATCGATCAAGCGGCAACCAAACTCTGCAAACGCTTTGGCCTTGGCTGACCACGGGTCTTTGCCAGAGGATATTGCCTTGTCTTGCAATTCGTCTGGAAGAAATTCAAACCGGGGATCAATACCAACTAATGCAGGTGTTTTCTTCTGTTTAATGGCGGCGTGCAGCCGGGTCGTGAAATGTGTGCTCATGTCATTATCTTGCCGATTCTTTGTAGTGAGCGAAAGGATACATCGCCAGTGCGAGGGTGTGTGTCGTAAGTTCTATCTATTTCAGTGTTTGTGGATTATGCGATTTCTGCAAAGGAGCCAGATTCCGCCTAGACGAAACGACCATAATCTGGGAAACTTCCGCACTTGATCAATCACCCGTACCGCAGACTTGCGGATTTTCCCGGAGGAAAGGATTCCTCAAATGTCGTTAAGTGTTTCAGTCGTTGTCCCTATTTACAACGAAGAAGAAAATGTTCCCTTGATGTATGAGGCGTTGGATCGTGTCTTACCAACGACCGAACGGGATTACGAAATCATCTTTGTAGATGATGGTTCCACCGATCACTCGTTGACCAGACTGAATCAACTCACGGAAAAAGATCATGCCGTCAAAATTGTTCAGTTTCGTGGCAACTTCGGTCAATCGGCTGCGATGGGAGCCGGTATCCAGTATGCCTCCAAAGATGTCATCATTACGATGGATGGCGACTTGCAAAATGATCCCAATGATATCCCGATGATGTTGGCCAAAATTGAAGAAGGCTATGACTTGGTGCATGGTTGGCGAAAGAATCGTCAGGACACATTCATCAATCGCAAGCTTCCCTCAAAATGTGCGAACTGGCTGATTTCAAAAGTGACAGGTTTTCCGGTGCGCGATCTGGGCTGCACCTTGAAAGCCATCCGTAGCGAAGTGGCGAAAGAAATCGAGCTGTACGGCGAAATGCATCGCTTCATACCTATACTTGCTGCCTGGCGCGGTGCGAAGTGCGTCGAAGTTGTGACGAATCACCATCCTCGGCGATTTGGAGTCAGTAAATATGGGATCGGACGCGTCTTCCGTGTGTTGCTGGATCTGATCACGGTGAAATTTTTGATTCAGTATATGATCAGTCCGATGCGATTGTTTGGAACCGCTGGACTGGGATGCCTGATTGTGAGTGGTCTGTCTGGACTTACCACCATCGGAATGAAATTGATTCAAGATGCCGACATGACGGGGAATCCGTTGTTTACTTTGGCGGTTTTCTCTGGAATGGTTTCGGTTCAGTTTTTTGTTCTCGGAATGCTGGGGGAAATGGGGGCCAGAATCTATTTCTCCAATGATGTGAGGCCACCGTTTGCTATCCGTAATACGGTGAACTTCGACTCAGAATCCACCGAGACGTTCCCACAGACTTTTCACAAAGCGGCATAGTCATTTCTTATTGGTCGTCAACGCAGATTCGACGCCCGCCTGATTCAAGTCAAACTCATGGACGACTCCGTTTCAAATCCGAACGCTGAAGTCACGCTATTAAAGGAACAGCCGTTTCTATCGCGGACAGTGATCATTGCCTTGGGGATGATGGCTTTGATCTGTCTGTTTTACGGCATCAGCGAATATCGGTCATTTGTGATGCATGAAGTGTTTGCTGGTTCAACCGCACGTCAGATGTATCTCACCGGGGACCATGTGGTCCCGTACCATGCTGGGCACCCCAGATTGAGGAAGCCACCCCTCATCTATTGGATGATCTCGGGCAGCGCTCATTTGATGGGAGAGTTTAACGAGTTCTCCGCCCGGCTTCCCTCAGCGGTCTGCGCAATTTTACTGGCTGCCTTGATGGGACTGTGGGCGGGGAAATGGTATGGCAGAAGTGTTGGATACTTGACCGCTTTTGTACAAGCCACATGCTACTACGTCATGTTGTGGTCGCGTAAAGCGGAAGTGGATATGTGTTTGACGTTGTTGAATGTTGCCGCGTTGTATCTCATTGCCACACAACCTGCTCATCAAACGTGGAAGCAGGGTTTTCTGCGCTGGTTAATGATCTTTGGCTTGATGGGACTTTCGACGTTGGCGAAGTTTTATTATGGCCCTGCATTTGTCTTTGCGATTGCCGGCGTTTTCTGGCTGATTCAAGGTCGTTGGAAAGATATCGTCCACACGATCAATCCTGTCGGTTGGATTCTGTGGTTGGCCCCCTTCGGGATTTGGGCGTGGGTTGTCTCCACAAAACTCCCCAATGCCTGGGACGTTTGGCAACAAGAAACCGTAGGTCGGGCGCTGGGAGTTTTCGGCTCCACACCACTTTGGTTTTACGTTCTCGACATCCCATTCATCACACTTCCCTGGACTCCGCTTTGGCTACTGGAACTCAAAAATAGTTGGCACAGAGCTTGGGAAGAAAAAGATGCTCGTGAACGATTTCTTTGGGTTTGGTTTGTTGTCCCGTTCATTGTGGTCACATTGCAACCTGATAAACACACCAACTATGCCATGACGTTCGTACCAGTGCTCTCCATTCTTGCGGGGCGAAAATTATCGGCGTATCTTGTTCCAGAACGCTGGTTGAAATTTCAATGGTCGGGACGACAAGCAGTCAGCCTCACATTATTGAATCTCGCGGGCGGTGTCGCCGCCGGTGTTTTGATTCTCAAGCAATGGCCGGACGCCAAAGGAACAGCCATTTTCTCTGTGATGGTCGTTGGGGTGGGTTGTGCGGCAACTGTCTGGCTTTTCCGGTTACAACAACAGAGAGCGGGGGTGTTGACTCTACTGGTCTGTTACACCGGATTTGTGATGATCTTCTTTGGCGAAATTCAGCCATTGCGAGATCCCAAGCGAAACGAAGTCGCTTTCAATCAACAGATTAGAGAGAAATTCCCCAAAGAGAATCTCATTGGATACAAAATGGACGTTGTTGCCAGCTACTATCTCGGACCGCATTACTGGGATTTCTCGCAAAGAATGTCTCCCGATGATTTTCGAGAACAAATCGCCGGTCAAGATTCTGTCATTGTGGTGGTTAAAACTGATCAGGTCGAAGAGCTCAAGCAGTACGGAAAAATTACTCCGATCATCGTAGCCAATAAAGACAACAAAGGCAGGAAGTCCAGACAACCAGCTTGTTGGAAATTGGTTCCTCATCAATCGCTGCAACTGGCAACGCAACCGAATAAAACAAAGCGTCAATAAAACACACACACGGAAGGATTCGTTATGTGTGGCATCGTTGGATACATTGGCTTTCGGAACGCAGTTCCGATGATTTTGGATGGACTGACTCGGCTTGAGTACCGTGGATACGATTCTGCCGGGCTCGCGGTGCAAACATCTCAGACCTTGTCGATGAGAAAAGCGACTGGACAAGTGAGCGAGTTGCGAAAGCTGATTACTAAAGACCCCGTCTCGGGGCAAGTCGGCTTGGGGCATACGCGCTGGGCGACTCACGGTCCTCCGACAGATATCAATTCACACCCTCATTTTGGTGGTGAACGAGATGTTGTCATTGTTCATAACGGAGTCATCGAAAATTATGAACAACTCAAATCGCAGCTCGAAACTCTCGGGTATCGTTTTTATTCTCAAACCGACACCGAAGTCGTCGCGCATTTGATTGCCTATCATCTTCAAGAACAACAGAAAAGCGGTGCTCCCTGGCCTCACAAGAGGACTGCTATCAACGCCGTCGAATTGACTTTGGCAAAACTCAAAGGGACTTATGGTTTGGGGATTGTTTTTCGCGATCTTCCCGATTCCCTGCTGGCTGCTCGCGTAGGGAGTCCGTTGGTGATTGGGTTGGGTGAGGGGGAAAACTTCATTGCCAGCGATGCCACCCCACTCGCGGGACATATCAGTAAGGTGGTTTATCTCTCCGATCACGAGTTAGCATTTCTGACACCGGAAGGGGTCGAAATCTCTCATCGCGATAACGGAAGACAGGATCTAAGTATTCAATCCCTCGATCAGGTCTCTGCAGAAGTTGATAAAGGTCATCACGAGCATTTTATGCTCAAAGAAATTTATGAACAGCCGATGACTGTCGAGAATGCGATGCGGGGGCGTCTCGATGAAGATGAGGCGACCGCTGTGTTTGGGGGGTTGAATCTTGATCCTCAACAACTCCGAAAGATTGATCGAATTGTGCTGACGGCATGTGGAACAAGTTGGCATGCAGGACTTGTGGGAGAATATTTGCTGGAGGAGTTTGCCCGCATTCCGACTGAGGTCGAATATGCGAGCGAGTTGCGTTATCGCAATCCACCGATGGGTCGCAACACCATGCTGTTTGCGATCACACAATCGGGGGAAACTGCCGATACCCTTGCTGCGATGAGAGAAACTCAGCGAAAAGGCCACTCCTCGCTCGCAATCTGTAATGTCGTGGGCTCAACCATTGCGCGTGAAGCGGATGGTGGCATCTATCTGCATGCGGGAACCGAAGTCGGCGTGGCTTCCACCAAAGCATTTACTTCTCAGGTGACAGTTCTGACTTTGCTGGCATTATATCTTGGTCGAATGCGGCACATGTCTCATCCTGCTGGTCAAAAAATGATTAACAGTCTTCAGCAAATGCCGGAACAAATTGCCGACACGCTGAAATGCTTTGATCAAGTGAAAGACATCGCTCAAAAATACTACGATTTTAATAATTTTCTTTATCTCGGTCGGCTTTACAACTTCCCTGTGGCACTCGAAGGAGCTCTGAAGCTGAAAGAGATTAGTTACATCCACGCCGAAGGATACCCTGCTGCCGAGATGAAGCATGGGCCGATTGCGCTGGTCGAAGAACGTACGCCGAGTGTGTTTGTCGTCCCTCGTGGCGGCATCTATCCGAAAGTGATCAGTAATCTCGAAGAAATTAAAGCCAGAAAAGGCCCGGTCATTGCGATTGCCTGTAAAGGAGATGATCGTGTGAAACGACTGGCCGATCATGTGATTGAAGTCCCCGATGTTGAAGAGTATTTGCAGCCGTTGGTGACTTCCATCCCTCTGCAACTATTGGCCTATCAGATTGCCGTATTGCGCGGTTGCGAAGTCGACCGTCCTCGAAATCTGGCAAAAAGTGTGACTGTCGAATAATTCCAATCCGAGAATCGTGGGCTTTCGAGTTGTGGTCGAGTGGACTAGAATATGTCAGCAGGCTGAAACGGTCCCCGTCTCTACACGAGAATCTGATGGAAATTATTCTGGCAAACCCACGCGGCTTTTGTGCCGGTGTCAACATGGCAATCGATTGTCTCGATCAGGCTCTGAAGCTGTTTGGCGACGGTATTTACGTCTACCACGAAATTGTACATAACAAATACGTGGTCGAGCGTTTTGTCGATCAAGGTGTTGTTTTTGTCGATACCGTGGAAGAAGTACCCGAAGGTTCGATTTTGCTGTTCAGTGCTCATGGTGTCTCTCCAGAAATTCGGAAGATTTCAAAAGAGAGAAATTTGCAAACCATTGATGCCACTTGCCCATTGGTGACCAAAGTTCA
This sequence comes from Planctomycetota bacterium, assembly GCA_030836185.1. Classification (GTDB taxonomy): domain Bacteria; phylum Planctomycetota; class Planctomycetia; order Planctomycetales; family Planctomycetaceae; genus JABURQ01. The sequence goes on from JAURQH010000010.1 coordinate 11,390, forward strand.
TTTGGAAGCGATCAAATATGCACGTGAGCATTACCATATTATTTTGATCGGGCATGAAGGACACGATGAAGTGATCGGCACGATGGGAGAAGCGCCCGAATCGATCACACTCGTGGAAACTCCCGAAGAAGCGAATAACTTGCCTTTCGGTCCCGATGACAAATTGGCTTATCTCACTCAAACCACATTGAGTGTCGAAGAAGCGAGTCAGGTGATTGAAGCTCTGCGAAATCGTTATCCTCAAATTGTCTCCCCCCCCAAAGAAGATATTTGTTACGCAACCACCAATCGACAACATGCCGTTGATCAACTGGTCCCGAAATCTGACTTATTATTGGTCCTCGGCAGTCAAAACAGTTCCAACTCGCGCAGATTGATGGAAATTGGTAAGACGCTCGAAAAGCAGGCTTATTTGATTGATGGTAAGAATGAGCTTCAAGCGGAATGGTTTGAGGGAATTGAGACCGTTTTGATCACTGCAGGGGCAAGTGCTCCTGAAATTGTGGTCCAAGAAGTGGTCGATCATCTCGTGAGCAAATACTCGGCCAAAATTCGCGAAGAAGTACTTCGAGAAGAGAATGTCAATTTTCCTCTTCCGAAAGAGCTGCGGATCCTGCAAGCTAGTCAATAAAGTCGCCAGCTCAACGTCATTGGCGACAGAATGATCCTGCGATCACGGAGTCCGCCGTGCGAAATTTGTTAACTGCGTTATTATTGTTGCTTCCTGCGATTTCAGTGGGAGATGCCCAGAATTCGCATCCCCGCGTTCCTGCAGGATTCGAAATTGAAATCGTCGCGGAGTCTCCTTTGGTCGAACATCCAATGATGGGGGGATTCGATCATCGAGGGCGACTCTACATCGCCGAGAGTGCCGGGCACAATCTTCGTGCAGATGATCTGCTAAAATCCCCCCCTAATATGATTCGCTGTCTGGAAGACACCAACGGTGATGGTAAGTTTGATCAAAGCACGATCTTCGCAGATAAAATGACTCTACCGATGGGCGCTCTGTGGTATCGCGATTCATTATACGTTGCCAGTCCCCCTTACATCTGGCGATTGCAGGATACCAATGACGATGGCGTCGCAGATGTTCGAGAGATCTTGGCGGGTACATTTGGATTCAGTGGCAACGCTGCCAGTGTGCATGGTTGTTTTCTGTCTCCAAACGGTCGGATTTTCTGGTGCGATGGTCGTCACGGTCACGAGTTTCAGGATGAGACGGGACAGATTCTCAGCAAAGGGAAAGCCGCTCGAATTTTTTCCTGCCGACCCGACGGGAGCGATTTGAAAACATTTTGTGGCGGCGGCATGGATAATCCCGTCGAAGTCGATTTCTCTGAGACCGGCGAGGTCGTTGGGACAGTCAATATTTTATTCGGTCGTCCGCGCGTCGATGCACTCGTTCATTGGTTGCCTGACGGAGTATACCCGCGAGAAGATCAAGAAGATTGCGTCGCGGAATTCGATCACACCGGGTCACTTCTATCACCAATTACGTCACTCGGTCATGTGGCGGTTTCGGGGACCACGCGATATCGGTCTACACAATTCGGAGACGAATATCAGGACAACTACTTTATTTCGGTTTTTAATACGCAGCGAATTGTTCGATCAGTTCTGACACCCGCAGGAAGTACCTGGACATCAACACAGGAGGATTTTCTGGTCTCAGACAATCCTGATTTTCACCCCACTGATGTCATCGAAGATGCTGATGGAAGTTTGTTAGTCATTGATACCGGTGGGTGGTTTCGAATTGGTTGCCCGGCATCGCAAATTGCCAAACCTGATTTGAAAGGTGCCATCTATCGCATCCGAAAAACGGGCTCTCATCAAATCGCCGATCCTCGTGGGCAATCCATTAACTGGAACACATTGAGTACAAAAGAGTTGGCAAATTATCTCGACGACTCTCGTCCCGCTGTTCGTGAATTGGCGATTGATCAGTTGGCACTTCATTTTTCCGGGAATCGTGCCGGCGCATTCAGTTTCGCAAAGTCGATTTCCTGGTCGAAGCAATCAGAAACATTTCGTCGCAATTTTCTATGGGCCATTTCACGCATCAGCGCCGATCTTTCTACAAAGATTGAATCCGAGGAATTGTTCGGCTTCCTGGAGGACGAATCAGAATCGGTTCGTCAAGTCGCGCTCAAAGTGCTTGCCGAGCTTTCTCCAAAGTTTGAAACATTCGATTCGATTGTTCCTCTGTTAACTTATCCCAATCATCATGTTCAACGAGTTGCCGCTCGAACCATCGAAGACATTCTGGTGAAAAGCAAAAGCACAACCACAGATTCAGCCAAGCGAGATTTGACTGTCTCATTGCTCAAAGTTCTGGAAAACCCGGAGGTTGATCGTCATCTGGAACATACGATTGTTCATGCCTTGTTGAAAGTCGGACAGCAGGAGACTCTTCAACAAGCTTTAAGCCACGAGAGCCTCACAATTCGTCGGGCTTCTCTGATTGTTCTTTCCCAGCGATCAGGCATAACGCTCACGTCAGCCGATGTTTTCACATTGCTCTCTTCCAATGATCAATTATTACAGGAAGAAGCCTTACGGGTGATCGAACAACATCCTGAGTGGATTGAAGCCACTCGAAACCAACTCTCTGAATGGTTTTCGCGACCTGAATTGTCGGAGGAACAGCAAGGTTTATTGCGAGGTTTCTTACCGTCCACGTTTGATCGAGAAGAAGTTTCTTCAACCGTGAAAGAGGCTTTGGAACACTCTTCCACTTCCGAGAAGGTCCGACGTTTTTTGTTGGAAACTCTCGATCTCGTCTCACTGAATCAACTCGACGAAACTTGGTCTGCTGCCTTGAAGCCAGGGCTTGATGAGTCGTCTGAAGAGATTCTATTGCAGACTCTACGATTGATCCGAAAAACCAATTCGTCAAATTATGATCAAAAAATTCTTAACATCTTTGAAGCCCATCAAGCCGAAGAGCAAATCGGTCTTGCCGCATTGACTGCCATTTCTCCGCGTTTGGATCCAGTCCCCGATGCTTGCCTGAAATTTCTATTGAGACTTTTAGTCGATGACGAACAAACTCTTTCTTCGCTGGCTGCTGCGGAAACTCTCGTGAGTTTCCCGAAACTGCCCGATCATCAAATAGAATTACTCTCCTCGAGATTGCCAGCAGCGCCAGCTCATACTCTTCCTGTATTTAAGCCGTTGATGGCAACCGCCTCATCAGAATTTCAACTCGCATATTTTCAGAGTATTCTTCAACAAAATGCGGCTGATCGGTTTTCCGAAGGAGAACTGACAAGCTGGAGCGACTTGGTTTTGAACACTCGTGTCAAGAAATTACTTGCTGATTTAATTGCGAGTCGGGAGAAGGTCATCGGAGAGCGTCAACAGACACTGACCTCTCTCCTTTCGCAGCTTGGTGAGGGTGATGCCGGGCATGGGAAACGAACTTTCTTCAGTCGCAAAGCAGCTTGTTCTGGTTGCCATCGAATCGAAAACGAAGGTGGACAAGTCGGCCCGGATCTATCACAGATTGGTCGCATCCGCAGCGAGCGAGATCTTTTGGAGGCGATTGTGTACCCGAGCGCGAGTTTCGCACGAGGCTACGAGCCATATACCATCGTCACTGACTCAGGTCGTAGCTATAGCGGAGTGATTCAATCAGAGACGGCAACTGAAATCATCCTGATCAGCACAGATCGCCGAACGATTCGTATTTCGCGATCTGAAATTGAATTACTCAAACAATCTCCTGTCTCCGTGATGCCACAAGGGATTCACAAACAGCTTTCGGCGGACGAGTTGCGTCATTTGTTGTCGTATTTACGGTCTTTACAAGATAACAAATAATAATTCGGTTTGAATTGTTATGTCTCGCGAATGATTCGATCCACAGTTTGGTCAATCTTCATTCGAGAGGTTTCGATTTTGATGTCGTAGTAACTTTCGTAAAAAGGTTCGCGCTGTTGGTAGAGTTGCTCCAAAGATTGTGAATCATCGAGGACCACGCCCCGTTGCTTCAGATCAGAAAGTCGTTTTTTTAGCTCAGATATTGGCGTATGTAAGTAGATGATTGTTCCCCGGTCTCGAAGTGACAGCATTGCTGATGGCCTGTAAACAACACTTCCCCCCGTTGCCAGAATGGAGTTTTGGTGTGAAAAGTCCATAGCGGCTTCCGCTTCCTTATCCAGAAACCGTTCGAAACCAGACTGATGAATCATCTCTTCCAGTGAATTACACGCTGCCGACTGTATCAGGTCATCTAAGTCATAAAATGGGCGTGCTAAGCGTTCTGCCAGTCTCTTCCCGATGGTCGATTTTCCGGTTCCCGGCATCCCGATGAGAATGAGATTCGTGCCTTCGAAATTCTGTTGGGACGAAGACCAGAACTTTCTCAATTGGTCCACTTGTTTCGAGTGAATTTGTCCTATTGGAACAGTGATCGATGCGTTGCGGCTATCTGGCGACCTGTTCACGGTCAATTCCAGTGTGACAATCTCTCCCTCGCAAAACTCCCAGATCACCTCGTCAGCCAATCGTTTTTCATTGACCCATATTGTGAATTGAACATGGTTCCAATTTCTCTCCGCAGAAATATCAGACAATACCCGTCTCGGTAAATCACTTAAAGTTCCCACTTTCAGACAACTTGCGATCCTGATCAGCGCTTGTCGAAGGGAGTTGTTCGGGTTATTTCCCGAACGATGGTGAGGTTTTGAAAATGATTGATTCATCGGAGTTTTGCGGAAATTCAAGCGGGAGGAAAGAGCCGTTAAGTGAAAGAGAGGACACAGTTTGTAATATTTTTAATCCTTTGAACAGTAAGGCGGAATGGGGCTGACAAATCTAGACAGGGTTTTCGCGATGCCATACAAGTTGTTCCTCACCTCAGAGAGATCGTCCTGATCTCGAAACACCTTACCACACCGACAATTCCTTCCTTTTTTGAGTTCGGAGGCACGGATGCCATCCGTTGCGTCGTCCCAAGTTCCGTCAAAACGACTGGAGCATCTGGGCGTCTTATTTCCTGTGATGATCATCATGGCCATTGGCCTCTTGGTGATCCCGATCCCAACAGTCCTGATGGACTTGTTGCTGGTGGGAAATATGACCGCAGCCGTGATGATTCTGCTGACAGCCATTCATGTCCGCAAGCCACTCGACTTCAATGTTTTCCCGGTATTGCTATTGGGAACAACGCTCACTCGGTTGGTCCTCAACATCGCCTCGACACGTTTGATTTTGACGAATGGTGCGACGGATCGTCTCGATGCTGCAGGGGGAATGATTCGCTCGTTCGGTGATTTTGTGGCCGGTGGGAACCTGGTGATCGGTATGGTCATTTTCATGATCCTTCTCATCATTCAGTTTTTGGTCATCACTCGGGGAGCATCACGAATCAGTGAAGTGGCCGCCCGATTTACTCTCGATGGACTTCCCGGTAAACAACTCGCCATCGACGCCGATTTGAATGCTGGTTTGATTGATCAGCAGGAAGCACACCGTCGTCGTGAAGAACTTTCTGAGCAAGCCGATTTTTACGGAGCCATGGATGGTGCCGGAAAATTTGTCACCGGGGATGCCTTAGCAGGCATGGCGATTACTGTCGTCAACGTGCTTGGTGGCTTGTACATTGGGCTTGTTCAGAATTCGATGGGGATTGCGGAAGCGGCAGAAATATTTACCACATTGACAATTGGCGATGGACTGGTTTCACAGATTCCGGCATTCCTGATTGCTTTGGCAACCGGGTTCCTCATCACTCGTAGTTCTGCTGATTCGAATCTCTCGCAAAACGTCTCTTCGCAACTGTTGCAATCTCCAGCAGCTCTCAATTATTCCGCCATTTTGCTAGGTGGTTTAGCATTCACGGGTCTTCCTATGATTCCTCTGTTGAGTCTGGCGGGGGGATGTCTGTTGATCGCAAGCATCATCAAAACTCCGCAAACAGAGACGACCGAAGAGTCTGAAGCGAAGCCACCGACTCCACAAAGTTCGACGAACCCAGCAGAACCGAAATCGGATCTCTTTGATCGCCTGCATGTGGAGCCGTTGGAACTTTCGTTAGGGCTCGGATTACTCAAGCTGACAAAACAAGAGCACGGCGATTTGTTGAAAAGCCTGTCAAATCTCAGGCAGCAGATCGCAGAAGAGTTGGGACTCATTGTTCCCAGCGTTCAGATTCGAGACGACCTGACTCTCGACCGACATGAATACCGGATTCGCATCAAAGGGGTGGAGTTCGCACGCGGGACCGCATACTCCGATGGTTTTCTGGCACTCGAAACGCCTCAAACCACTCGCCAGATTGCTGGAATCGAATTGCAGACCAGTAGTGATTTGTTACGGGCAAAATGGATCGAGTCTCGACAGGCAGAGACGGCACGATCATACGGATATCGTGTGGTTGAACCTTCAACAGCCCTCATCATTCACTTTGCGGAAGTGGTTCATGACCACGCCTCAGAACTACTCACTCGTCAACAAGTTCACGAACTGCTTGATCGCTTGAAGCAAAAAGCACCGCGAATGGTGGAAGAGCTGGTTCCCAATGTCATCAATACTGTCAAAATACATCAGGTGCTGACTTCGTTGTTGGAAGAACGAGTTCCAATTCGCGATTTGGAAACCATCTTGCAAACGATGGGAGATTACAGCACGCGAGTCCATCAGTCAGGACCGCTCGCAGAGCTTGTTCGCAGAAGACTGGCTGGCAGTATTACCGAACACTATCGCGATGAGAATCGTCAATTAACGGCGCTGGAATTAGACACTCAGTTTGAAGAATCGTTACTGCCTTTAGTTGCCTGGGACGACAATACTCCCTTCTTGCGAATCACAAGAGATCGCGAACGGTCATTGCTGATTGAGTTGAATCAACGAGTTGGGCAAATGATTACCGATGGGTTTTCTCCAGTCCTCATCTGCGAAGCGGAACTTCGCCCGGCTCTCAAGCGTTTGACTCGCAACCGCTTACCACGACTGGGAGTATTAGCCCGTCAGGAGATCGGTCGGGATACTGAAATTCATATTTACAAACAGATTTTCGACCAACGTCTGACATCACAAAATACCTTGCAAACGACGGTGGCCGAAACGGTCACGTAAGAGACTCAGGATCTATTTATGTCTGAAATTAAAACATTTCGAGCTGCGTCTTTAGAAGCCGCAATGGAACTTGTACGACAAGACCTCGGTGAAGAGGCGGTGATTCTTCAAAGTCGCGAAGTCGCACAAAATCGTTTGTTGACTTGGCTCAAAGCCAAAACAGAAATTGAAGTGACTGCTGGCATCGGCTCTCGCTGGGAACGTGCTGCTATCGACTTCTCGAATTCTGCCGGTCTCGATCTGGAATCATTGAACGAGGAGCCTTTGAACTCATCAGAGGAACAAAATGAGCCTGCTCTTGAAAGTATAGAGAGCGAAGATAAGACACAAGAGCCCACACGACTTTCGGCACTCGAAGAACGGTTAAACTCCATTCAGTCGATGCTCGAGCAAATGGGCCAACAGCAAATTGTCAGTTCTTCCGTCGATGTTCCTGTCGAACTTTTTGACTTGTATGCGGAATTGATTGATGTCGATCTGGATGAAAGCCTGGCTCGCGATTTGATCTATCGTTTGCGGCAGGAAGCGGGAGCATTAATTTCTGAACAACCCGACCGAGCTCGCCACCTATTGACTGGCATGGTTGAACGGGAACTCAATTGTAGTGGGCCGATCCAGGTTGTTGCTCAACAACAAAAAGTGGTGGCTCTGGTCGGTCCCACCGGTGTTGGAAAAACGACCACCATCGCCAAGCTTGCCGCGAATTTTCGCCTTCGTGATGGAATAAAGATGGGTCTTGTGACCGTTGATACTTATCGTATCGCTGCTGTCGAGCAACTTAGGACTTACGCAGAAATTATCGATCTGCCGATGAAAATTGTGACAAGTCCACAAGAAATGCAACAAGCGATGGACGAACTCTCTGATATGGATCTGGTGCTGATTGATACAGCAGGACGTAGCCCGAAAGACGAACTCAAGATCAAAGAACTGAAACAACTCCTCGCAGCGGCCAATGTTGATGAAGTTCACCTGGTGATGAGTCTCACAGCAAGTATGAAAAGTCTTCTCTCAACTGCTCGAAACTTTGCGAGAGCCGATGTGACTTCACTCATTCTGACCAAGCTCGATGAAGCAGATAGTTTGGGGGCTGTTCTCTCACTGAATCGAGAACTCAACCTTCCAGTTAGCTATCTGACGACGGGACAAAATGTACCCGATGATATTGAACCTGCCCTTTATGACCGTCTGGCCCGACTGATTCTTGGTCGAGATGTTTTGCACTAAATCAATTTTTTATAACCATATTTCTTCTTGAAACCGGTAATTCAAAATGGCCGATCAGGCACAAACCCTCCGAACACTGATGGAACAACGGCGTTCGACTTCCGATTTACAAATCGATGGCGAACAATCTCCGTTGGCAAAAACCTTGGGAGTGACAAGTGCCAAGGGAGGCGTGGGGAAAACGACGTTGGCGATTCAATCCGCAAGGGCTTTTGCCAATGCTGGCTACAAAGTCTGCGTATGGGACGTGAACGGAAACGCCTCTCACGATTTGCTCTCTGGCTTTCAGCATTCATGGACTCTCTCACATCTGTTGACGGGTGCCCGCAGTGCCGAGGAAATTTTGACACCGGGTCCTGATGGAATCCATTTTTTGTTGGGGAATGGTGTCAGTAATCTGACAACGGCACTCTGGGGGCAGTCTCAAGTGCTTCAGTCTGCCATCAATACCTGGCAGAAAAATTTTGATGTTCTGGTTCTCGACCTTCCGGGAACAGTCGGCGGGGAAGTTCAGTCATTGATCTCAAGCTGTGATTCCTCCTGGCTTGTTTGTACATCAGAACCAACCGCAGTCGCGGCCACTTATGGATTTATTAAGCAATCACCCGATTTATTGTCCCGAACGTCAATCATGGTGAATCAAGTCGATTCTTCTGAAGAAGCATTCGATGTGATTGATCGCCTGCAACAAACCACAAAATTGTTTCTGCAGAGTTCGATTTCTGCGGCCGGGTTCGTGCCGCAAGATCGTTCCCTGAATCAGTCAGAGCATTGGAGATTTTCCGAGTCCGTGCAGTCAACCGTTGATGGATTGACGAGTCGCTGGCTGTTGAACTTCGATGCTTCAGATGAGGAGAGCAGTTTTGTGGATCGCTTTGGATGTCTGGCAACATCCCACTGGAAAGAGGCACGAGCTGCATAGATTTGGTGGAGTGCGTAAATTGAGGTGAGTTTTATGATTGAAAAGAAATTTAGGATTATGCGGATTTTATTCAATTTGATGGTTGTAACGACCGATAGTAAAGACAGGCCGTCAATGCGTCTTCTCTGAAACGTATTTTTGGCAGTGAATCTCTTCAGGGGATTCGCGACAACACCTCGCACCGAAGCGTTCGATTTCGGTCGCAATACAAATCACAACGATCGACAGACAAACTATACAACCGACGGAGAGTTCCATGGCAACGAAGGTCGATGACGCCACATTACAGCTTTGGACAATATTCAAACAGGATCAAACTGATCAGGGTTTACGCAATCGCCTGATTGAAAAATATTTGCCATTGGTTCGTTATAACGCCGAGCGTGTGTGGGCTAAATTACCCGATGGCGTTGATATGAACGACTTGATGTCGGCCGGTGTGTTTGGATTGATGGATGCCATTGAAGCATTCGATCTCGAACGCGGCGTGAAATTTGAAACCTATTGTGTGCCACGTATTCGTGGAGCAATGCTTGACGAGCTAAGAACGATGGACTGGGTTCCACGACTTGTTCGTAGTAAAGCCAGCAAATTGGAAGCGGCTCGAAAGCAAGCCGAAGCCGAAGCGGGGGGACCACCAAGCGACGCAGCAGTCGCTCAGAAACTCGAACTTCCTCTCGAAGAATACGAAAAGCTGAAGAACGATGCGAACGCAGTCGGTGTCGTCAGCCTGAATAAGAAATGGTATCAAACCGACAGTTACAAGGATGTCCGGGAGATTGATATTCTCCAGGATGCCAAAGGGGAAGACCCGACAACCAGCATCCAAAAACTTGACATCATGAAGCTAGTGACCAAAGGGCTCAACCGAAACGAACGGCTCATCATCATTCTTTATTACTACGAAGAATTGACGATGAAGGAAATCGGTACCACGCTCGGTCTTTCTGAATCGCGTGTCAGCCAAATGCACTCCAGCATTGTCTGCCGATTGAAAGAACAACTCGGCATGCGTCGCCCGGAATTTGATTGATGGTGTCGCGTTACAACCAATAAAAAAACACTCCGTATTATGGAGTGTTTTTTTATTGGTTCTGGCCGTTGTTCTCGAAAAAACGATGATTTGGCTGAGTTGGTAACAGAAATCGTTGGCGCAATTCTTCCAACTCAGCTTGTGCGGTAAATTGTTCTGCTTGGCGATCTGTGGGTGACATCAAGTTTCGTTGCTCGACAACGACACTCAGGTCACTCCAACAGTTGTATTTTTCGCACAACGCCCACGCGACGGCGACTTCCAGCCGAGGTTCTGGGTTCAAGGGGACATGAAGCTGACTGATCGACCAGCGATCAGAGACAAACACTAACGGTCCCGCATCTCCTTCAATCCAGCGATAGGGATCGCTTGTAAATGGTGGGAAATCCTCCGAAATCTGTGTGGGAGGTTTCGCCAAGAGAACTCGAACCACCACTGCTCGTGGACTGTAGAGAGACCATCCAAGCCATTGGTCAAGATGTCCCGTGAGTCGGAGCAGAGGAAAACTCCAGAGAAAGAGGCCAACACAAATAAGAGCGTAATCAAACCGGCGTTGAGAAGACTTGGAAGTCTCATTCTTTTTTAGAACGACTTGTTTTGGTAAGCACCACAGCCAGAAGGCTTGCAGCAGAAAAAAGCTGTTCCACAACATGACACTCCACTCGTGATTCAATCCGCGCGAACTGAATGTGAGAATCAGGAGGCCGTGCATGAGCATGGCCAGGCATGCCGCCAGACGACGTGTTCGTGGGATAAGCAACCCGACCGCGATGAAACACTCCCCCATAGGAAATGTGGCGATCATGACACGCTGAATCGTTTCGGGAAAACGATTCAGCTCGAGACTGAGTGAACGGAACAGCCCCGAGAGAATCACCTGTCCATGTTGTTCGAGAAACATCAAATTGGCTTTGGAGATCGCAGAATAGACATAGAGGCTGGTGGTTAAAATGATGACCAACGTCAATGTTCTGCGGGGTGGACCGATCAAAATTAAAAGCGAGATCCATATATATTGGATCATCCAGGGTTGCCAGCGGTGCTGATCTTCCAGCAATAAACTACCCGCAGCGAGCAGAAAGAGCAGAGAAAACCTCTTCGAGGGATCACCTCGTAGCGAATCCATCAATTGGCCCAAAAGTCCCAGAACCATGAGGCCCATCAGTATCCAAGCCACAGTGTTGGGCCAGACAAACCCAGATATCAAAGGGACTTGCGGAAATACTGACTGAGGCAGCCAGAGTTTGAACGAGGTGCCAATTTGAGCCAGTGCGAACAGAGCCACAAGAAATTGTAAGCCGCATAACTGTCGTAATTGGTCAGGATCTGCTGGCTGGTCGGCTTTGTTTGTCACTTCTGGACACCCTGTCAGAAAATTCGTCAAATTGCGAGACGGAGTCGTTTGTGATTTTTTCCCGCAAGATCTACACTAGAGGTTCGCAGAAACTTTCACAGATTCGATTTTCGGAAACAGAACCATGGTCCTACGTCCTCGAACAAAACTGAAAAAAGCCCGCAAAAATGCCCGTTGTCCCAAATGTGGAAAACTGGTTGCGATGAAAAGACGCTGTAAAACTTGTCACAAAGCCTTACGCTAGTTTTTGGCAGAGCAGCAGCAATAAAAACAGCCCGACGAGTATTCGCCGGGCTTTTGCTTGCGCGATCAAAAAGAACTATCACTGCTCAAATGGTTTCTCGGACGATTTATCGGCTCCAAACGATTTACGGAAACTCTCGACTTCTGATTCAATCGTTTTCTTTCCACCGGTCAATTTCAGGAAATAGTTTCCTTCTTCACCCACATTGATGATGGCAGCCAACATCCGCGAGTTGGGTGTTTTTTCCGTTTGTTGTCGAATTGGTGGACCAACGGGTTTGTTATAAGTTCCCGAAACATCGACAAGGACATATTCGCCTGCTTTGGATTTCCCTTCAGTCACATTGACTTCTCGGCCTTCTGCTTCAAACTGCTTCACCCATCGGCTGATGTTCGCAGCCACTCCTCCTCCGCCTCCGCCAAACGAATAGACCACGATTTCTGCATCGGTCTCTCCCTCAGCCGGCTTGATTTTGAATTCCGCCAGTCGTAGCCGATTGCTTGCCGGTTGTTGTTCCCAGCTTTTGGGGACATCCAAAGTGATTGCTTTAATTTTGACATCTTCGGCTGACAACACTCCAGCGACTGCGAGTGCCGTCAGGCAAGTCAGCATCGAGATTGTTTTACGGAACATAATAAAGACTCCTTTCAGGGAGAAAATTGTTGAATTCTTATTACCATTGTTGAGAGGCCGGAACAGTTTTGCAAATCTGTCAGAAGTTTAAGAGCGGGTCTGCCATCTTAATTGCTTATTTCAGCAGTTTTTTGAATTGTGTCCAACTTCGGGAATTGGCAATATCGTTGGCGGATAGCCCAGCGCGGCGGGCTTGAAAGACTCCATATCGCATGACATCCATGCCACTGGTTGAATGCGCATCTGTGCTGATAACAATCGGGATACCAAGATCTTTCGCGGCAGCCGCATGCTGGGCATGCAAATCGAGCCGACTTGGATGGGCATTGATTTCCATCATGACCTCATGGTCGGCGGCGGCTTTGAGGATTTCGGACATCTCCATCTCGGCCCCCGGACGCTTCCCAATAATTCGTCCCGTGGGGTGTCCAATGATATCGACATTGGGATTCTTGATGGCCGTCATCAATCGTTTGTGAATTTGCTGTTTGTCTTGCTTCAACCCATAGTGCAAAACAGCCAGTACCCAATCGGCTTCTTCCAGAACATCATCAGGGAGGTCCAAAGTTGCATCTTCAAGGATGTCGCATTCGATGCCGCATAAGACCTGAATCCCTTTGGTTTTCTCGGCGACTTCGCGAATCTCGTTCCAATGGGTGCGAAGTCGGTCTGCGTCGAGTCCGTTGGCCATCGTGACTCGTTTTGAGTGATCGGTGATTGCAATATATTTTCGGCCACGTTTTTTTGCCGCATCAATCATTTCTTCGATGGTGGCCGTGCCGTCTGTCGCGGTTGTGTGCATATGCAAGTCACCTCGAATATCGTCGAGCGTGACAAGTTCAGGAAGCCTATTATTTTCAGCAAGTTCAAATTCTCCCCGATCTTCGCGTAACTCGGGAGGAACCCATGCCAAGCCGAGGGCCTCGTAGACTTCTTCCTCGGTTTCCCCCGCAACGGATTCTTCTCCTGAAAACAGGCCGTACTCATTCAATTCGAGGTTTTGTTTTTGTGCCCGTTTCCGCATCACGATGTTGTGTTCTTTAGAACCAGTAAAATATTGCATTGCGGCTCCGTACGACTTCGCCGGAACGACGCGCAAATCCATTTCGAGACCTTTAATGAGTCGAACGCGTTGTTTAGTCTCTCCACGTTGTAACACCTCTTCGACGAGGTCATGGTTGGCTAGTGCGTCCATCACTTCATCGACATCATCGGAAGTGACGAGAATATCGAGATCGCCGACAGTTTCTTTGCGTCTGCGGAAACTTCCCGCAGGTGTCACCTGTTGGGTAGAAGCTAACGCGGCGAGAGTTTCCACAATTTGTTCGACCAGCGGTTCTGCCGTTGCAAAGAAGGTTCGTTCTTTAGATTTTGCGGCTTGATCAATATTGGCCAGAATCGAGTCTTCCGTTTTCTTTGCGAAGCCTTTCAAATTTTGAATTTCTCCCGCTTGAGCGGCGGCCTTCAACTCATCGAGATTGGTGATGTTTAATTCTTTGAACAGAGTGGCCGCTTTTTTGGGGCCGACACCGGGAAGACGCATGATATCGAGGACACCGGGGGGGACTTCGGCTTTGAGTTCTTCCAGTTGTTCGAGAGTTCCCGATTCAACCAGTTCAGCGATTTTCGCAGCCAGGTCTTTTCCGATTCCTGACAACTCTGTCAGGTCGGTACCCTCTTCAAGCAGTGAAGAGACCGAGTCGGTTATGCCTTCCAAAGTTCGGGAAGCGTTGCGGTAAGCTCGGATACGAAACGGGTTGGCACCTTGGATCTCCAGGAGATCGGCAAGTTCATCAAATTGTGAGGCGATCCGTTCGTTATTCATATGTCATTCTCTTCCGCATGTTGGTTTCGTTTTTCACCTTTTGGGTCTTGGCCTCATCATAAAGAATCACGATTCGTTCTCCATGCTATCCAAATTCGCTCCATACAATGATTTGGTAGTTTCGGTGTTTTGAGGATGAGAGGCTTCACTGTTAGTCTTGACAGATTATTGTCAAAAATCTATCACTCAGGTCCTCCCTAAAGATCAAGTTCGATCTTTTCCCCACCCGTAGAGACATTCCGTCTGAACCCCGATTTTCCAATACATTAATTATAATTTCAGGTGTTCTCATGAGAGATCTTCTGTTATGTCTACTCGTCTGCACATTTGCATGCACGGGTTGCACCTCCACGAACACATCCAATACGGCACGAACTGCGACAGAGCAATTGCTCATTTCGAATGCCATTGACGATTCCCTCTCGAATGTCGATTTTGGTGCCTTCGCGGGACATAGCGTCTTCCTTGAAGAGAAATATATGGAATCGGTTGACAAAAATTACACCATAGGATCGATTCGCCATCGCTTGATGATGCAAGGGGTCACGATTGTCGACAAGAAAGAAGAGTCTGATATCTGTCTGGAAGTTCGCAGTGGTGGTGTCGGAACAGATTCTTCCAAAATGTTTTTGGGAATTCCAGAAGTGGCCATTCCGGGAATGGTGACGCTTCCCGAATTGCGAGTCGTGACAAAAGAGAGTCAGAACGCTGCCGCTAAACTGGGAATCGTTGCTTATCACACTAAGTCGGGTCAAATTTTGGGTGATGGTGGAGTATCGTTGTCCCAGTCTGATCGAAACAACTGGTATGTGTTGGGGGTCGGCCCATACGAAAATGGAACTCTCAAAAAAGAAATCGCGGACTCAGCACAACAGGCCTCATACACACCAAATGTCAAAATCCCGAAACAGGTTGCATTTCAACCGTCCTATTCTTCGGGAGCAGGTGGAGTTTACAACGATAGCACAGGGCGAATTCGTCTCGCTGGAGAAGAAAAACCGCAACACTAGACGCCGATTTGAATATTCAATTCAGGCCGTCAATTGCCAATCTGCTTCAGGGCCATTATTCTGCATGAACAGGAAATGAGCGACGTGCTCATTTCAACAATACTGTTTCAGCATGTAGATAAATTCCATGAATCGACTGCTCTTTCTTGTCTGTGCAATTTGTTCTTTGCTCTTCACGGGGTGCCCCCAGTCGTCGGCACCAGATTCTTCAAGTTCAACGAATTCGAAACAGCCAGCGGAGTCTACTGAAGAACCGCGACTCGAAGATTCTGCTGAGTCAATTGACGCTCTCAAAGAATTGAATGTCCGTCTTATCGCTGATGATGAGGGATACATCACAAAAATGTATGCTCTTGATTATCCCATCGGCGATGACGATTTGGTTCATCTCGAAGGCCTAGCCAACCTTGTTGATTTAAGATTGTCTGGTCCAGAAATTTCTGATGCAGGAATGAAGCTGGTTGGTAAACTCACATCACTGAATATCTTGGGATTAGACAACACAAACCTGACAGGAGAAGGACTCAAGGAGCTTTCCAATCTTAGCAATCTGAAAGCTATCTATCTTCGGCGAACGAACATTACCGGCGAAGATTTGCAGCATCTTCAACCGTTAACCTCACTTAAAGAAGCCGACATTCGTTTTACGGGAGTCGATGATACCGGGGCCCAATATCTGGCAACGATGCATCATCTGAGGAGTGTGAAAATTCAAGGCACCTCAGCCTCACCTGATTTCATCAAGCAGCTTGCCCCCATCAAAGATTTGGAGCGAATCAATGTCTGGGGCCCTTCATTTAACGATGCTGTTTTGGAAGCCGCTCATCAGTTTCCCAAGTTAAAAGCGATTGAACTGGATGATACTCAAGTGACTGACGAGGGATTAAAAATTTTAGCCGATCTGAAAAATCTTGAATTCATCAGTCTCATGCGAGTGAACGGTATTAGTGATGAAGGGATGAAGTCGTTGGCCGGGTTGGAAAAACTAAAAACATTGAATCTTCGCGGTACTCCTGTTGGTGACTCAGGCTTGGTGACTCTTTCCAAGTTGCCTGTGATTGTAGAACTGAATCTCTTCGAGAACTTTCTCGGTGAGGAAGGACTTGCAGCAGTTGGTCAACTGACCACATTGGAGAATCTCAATCTCCGGCAAACTCCCACCGATGACACCAATATCGCAGGATTGGTTGGTTTAAGTCATCTCAAGTCGCTTGATTTGGAAGATTCATTCATTACTGATGAGGCGATCAATACCATCGTCAACCTCACCGATTTAGAGGTTCTCATCCTTAATGGGACTGGTGTGACGGACGCGGGTCTCTTGAAACTGACTGCGTTGAAATCATTGAAAGAACTTCGATTGCGTTATGTGGGCCCCTCTGAAGAAACATTGGAAGCTTTGAAAGCTGCGATTCCCAATCTTAAAGTTGTGACCGATTGATCATCTTTCAAGCTACCGACTTGAAGCAATCAATTGTTCGATTTGTACTAGCGTCGGTAGAGCCTCGCGATTGCCCTGTTGCTGGCAC
This sequence comes from Planctomycetota bacterium, assembly GCA_030836185.1. Classification (GTDB taxonomy): domain Bacteria; phylum Planctomycetota; class Planctomycetia; order Planctomycetales; family Planctomycetaceae; genus JABURQ01. The sequence continues at coordinate 28,253 of JAURQH010000010.1, forward strand.
TTGAGAGCGGCCGCGGCCGAAGCGAATTCAAGGATTTGCTCGGGAGCCCATGCTTGCAAAACTGCGTGAATCAACGCTCCCGAGAAGATATCGCCCGCGCCTGTGGAATCTGTGTTGACTACTGAGAAGGCGGGTTGGTAATGCGTTTCCTCTTGAGTGAATAACCAAGCTCCCTGATTGCCGTCTGTGATGGTGACCGTTTTGGGGCCCGCTTCCAGTAATCGTTTTGCTCCTCGTTCGATATCATCGTTTTGGAAATACTGAGTCAGAAATCGACGCGGTGCGTTCACCACATCCACAAATTGTAAGAGATCCGTGGTACGACCTTTGGGAGACCCTGTGTCGAGGAACACCGTGAGACCTTTCGCTTTGGCTGATTGTGCAACTGTGACGGCTATTTCAGCAGGCCATCCATCGAGATGGAGAACACCCGCTTGCGAGAGATGTGTGGCGAGTTCTTGAAGTGGCTCGATATCTGCCGAGGTTCGTCTGCACACAATAGTGCGGCTTCCCGTCGACTGCTCCACCCAAACGTGGGCGGTTCCCGTTTCGGTTCCTGGTTGTTGCGATGCTGGAAAGAAATTTACTTGTTCTCGATCGAGATCTTCTTCAATGATGACTCCAAAGTGATCGTCTCCCCATAAGCCAGTAAACGTGCAGTCGTGCCCAAGTCGAGAAAGAAATACGAGAGCCGTAGGGACTGGCCCTCCGACCTGTAAGCGTGATTCATTAGCTTCAATTTTAGTGTCGACGACCGGGAATTGATCGACGAATAATTGGTGATCAACGACAATCGTTCCCAATCCGAAAATTTTCTGACTTGCCATAGAGTACTCTCAGATCTCTTAGCAGAAGCCTAAGTGTTCGAAGAGGCTGGCACTGATTCATTTGGTTCAGAATGCGGAGCCCCGAGAAATCTTCCCAGCGGACCAAAATACCCTCGATACAACATGACCAACCAGGCCGGTACGAGAATTGGTCTCACGATAAACGTATCGATGAGCACTCCAAATGCCAGAGCAAATCCCAATTGTTGCATGCCAAGAAGCGTGCCGAATAGAAGCGACGAGAATGTTCCCGCCATGATCACTCCACAACTGGAGATAATGCTGCCCGTTTTTTGCAAGGCTTGTAATGCGCCTTGGACGAGGCCATGTTCCTTCTGTTCCTCTTCAATTCGTGTCATCAACAGGATGTTGTAGTCTTCTCCAACTGCAATCAGAATTGTGAACAGAAACACGGGAACTTTCCAATCGAGCCCGGCGAACCCCGCAGGATCCAAGCTGTAAAACATCAACGCAGCAGCCCCTAATGAGACAAAGAAGGTGAAAAACACACTCATCAGTAAGTAGAAGGAGATCATGACACGTCGTAATAGTATGACCAGAATGAGAAAGACGGCTGTCAGTACCAAAACTTCGATTCTGATTTGATCGCGATCAGTGACGGCTTTCAGGTCGGCAATGCTGGCCGTTGGTCCGAGAAACGAAAGTTCGGTCGGTAGGATTGTATGACTTTGAACGTCTTTCAGAGCCTCTTGAAGTTCAGCGACTTCATCGTTCTCTAATCCTGGCTCTGCAAGCTCTTCCTGGAGAGCTTCAATTTCTTCTTCGTGAAGCTCTTTAATTGCGGTGTCAAACTCTGCCGCATACTGTTCCATCCGCTTTCGGAAGAGATTGAAGTTGGCGATACTATCTCTCGAAAAAGGATCGCTGGTAAAGACCAAGTCGAGTCGAGTGATGCTGTGGTCAAGTTCGTCGACTTGCGTGACATAGTATTCGCGAATTTTCTGATTGATGACTCGTCGTTCGATCAAACCCAGATCTTTTTCAAGTTCTTGCTCGTACTTAATCGCTCGGCTGGTAATGCCTGTGGGATCGTTCACAGAGCGAATGTCTGACACGTCCAACTCTTCGAGGTTCTTTTTGATTTTTTCGGTCAACAATTCAAGCTGGCCGATGACATCCGATTCGGTGAAATCAAGCGAAGGATTACGCAAGAGGACTTGAGCAGGCCCCGTCTCGCCGGGGGGGAAATGTTGTTGAGCCGCACGTGCCCCTTGAACGCTCAAATAATGATCGGGCAATTCTGAGAGCAGACCGTAGCTAAGTTGATCGATAAATACCGTGCCGAAAAAAGCGAACGGCAGCATGAGGCTCACGGTGATGATCCAGATTTTGGCCGGTGCTCTTTCAATCCGTTGGCAAATGCTGACCCAGAATCGATTAATGACATCACCTTTCATGAGACGTCCCAACAGCGTCGTTGGAGAAAACCAACTCGCGCGTTGTACGGAGTCATTGGGTAAGTAAGGCCAGAATGCCCATTTTCCACAGAGTCGGATCATCGCCGGGGCAAATGTCAGAGAAGTGACCAGACAGATCATGAGTGCAATGAAGATCGCGTTGCCGGCTTGCTGAAATTTTCCGAATTCCGCAAACGACATCATGCCGATACCAATAGCCGAAGTTCCCGCACTGGCAGCCAGCGCGGCTCCCACTTTTCCAATAGAGGCAGATGTGGCTTCGGGGTGAGTCGCTCCCTGATCGAGTTCTTCTTTATAGCGGGCAATTAAAAAGAGGCAGTAGTCAACCCCCGCACCATAAACCAGCACTTTGATGAAGACTTCAATATCTTTAAACAGGCTTACGATCCCGAAACTTGCCAAATTTGACAAGACCAACATCGATGTGGCCACAGCGACTCCAACGGTCATCAATGGGATGATGGCCAGTAGTGGGGCGCGATAGATCAGAATTAGCAGAACAAGAACAAGAATAATCGTGGCTGATTCCGTCCGTTCACCACTTTCTCTACTGGCGTTTCGCATATCACGACCGACAGTCGCCGTGCCACTGAGCGATAATTCCATGCCAGCGGGAATTCTGAGTTCTTCGTCGGGATTAACCTTTAAGTTCTCGCGAAGTTGTTCAATTTTCCAAATCAGCGGAATGTTCACATCGGCGATGTACTCGGTCGTCAATGAGATGATTAGTAACGTCGCTTCTCCGTGTTTAGAATTGAGTAGATGACCAATTCGTGGGTGTGTCCAATCGCGAACGCGATAAACCAGATCTGATTCTTCTTCCGTCAGCTTCAGGTGTTGAAACTGCTTAGCGTATTTTTCCGCTTTTAGATCGGCCGCTTCATCCGGTTCATCTTCGGAGGCCGTTGATCGGACTCCAATCGAGCGCAGCAAGGGGACAAGTGTATCATGAATGTAATTACGATCATCTTGATTGATGCCTGATTTTCGAGCAGGTCGACGCGCCACAATGACGACGGTACTCGTTAGCAAGTCGTCGGGAAACGCCTTCTCAAAAAGCGCTTCTGCCTCAACACTGTCGGAATCGTTGGGGAGAAAGGCGAATTCACCTTCCTTCAACATACTCTCAAACGGGGGGGTAATTGCGAATAAGACCGCAAGCAGCAGCACCCAGCCAAACAGGACCAGCCCCCAGAAACGAGAGACAAATTGTCCCAGTTTTTCAAACATCTGGTATCAGCAATTTCTAGTGTGTGGAAATGAGAAGTCGGCAAGCCGACAAAGGAATAGAACAGGCTATCTTACGAAATCCTTTGTCAAATTGGCATCGGAGCGGCCCCGTGCTGAAGCATTTTCAACAGATTTTCTGAATACTCTCTTGAGAGAGGGGCGATGCTGTGCGATTGTCTTTCTCTGGTACCTTGATTATTTATGACTGGCCCAACTATTGGTGAAATTATGCCAGAATCCCTGAAATTACTGATTCAAGCCGGTCATCCGATTATTTCGATTCAGTCGACAGATGAATCCCGCGTTTTGGGTCTGGTTCATGAAACCTCCCGAGAATTGAGTCGGTCGATTATGGAATGGTCGATGACGCAGGGACTTGTTCCGTTTGACGGGCAAGGAATTCGTCGCTCACCGGTCGTTCAACCTTCTTCCGCGACCGAAGCCTTGGCCCATGTTCAGGATTGTATCGGTTCTTTTGTCTTCATTTTCCGCGATCTGGGTGTTCATGGAAACAGACGCAAAAAACATTCGCCATCACGCCATGTGCGTCGGGCAAACTCACCGTAAGAAAAATGACGCTGGTTGTGGCTTAAGAACTGATGCCACACTTCGTTGGCGGTCTTGGCCAGCAGTGCTGAACTGGTATCTTGTGTGTCGAGCGAATGATGGGCAAGCTTGAGTCCTGGGCCGACAACATAAATTTCCAGCAGCCGTAAAATGTTACGAGCATGGGGATGATTCTGAGACAATTGACGAGCGGCTGCCCGGACATCTTTGCGAGTTTGTTCGGAGGGCCCGGAAGTTTGGTCACCCAGCAACAACCAGCGTCCCGGATCTTCCTGGACCGGCTGAGGCGATTGCTCTTCGACCATTTGCAGGACTTGTTCCTGCATGATGCGGCGGTAACGCGCTTCCAGTCGAGCCGTCCGCCACTTGTCTTTCAAAATCTCCAGCATGTTGACTCCCTGTGAGTGTGCTTTTACCCATAGGGAGGCTGTTGTTAAACAGAGCCGATCAGAATTCGTAAGTCCTGATCGTGTCGAGAGAAGAAAAAAATGAGGACGTTGCGCAACGTCAAAAACGCTGATATGAAGCTATGTTTTCAGCAGTTTGTTAAACAGCAGCGAGGTGATAGCGAGAAAATAATCATTATGTTTTGAGAGATTTCTCAATTGGGACCGCAGAGTTCGCCGAGGAAGTCAAGCATTTTCGCGAAAGTAGCTTGTGCAAAACCTCTCCACCAAAGAAGGTCGGGAAGTGCGTGACCCCCAATCCCGTTATCACGCTCTTTGCGTTTCTTTCTCTCTTGGCGACTTTGCGTCAAGTTCATGCCGGTGGAACTAACCTTCACTCATTCCACAAACAGAAACGGCAGGACTTCGATTTTCATTACCATGAAGGCAAAGTATCCAAAGAACGCACATGACCAGATGATGGCCACAAAGCGCAGAGGACTCATCGACAACGAGCGCGAGAGAATCTTGTTATTCATCCAGAGCAACAAGATCGAATAGACAAACATCACGCCCCCCTGTAGCGCTGCCGAGATCTTCACGAGAAACAGAGGTTTCGAAAATCCGGGGACTAGCAAGATGATAATTCCCAACGCAATCTCGGCCCACAAAAAGAGAAAGTACAATTTGCTGACCGACCATTTGGGGTTATCGCGCAGGTAGTTCACTTTCACGATGTCTGCGGAAATCCGGGAGATCACATCGAGGACTCCCAGTTCGGTGGTGAGCAAGATGGCGGTTCCCATCAATAGAAATGCAATCTTGAGGATCCCCCCATTCTCCATGCCGCCAAGAGTGGTTGCTTCTCCCCAGATGAAATCCATATCTTTCCCGAAGCTCTCCATGCCGGGCTTCAAGTTTCCATCCGCGTTATAAAAAATCGAATAGGAAATCAGTGAGAGTAGGGCGAGACAAACCAGACAGGTTACAAAGAAACTGAGGAAGTGTTCGATGTTGGCGGCTCGCCACCATTGTTTCCAGCGACCGAGATTGGCTTCGGTGTGCTTGAAGTGATAACCGACTTCGGGGCTCGCTTCTTCTTGGCCGGTGATGGGGCTCGTAATCCGTCCGATGTAGGCTCCCATGCCGTAGCCTTTGTCTTTGATGTAATTCGATTGCCCGAGGTTTAAGGTTCCTCCCGCTCCGGCAAATGCTAAAGCCCCCAATAATGCGACGAACGCCAACCCCGAATCGGGAGGCGGCATCTCTCCCAGGTTCATTGCTCCTGCAAACATCGCAGTGACTGCGTAGGGCTTTACCAGAATGAACGCCAACACCACCACGGCAATCATGATCGAGGCGACTAAAAATGTCTGAATCTTTTCGACGGTGTTATAGACGACGGGACCGGATGTCAGAACGACACCGACAAGTACCAGCCCGGCGATGGCAAACCAGTTCGTGTAGGGAGCCGAGAAATCACCACCGGCGGCATCGATCGGTCCGAAGATCAACCAGGAAAGTGTTGTCGCCGCACCACTCGCCCAGCCGGGCCAAGCCATCGGAACAATATTGCAGATCAGCATGATCCAGGCCCAATGCTTGCTCATGCGGCAGAAGCCGGTGATCGCGCTTTCGCCCGTGACGAGTGTGTAGCGTTCAATTTCCATGTTGAGGAAATATTGCGTCATCACACCCAGCAGGCAGGCCCAGAAGAAAACGAATCCCGCTTTATAGGTAATGTGGGGCCAGAGCATGAATTCGCCCGAGCCGAGCGAGAGACCGGCAAGGATAATACTGGGGCCAATCATGGCCTTCCAGGGGATGGCCTTCGGCATGTCTCGATATTCGAGAGGAGGCAAGTTTTGGTGTGGGATGACATCATCGGGAACGAGTTCCGGGTCTTTGTCAGACATCGGGAGACTTTCGTTCGAGAGGTGAGCGGCTGGGAAGACGAGACATAAAAAACGCGCGGCAGGTAGCACAACCGATCCTGTGGCGGATGATATTGTGGGTCAAACCTGACCCACAATATCATCCAACTGCGAATGGGAAACAATCTTTCACCCGCGGGGTTGCCCCGCAGTGTCCTGGCGATGAAGCCGGACGATTCTTGTGCGATCCCCCGCCACGCGAAATCTCATCATATCCGAACCTGCTACGGAATCAATCAGATTTGGCAGAACCAGAAACTTGTTGTCGAGATAAACTTGGGGAAGATGGGGTGCTAAGTTTCCTTGGAATATCCCCATTCCTTCGACGCGAAGCCCCAGTGGTTTTGGACTAACTCGATCTCAGCCGGTTCGAGTTGATGGGCTGATTTTTGAAACCCGGACTTTTCTTGAATGTACTGCTGAAAGAGTGGTTTTGCCGTTTCAAACCCATCAAGTTGCAATGAGGAGTAGATCGATTGCAACGTCTCAACAGGAGCGTGTTCCAGATCTTCGAATTTTACTTCCACCAGGTTTTTCGCAGGAATCGAATCTCGGTCGGTCAGGTATTTTTGCATCAACGCTTTGTAGAACGAGAGAAAATTCTGCTCGATATCTTCTTCGGTTGTTTTGGTCAGGCCGAGAAGCTGTGTCACATTCATCCAGAGATTACGTGTTGATCGAAAAACGTGTTCGGGGTTCCTCACGATAAAAACAAATTTTGCATCAGGAAACAGATGCAATAGTTGTGGGATCCGAGCGGTGTTCGGGGGGTTTTTCAGGCATAACGTCTTCCCTTCCTGGTCGAGACTCAAGCGACACAACAGTTTGCGATATTCGACCGTCCATTTCACTGCATCTGTGGGCGTCTGGTCAAACATGACCGAGCGGCGAAACAATTCTTCGGCTCGGTCGGGGAAGAGGTAGCAGTGGTTGTAAGAAATGTCCGTCATTCTTTCCAACGCAAATTCTTCTTCCTTGGGAAAATCCCAACCCATCTTCATTCCATCGACGGGTCGTTGATCGGGCATCATCTTGGCGAGCTTGTCATTGATGAAGTCCGGCATGGTCAGGAAGCTGTTCGGTGTAATGCAATGACGCATTGTGAGATATCCGAACTGCGGGTCCTTCGTCAATAAATTATGCAGATGTGTTGTTCCGCTTCTCCAATGACCAATGACAAACAGAGGTGGAGCAGGTTCTGTCTCCAAAGCTTTTGCACGACGAGAACTGAATCGTTCCTGCCAACGAAAAGGAACTCCGGTGAGAGAATTCAATAAGAGGCTCGCCCACGTTGGTAATTTCCTCCAACCAGCAGGCCGGAGACCATGTTTCAGGAACAGCTTCAAAACGAGATCAGAAGATCCACCGGTCAAGGAGTGTGGAATTTTTATTGATTCGGTGCGTGAAGACTTTGGTTTCATACTCTGATTTTCAGGCATCGTTTGAGAAACCGATGACATCGAGCTTCAACTTCCTTGTTCGATCAGTAAAGAGTTGAGGCATTATGACACTTTGCACCCATTCGACAACCAGAATCAGCCGGGGAATCCAAATAATCTTCGAGCATTCGCCGTCGTTTGCTTCGAGAATTCCTCGATGCTGATTTCTCGAACATCGGCGATCACTTGTGCCGTCAACGCGACACGTGCAGGCTCATTCCGTTTTCCTCGCATGGGATGTGGTGAAAGATAGGGGGAATCAGTCTCGACTAAGATTCGATCCGCAGGAATTTTCCCAGCAATATTACGGAGTTCATCGTTTCTTTTGAAAGTCGCCATGCCGGCAAACGACATGTACATATCGAGCTCAAGGCAAGTATCGGCTGTTTTCTGGTCGGCGCAAAAGGAATGCATGACGCCCCGCAGACTTCCCTGTTTCCCATGTCGCCTCAATTGCTCAACGACTTCAGCATCTGCTTCACGATTATGGACAATGAACGGTTTGCCAATTGCTTGTGAGAGTTCAAGATGACGATCAAAATAATCTGCTTGAAGTTCTAGTGGAGCGTGGTCCCAATATTTATCGAGCCCCGTTTCTCCGACCGCCAACACTCGCGGATGTGCCGCCAACTCAACAATCCGTTCCCAGTCTCCTGCTTTTGCTTCCGCGACGTAATTTGGTTGAATACCGACGGCAGCAAAAACGGATTCATATTGTTCCGCCAAGGCCACAGCACGTTCGCTGCTTTCGCGAGTTGTGCCGATGGTTAACATCGAGACAACGCCAGCCGTCGTGGCAGATTCGATGACGGTGGCCACATCATGCTCAAAGGATGATTCGTCAAGGTGACAGTGTGTGTCGATCAGCAAGGGGGTAGACATTTCAAGCTCCAAGGAAGAGAAGAATCTCTATCCTAGAGTTGAGAGCCGATGCTTTCCACCAAGACGGAGTATTCTCTTTACGATGCCTTCAGTTTTTGAACGGCGTTCAAAAAAAGCTGGTCACATTCTTCCTCAAGGACTCCTCCCATCGTGGCCATCTCGGAATCCCATGATTTGGCAATGACCTCATTCGATGTCAGATCAATCTGTTTCCAGCCCATCGTTTGCAAAGTTTTGATGGAACTCCCGTAGACAACGGTGCCGATGCCCGACCAGAGAATCGCCGACATACACATCGAACAAGGTTCGGCTGTTGTATAGAGAATATAATTCGACCAATTATCGTCGTTACTCTCTTGAAGCATTCATTGATGGCGTCAATTTCACCGTGCCAAATAGGATTTTCGGTTCCGCGATTTATCCCTTCGGCGATGACATCGCCCGAAGAGTTTACAATGACGGAACCGAATGGATGAGAGGAGTTTTGACGGGCGATGACGATTGCATGCCGCATCATGATTTCGTGGAGGGAAGGAGAGATGGGGTTCATAGTTGGTGGGACTCGCTGATCTCGGGAGGTCTGGGAGGTGGGACGTGCGCCTTAACAATATGAATGGTCAAGTTGTTGCTAGAGAGATGATCGCGAGCCAGATCATCAAAAGTGATAGACAAACTACAAACAGAATTATTAAGGCAATTTGTACGGGATGTTTATTACACCTACTCTTTGTAACAAGCCCCGATGTCCATTCCGCAAAGTTCGTGTGAAGATCTGTAAAAGATTCTCCGTACACGACATCAAACTTTTGACTACGTTCATCGTCACGACAGTAACCACACAAATTGTGCTTCTGATTATTTTCATCGAAGATCGTGCCGCAGAACTGAAAAACCTGCACCCAGCCGGGACGTTCAATGGCAATCAGTTTCAGCTCCTCGAATCGCCCCGATTTTCCGTCCCACCCTTGTTGTGTGAACCAATCGCGCAAGTCTTTTTCCGTAGCTCGATATTTCAGCATTGATCGACCTGGTAGAATTTGACAAATACGAGCGCTCTTCTGAATTATAGGCACGATCACAGATTCTCCCAGACCTTTGGATTGTAGCCGTAAAGTGCTTCGATATCTGACCTTGTGAAGATGTAAGAATTCTGGGAGGATTCGACCACGCAATATCATAGAGAGATGATGCGCGCTGATGCATCGGCATCGCATTATCAGATCAACTCAATCAGCAAGGATGCATTAGATGAAATCGCTGTGGCTCTTTTTAGGCGGGTTGTTCTGTGGGCTTTTGTTGACAGGACTTTCTTACGAGTATCACTGTGTGATGTCGGAAGAAGGGTTTCTGATCGTTCCCAAATCTCAGTCGAGCCTTTCGGATGTCTATGTCGACATTCGCGAGTGGTCAATCACCGATTGGGGCGATCATCCCGAAGTGGCTCGTGCATTGATTGCCGATGGTCGGAGCGAACTCGTCAAAGCCTCCGTCGCCGACGATACCCTTAAAAAGTTGTTGCCTTCTCTGGGCTCTGAGCCAGAAGTCGCGAATCCGTTTCAAATCAATCAATTGTAATGATCACTCCCACTCAACAACCTCAAACTCTGTACGGGAGAATCCGGGTTTCGGCTTCTTTACGGAGAGCTTGTCTGGTCACGTTGGGATTGATGTTTCTGGTGCCGGGTTGCCTCTTTCTGAATCACAATTCAGCAAAGGTCTCGCTGCCCGCCAAACATAAAGTCCGCAGCGATCAGTTACTGGTTTTGAGCGATTTTCGTATCTCACCCGATCATGAATTGATCGATAATCTGAAAGAGTTAAGGCAGCACGTCTATCAAAATTTGGACTTACCCGAACAAAAACGAACGGTCACTGTTTATCTCTTTGATCACGAACAGGCCTATCGACAATATTTGGCCGAGATGTACCCCGGCTTACCGCACCGTCGTGCGTACTTCTTCAAGACATCTAATGAGCTGGCCGTCTTTAGTTATTGGGGAGAACGAATTCAGGAAGATCTGCGGCACGAGTACACGCACGGCCTGTTGCATGCTAGTTTGAAGAATGTGCCGCTTTGGTTGGATGAAGGTTTGGCCGAATATTTTGAAGTGGCCGGTGATCAACCGGGTGAACTCAACAGCAACTACCCCAGTGAATTGACGGCCAAGATTGGGGCGGGGTGGAAACCCGATCTGAAGCGGCTCGAAAAGATCGACGAATTCGCAGACCTGGAAAGACTCGACTATCAGGAATCGTGGGCTTGGGTGCATTTCATGCTCCACCACAATCCTGAAACACGAGAAGCGTTACTTGGCTACGTTCAGGATTTACGCACTCAAAACAATCCCTATCCCCTCAGCAATCGTTTGAAAGTTGCGCAGCTCGATTTTGGTAATCGATTTCTCTCTTATGTTGCCTCTCTCAATACTTTTTCGGATGCGCTACAATCGACACCTCGCATGTTGACGGAGCGAGAGAATCCGTTCAATGAGGAACCGGAAAATGTGAGAAAAGTCGATGAAGCTGGTTGGGTTCGCCTGTCAGCAACGAATACCCAAATGGCAACGATGCCCGTCTACTCACTGGAACTTCCCGAACATGTGACCGGCCGCATGATGCTCACTGGGCAAGACGGTCATGTGAAATTCGATGAGGGACCGAGTATTTATCAAACCGCCCATCGGCATGGTTGGGACGACTTTTTACGACTATTTTTGGAGCAGGAAATCAACCTGAACGATCCACAAACCGTCAAACACTTTGCAGAAAATCCGTCCACCGAGTATTGGGACTTGGCCCGCGAAGCGCGAGCCAAGGGGATTTACGACTGCTATCAGGCCTTGAAAAAACAGAGTGCCAAAAAGGGAGCAAATGTCCTTCGTCAGCAGTTTCACTCAAGTGGTGGTTGACCCATTTCGTAGTCTGTTGCATCATAGAGAACTCGCCTTACATCCTACTCTCAAGATCGTCTCCCGTTCCCATGTCGTCGCAACCTTCCGATTTGATTTCCGAAGACGTCAATCTATCTCGATGTGAGGAGATTCTTCAGTACAAGTTCCAGGATCGTGAATTGTTACGTCGTGCATTAACGCATTCCTCGATTGCGGCATCTCGCCTGACATCGAACGAACGCATGGAATTTTTGGGAGATTCCGTTTTAGGCATGGTGGTTTGCGAAACTCTCTTTGAGAGCTATCCCGATTATGCTGAAGGGGAACTGACACGAATTAAATCGTCAGTCGTCAGTCGTTCAACCTGTGCACGAATTTCATGCGAAATTGGTCTGGATGATTGCCTTTATCTCGGAAAAGGTCTCACTAACCACGAAGGCATTCCGGAGTCTGTCATCGCTGGCTCTTTTGAAGGAGTTGTTGCGGCGATCTATCTCGATGGAGGTTACGAACCGGCGCGGACCTGGCTGCGATCGGTATTGCAGCAAGAAATCATCCGTCTGGTCGAACAAGAGGAAGAAGAAAATTTCAAAAGTGTGTTACAACAACTTTCTCAAAAAGACTTTCAACTTACTCCCGGATATCGCTTGTTAGATGAGAAAGGTCCTGACCACTCCAAATGCTTCAAAGTCTCAGCCTATATTGGTGACGAATATTATCCGGCTGCGTGGGGTAACACGAAAAAAGAAGCCGAGCAACGTGCGGCTGAAAACGCTTACGCTGTTCTCTCTGAACAACCCGCCCCTCATCCGTCGGATGAGTAGGCATACGCTAAACGACTACGAATAAATCCCTCTGACAGATCGCGTAGATGGATCAAATCTTTCAGTGACTAAACAAAAGCTCAATACCACTGATAAGTATAGTCGATGAACGCCTCTTTCGCAGTGTCCCGTTCCCCTTGGTCTCCCTCAAATTCAAGCTGTGCTGATTTGCTATTCATTAGCGCGAGTAATTTCCGATGGGCCAATGAATAGGCAGACCACCCACTCTCCTTGCGTTCTTCGGATTCTTCTTTTTCTCGATCAAAACGGGTGGAAAGAATCGTACGCACGCCTTCACGGATGATTTTGTCTTCGCTTTCGAGAAGTGGGAAGAGTTTTAATGCCGCCTCGTCACTGAGTGGATGGATGGCAAATTGAACTGCAGGAGCCGGATTGCCGGCTAAGATATGCCGGACGTTGTATTGGGCGACAAATCGATCAGTGGGGACAATCGCGTAGAGATACACAAAGATTGCCAGCACCCATAATTGACGACGTATGAGCCAATGAAACCGTCGTTGCTTGATAATCTTGATCACAACCAGAACGAATCCTCCCACGACGGCCGAAATGCCGAAAAATCCCACCACACGCATTTGTGTCATGCCGTTGAAACCAACATAGATACAAAGGCGATGATACACGGCCAACGCGAGAAACAGGTTTTCAGCCGACCAAAGCCAGGCAATTTTTTTCAAGCCTTGAATTCGATCGTCGGCGAATGTGGCTCGCCGAAAAATAGAGGACAGGGTCAGTGTCGAGAGCCCCAAGGCAACTGTCAACCAAAAGGCTCCTTCATGGGCATACCCCGAGTAATGAAAACCATCCGGATAGTCGCGGAACCAGAGAGTTTGAAACTCGAAGACCATGTACACGGCAAATAGTATGACCACGGCGATCAATGTGTTTCGATAGGCGGCATACATAACAGAAGGTTGATTTCTTTGGACAAAGTCGTCGATGACCTCGTTTTCATCGGTGATGTCCAGCATGTCGAGAGAGCGATTGATGGGTCGGACTAATCCCGCAGTCACAAAAAGTACAAGAATCAAAAACGCGAGTTCTAAAGGTTGCGGACCATGCTCGACAAACCATTCTCTAATCGTCTGAAACCAAAGTTCAAAGGTTTCACCGAACAGTTCCATTAAGTGTGGATTGGCGAGAACGAATATAAAACCGAACACAAGAACAGAAAAGACAGGAATGACGACACTCAAAGTTCCGCTTACACCAATGGTATTCCAGACTCCTCGACGTTCACGATACGATCTTTTTTGTAACAGTGTAAAACCAGCCACTGCCGATTGAGTGGCGTACTGAATTGATTCCAGAACGTGAGGAGTGCGTCCCGTTAACAGCATGGCATAGACCACGAGTAGCCAGCCTCCCATGATCGGCTGTAACCAGAATCCACTGATCAGCATGCGTGCCGCCAGAATGACCAGCATTATATAGACGAGGAGTGTGCGAGTTTTCGACTGTGGCCGAAAAAACAGAAGCGCCCAAAGAGCGGGAGCCAGTACTAAGAACAGACCGAATCCCGCGTAACCCTCGCTTCGGTATATAGAGACATCGGCTGCCAACAGGGAGAGCAGAAGAATCAACCACTTTCCCGCACTCTGAAAAATCGATCCCTCCGGCTGCGGTTGATCAGCTTCATCATCGAATATGGGTTCGACTGCCGACATGCGTTCTACCAATCATCAATGTAGAGAGGGGCGATATCACAATCCACTCTCGCTACGCTGGCGAGTTGCCATTCGTTGGGAAAGATAAACATTTCATTGTCGATCTCTTCTGATCATAATGCGTATGTCGTCAAAAATCTTGCTTTTCACAGAGAGAAATGTTTCATGAAAAACTCGCTCTTGGTCTTCGGATATCTCATCGTTTCGGCGTCTCTCCTGCCCGCAGGTGAACGAGAGGGCGTCTCTCGGGTCTCCGCATACGGCTATGACGATTGTTTGAAGATTTCCAACGACCGAACTTCCGTCATTATCTGCCCTCAAGTGGGAGGGCGGATTTTGTCTTATAGCCATCAAGGGAAAGAAGCCTTGCCGCTGCCCAAAGGCGGAGATGGCTGTACCTATGAAGAAGGTAAGCGTGGTGGTTCACCGATTCCCGGTCGATTTGATATCGGTCCCGAAACGACGATCCCTAAGCATCCGGTGCTCTGGCAGGGAGTTTGGCAGGGAGAAATCGTTGGCGATCGACATGTGAGAGTGATTAGCCCACATGATCAAGCGACTGGCGTGCAACTGGTGCGAGATTACAAACTTGATCCAAATTCCAGCCAACTCGAATGTCGGCAAACCATGACCAACCGTTCTGACAAAACGGTTGAGTACTGTTATTGGAGTCGGACATTTGCTCTGGGGGGAGGAATTGTTGTGATTCCTCTCACCGAACCAAGTCGATTTCCCCATCGGTATGTGATGTACACGCCGGCTCCCGTGATTAACTATCTGCCCGAAGATGAGAATATTCGCCGTCGCGACGGCTTTCTGGAGATCTTGGGTCCACCCGCGTTTCCAAAACTTGGTATGGATACTCAAGCGGGTTGGTTCGCCTATTTAATGCCGAACGATTTGATGTTCGTCAAACAGTTTCCTGTTTACCCGGATCGGGTTTACAACGAAGTGGCCGGGTTGACGATGTCCATCTGGTATCCCGACCGTCCAATGGTCGAGCTGGAGCCGATTGGCCCACGGGAAAAGTTAAAACCGGATGCGTCGGCTTCGTTCACCGAAACCTGGTATTTGGTCCCGCAGAATTTTCCCGCGGACGGCAAACAAGTCGATTTGAAAGCGATTGATTCAATCGCCAAGAAGGCGATGTCGAAAAAATAGCTTATCGCGAGTAATGCAGGTGGACTCCTGCGCGAGGTCGTGGCCTGTGCCAATAGGGATGGTGATGTCGGCTCACACCAACACCCACTCCGACGGACGGAACAATCACCACCTCGGGTCGACTGGAGACTCCGCGAACAACGTCTCCATGCGCCGCCGCTTGAGAAGCTTTCTGGATCTCCAATACGACATAGTCACTCACACCATTCGACTTCAAGTCGATGATGGCATTGGGACTCATATCAATTCGCCCACCGCGATTCTTGACCGTATTCACGATCACGTCATCACTGACTCCACTTTGCGTCATACGGATTAAGTCGAGGTTGGTGACCGCGGTTGCTTCTTCCATTTCAGCCTGCGCAAGTTCTTCGTAGGCCATGTCTTTTTTATCTTCGGAGTTTCCGACAACGGCACCGGTTAAGCCTCCTGCGAGTGCTCCCAGAACAACACCATCACCGGTGTTTCCACTTTGATGGCCAATGATCCCGCCTAATAACGCGCCGGCGGTCGAGCCGACCATTGCACCGTGTTCAGTATGGTTACGTGGGTGACAACCCAGAAAGACCATCATGGGAAGTATTGCCGAGAGGCACAGAATCAATCGCATGGTGCACCTTAAACCGAATAATCTGTTCACAGAATGAGCTTCCAGCCTTCGCACGCTGGTGTGTTGGAGAGTTTTAATGAAATCTCAACGGGCTCGACCAGATCGTTTTGAGATGCTTGTTTTTTAGAATGCGATTATTTCCCTAAACCTAACAAAGAATGGACTTTGCGTGTGGGAGGTGGGTGCTTTTCCGTCGCTGAGAAAGCATCGCTCGTCTTGCAATAATTGCATTTGACAACAGTAAGTGATGAGACGCGATCTAAAGAACATCTTCGATGGCTGAGAGACTGATGATTTCGTCCCAGCGAACATGGGCGCGATTTCGATTGGGGCGAATACCGTGCATGCGTGATTCGACGATATATCGTTCGCGCGAGGTGGCCGTGTCTCGCAAATCGTGAACGTCGACAGTTTCCAGCGTCACGAATTTGTCATCCCAGTCAGTGAGAGTTCCCAGATAGACATACATGGCGGTCACATCGAGAACAATTTCTCGTCCTTTGAGTGTCTCACAAAGTGATGACCAATCGGACATGAAAATTCCATTTACTGAAACTCGGAAGTTGATTGAGACTTCATGAATCAACCGCGTAAAAAGATCAGGCTGATCAGAATGCATGCAGGTAACACGACAGCACAACTATAAAGCATATACCCAAAGAAACTGGGCATGCGAATATTATTTTTCTCAGCGATCGCTTTGACCATGAAGTTCGGGCCATTGCCGATGTAGGTCATCGCACCCATGAAAACAGCACCTAAAGAGATACCAATTAAATGAAGGCTCGTCACGCCGGCAACAGTTTCTGCACCCGGTTGAGCCACAGTTCGTGCTGTTTCAAAGAAAACGACATACGTCGGGGCATTATCGAGGCAACTCGAAAGTAGCCCGGTGCCCCAAAAGAATTTCCAGCCTTCATCAAATCCCAGTTGTGACCCGTACACATCGAGAATCTGAATCGGCGGTTGCATGCAAATGAAAATACCAATGAAGAGCGCGGCGACTTCGATAATGGCATCATAGTTGAACGAATTGAGTTGCCGAGTTTGATTGGTGGTTGTCCACAAAGACAATGCGGTTAGTAGCCCCATCAGTACTTCGCGCATGAAGACAGGAGGAGCCCAATTGGTTCCCGGCAATGTGCGAGAAGGATCCAGAAATGCCACACAGAGAATCACCCCCACGAGCCAGAGAAAGTTAATACTTCCATCGATGGAGATTGGTTCTTTCTGTTCGGCATCGATTTCTTCGAGATTTAAGTCTTCACTTCGAAATTTCAGAAGATCAAACAAGTAATACGCGGCGACGAGAAGACAATTCATGGTTAGCCACATCGGCCACAAATTGAGTGTCCAGAGGAAGTCGACTCCTCGAAGATAACCGAGGAACAATGGCGGGTCGCCGATGGGGAGTAAACATCCACCGGTATTGCAGACCACGAAAATGAAAAATACGATTGTATGTGCGACGTAGCGGCGTTCCTGATTTGCGCGAATCAGCGGACGAATCAATAACATGGCAGCACCGGTTGTCCCGATGAAACTTGCCAGCAAACCACCCAAGCCGATGATGGTTGCATTCAGCTTCGGTTTACCAACCAGAGTTCCTCTCAAGTGGATTCCACCCGAAATGACGTACAAACTGAAGAGCAAAGCAATAAACGGAACGTACTCCACCAGAATTGCATTTTTGAGCACAGTGATTGATGCTGAAAAACCAGCTTCGGTATGGCCATGAGCAAAATGATCTTCTACGGGATGATCATAAATGACGGCGTAATAGAGAAGAGTCAATAAGCCCAAGCCAACAGCAATCTTGAAGCGATTAACATTGCGTTCCCACCAGTGTTCTGTCTTGTGGAACAGAGGCAACACTGCGATTGCCCCCAAAAGTAAGACGAACGGAATCACGCTGTAAATTGCCGGTGGTGGCGAGGCTTGGTGATGTTCATCTATGGGGGCGCGAGTGTTATCACTCGAATGGGCTTCTTCTTCTCCCTCATGACTCTCGGCGTGTGTGGGAGACTTATGGACCTCTTCGGCTGTCGAAGTGCTTGTGAAAAACCAGCCAAAGTAAAGGAGAGTTTGCAGAATCAGAATCGCCAAAACCCATTTTGACAACTGCTCTGAGTCTTCCGTAGAAATGTCACTATTCATTATGTCAGGCAATGCGGGAGGGATTGAAGCGGCGCGGGGGTGTAAGTCTCTTATTTTGAAAGACTTGTGAATGACAAAAGGCGACAATCAGGAAAAATCTCACAGTTCGTTGCCATTCCCGTCAGATGATCTCTCGATGATATCATGGGTTTGTACCGGGAAATCTTCAATGCTGGAAGGGGGCAAAATATTTTTGGGAAGGGCTAGTGAGAATCGAGTGATTGAATTATACTCACGCTAATGATTTGAGAGTTTCCCCCTCCCCATCGGGTGTGAAACAGGTTAGACCCCTGTCCCGTGTGAGGGTGATGATTTCAATGCGAGCAGTTCAGAGACATCATAGTTCTCCTTCTGGATGCTGCCATTCCTTAGTGGAATTCCCCTTATCGTCTTGGGGAAACGCTCCGATGTCTGAAAGCGTGATGCCACGTTTTTTCAGTTCACCTTTTCAAAAGTTGTCAACTCTTCAAGAGTTTGCCACAGGCTCTCATCGTAGTCTCTTCAAAGCTTCCAGTCCCCTCGGTCAAACGGTCCCGCGTTTTCCCTCCTACGGAACCGTCAATTCTTTTGCACTTCATTTTTTCATAAATAATTCAATGACCGTGACTAAGGGAAAGTAAACATGGACTTGCCTCACCGCGCCCCCATTCATCTTGTAATTATGGACAGCGAGCGGATGCTGCTGGATTCTCTCGCTTCCAATCTGAGTTCTGAACCAGATTTGAGTATTGTGTATGCGGACGATGATCCTCAGCAGGGTATTCGCGCGTGCCTGGACACCTTTCCAGAAGTCGCCATTATTGATGTTGAATTGAAAGGACGCGATCCTTTTGATATTGCTGCCGAGATTCACGCGCGACAAAAGAAAACACGCTTCTTGTTTCTCGGTCGATGGGCATCTGACATTTCCATCGAACAAGCATTACGAGTCAATGCCTTTGGCTTCTTGTTGAAAACCGAGCCGTTCTCAAGTCTGGTCGATTCGATTCATCGGATTAATCGTGGTGATTTTTGTTTCTCCAGCGAGATCGAAAATCGGGTCGTTTACAATCGAGAGAATCATACTTATTCAATGCGTGGTGAGAGCGGGCTTTCTTCACTCACCAATCGACAACTCGAAGTGTTGCGTCACTTGGCTGTGGGGCAAAGCGTCAAAGAGGTTGCTCGACAAATGCACTTGTCGGAAAAGTTCATCGATTCACACAAATATCGTATCATGAACAAACTCGGCATCCATGATCGTGTGGAGTTGGCTCGGTTTGCTATTCGAGAGGGGTTGGTCGAAGCTTGAAGCCGTTAAGAGTCGGGGTCTAAAATTTTTTGCAGAGCTTGTGCCAGTTCCATTTCAGTACGAATGAGACGTTGCCAAGCTTTCCAGCGGATGCGGACTTCGCGATCTTCCTCGTCATCGAAGTCTTCATAACTTTCAGCCATTAATTGCACAATGCGATTGTGCATGAAGGCGATCAGGTCAGAGATTTGAGCACGTTGAACGAGTTTCAAATCATCGGGTAATTGTGGACAACCTTGGGGAAATAGTTCCAATCCCGCTTCGTGGACATCGAAGCAGGAACCGGAATCGTTTATATCTGCCTCTTCGACGCGAAGAGGCTCGCGTGTGGTTAAGCCAATATTTCCAGAGTCAGAAACGCTTCCCGGATACCCCAGCGATTCATCGATCTCTTCAAAGTTGCCGAACAATAGTATGCATCGGCCGATATGAACTTGATCTCCTGGTTTGAGCACTTTGAGTTGTATCGGGTGACCATTGATTCGGGTGCCGTTGGTTGAACCCAAATCTGTCAGGATGATTTTTCCATTATCTTCCTGAATTTTGGCGTGATATCGACTCACGCTCTCATCATTCAAGGCAATCACGTTGGAAATTTCCCGACCGATCGTGAAGGGAGGTTCCAGATACGAAAAAACTTTCCCACGCTCCAACCCTTCGAGGATTTGCAGAGTTACTTCTGTCATAACAATCCTCAAGTGGCGATGAGCTAAAAAAGCTAGGAGCGATATCAATGTTAGTGGCAAATGTTTGTGACTTTAGTGGTCAATATTATTTGTAACCTGTCAGGAAGGGTATGGGCAACAACCGACTTTCAGGATTTCTGCTTTAATGTCCATAAGCGACCGCTCATGATGCCGATATTGACGACAATTCGGACATCAACACTCCTGCCGCCACAGAAGCGTTCAACGATGAAACCTCTCCTTTTGGCGTAATCAGGCAGATTTCGTCGCATTGTTCGCCAGTGAGACGGCGAATTCCCTTTTGCTCATTACCGATGACGAGGAGCCAAGGTCGGCCACGGTCGATTTGAGAAATGTCCTTCTGGGCATGCTCTGAAGCCCCCAGAACCCACAAACCAGTTTCCTTAGCGGTTTTCAAGGCTTGGGTCAAATTAGTGACGACGCTGAACGGCATCGCTTCTACACCTCCGGCAGAGACATCGTAAACAGTTGAATTCATAGGAGCCGAGCGGTCCTTGGTGAGGATGATCCCTTGGACTCCAAAAAACGACGCGCTGCGAAAAATTGCGCCGACATTTTGAGGATCCTGTAAACAATCGAGTGCCAGCCACAAACCGGTTTGGGGAGTGTTTCCTTCCGGCGGCAGAATCTCTTTGATCGCAAAATCTTGACGTTCTTTCACCATTGCCACCGTCCCGCTGGAACGTTCTGTCTGGTTGTGTCCGCGTTGACGTTTACTGCTGCCTTGTCGCTGACTGACCGACAAAGAGATTCCCGCTTTTTGCGCGGCAATCAGAACTTCGTCCCAAGCTCCTCCCGGGTTTGATGAAGAGCAACGAATCTCGCGGATATCGTGAGGACGATGTTTTAATGCGGCGAGAACACTGTGAGGATTACGAAGTTCGAGTGTCATGCTTCAGGCCCTGACTGTTCGTGATCGGATTGACGCTGTCTGACTGCTTCGTACAAGACAATTCCCGTCGCCACGGCAGCGTTCAGGGATTGTACATGCCCGACCTGCGGAATTTTCACTCGGTGTGATGCAAGTTCCAAATGAGCGGGCGCAATTCCCTGTCCCTCGTTTCCGATCATGACAGCCAGCGCGCCGTGCATTTGTGATGAGGGAAGTTCATCGTCTGCTTTTTCTGTGGCGGCAACAATTGAGACTCCAACCGATTTCATCCGGGAGAGTGTCTCGGACAAATTTTCGGTTTGGGAAATTGGCACGTGATGAACAGCGCCTGCTGAACTTCTCACGACCTGGCTGTTCACTCCACTTTGTCCTTTGGTGCCAACCAGCACCGCGTCCACACCAAAGACCTCAGCACATCGCAAGCAGGCTCCAAAATTGAACGCATCCTGAATGCCATCGAGAATTAACAGGAACGAATCGTCAGAAAGATTTTCGATCAGCTCACCAGCAGAAAGAAAAGGATAGGGGGGCATGCGAGCGATTAACCCTTGATGATCGGGTTGGTTGCACAATTCCTGGAGTCGGGACGCTGAATCGAATTCCAGAATCGGCTTCGAAGCTGGATCACTCAATTCGCTTTGTCGAGAGTGCCAGCCATCCAATTCCTGAAGAATTGATTCCTCATGATCGTTCGTTGTGCGAACTTCAAGTGGGAACCAACGCTCTGATCGGATGGCTTCCAGAACAGCATGCCGGCCCCAGATCCACGATCTCTGGTGGTTACCCATCAAGTTCGATTTTCGGGAACGGCGAGACGCAGACATCCACTTCTCCTAAGGAATAAACTCAATCAGGCTCTCTTCATCGTGCGAAACCACAATCGATCAAACAAGTTTGACGGGAAAAAAATATCGGGAACTGGAAACCGATACTTTCAGATGGAGGTCAATTCTGGCAGAATGTGGGCTGACGAAAATGTGGCTCCCTGGTGTTTTTGTCGTTTTTTGAGAACGTTTGATCGAGATTTGCATGCCATTACGGAAGAAACCACCTCTCTATCTCATTGCTGAAGAACAAGCAGGCTTACGCGCAGCCGGAAGGTTCAACGCGAGTGTGATGGATTATGTTCGTCCTCATGTCAAACCGGGGATTACGACTGAAGAAATCAATACTCTCGTCCACGAATACACTCTCGAACATGGTCATATCCCTGCCACACTTGGATATCACGGCTTCACAAAAAGTTGCTGTACCAGCATCAATCAGGTGGTCTGTCACGGCATTCCCGACGAAACCGTTCTCAAAGAGGGGGATATCGTCAATGTGGATCTGACGACGATCGTCGATGGTTGGTACGGCGATCAATCCGAGACGTTCTTCATTGGCGAACCATCTGATGCAGCACGACAACTTGTACAGGTGACTTTTGATTCTCTCTGGAAAGGTATTCGCGCGCTTCAACCCGGAGGGACCGTTTACGACATTGGTGAAGCCATTTTTAATTACGCGACACAATTTGGTTACTCTGTTGTCGAACAATATCAGGGACATGGCATTGGTCGAGAGTTTCATCAAGATCCGGGAGTTCCTCATTTTCCGCATCCCAAATCACGCTGGGATATTATCAATCCCGGCACCTGTCTGACGATTGAACCGATGCTCAATCTCGGGCGACGTGATACGGTTCTCGACCGCAAAGATGGCTGGACCGTTCGGACCCGCGATGGCAAACCGTCTGCTCAGTTTGAACATACAATTTTGATGCAGGAAGATGGTCCAGAGATTCTCACACTGACGCAAGACGGCCCGCAGGAAGGTCACAAGTTTTGATCGTGTTGATCTTTCAGCGTCTGCGAAATCTGATTGGCTTCACATATTCGAGATCAAACTGTCCACCAATTTTTTGGTGGTCTCTGTGCCTGTCATTTTGATTGGTTGACACTCTTCCAGATTACGAAACCAGGTTTCTTGTCGGCGGGCAAATTGTCGACTGCGGGTTTTGATAAGTTCGATGGCTTCGTCGATACCGGTGTTGGTTTCCAAGGCATCAAAGAGCTCTTTGTAGCCAATTGCCTGACGGGCGGTTTTGGAAATTCCTTGAGGGTCGATAAGGAGCCGTCGAACCTCCGGGAGTAGACCAGCTTCGATCATCACATCAACCCGCCGATTGATGCGTTCATGCAGCCAGTCGCGTGGGGCTGAAAGCCAATAGACGTGTTGTGGGCGTTCGGATTCAGGAAGCGGCTCTTCGTGGTGAAAGGAAGAGAATGGCTGGCCGGTAATTTGATGAACTTCGAGCGCTCGCACCAAACGTCTTTGGTCATTCGGGTGTATTCTCTTCGCCGCAATCGGATCGATGACTGATAATTCCGCCGCAAGAATTTCTGGCCCTTCAGAATAATAACGAATCTCCAGTTGCTCCCGAACCGACGAGTCTGCAGGTGGTCCTTTGAAAATTCCACGCAATAAGCTGCGGAGATAGAAACCGGTTCCCCCGACAAACAGAGGAGTACGGTTGCGAGCAAGGATCTCTGAACAGCAGTCATGGGCCGCTGCCAGATAATCGGCAACGGTGTATTCTTCCCAGGGGGCAATCAGGTCAATCAAATGATGGGGGATACGATTCTGATCTTCTGTCGAAGGTTTTGCAGTGCCGATATCCATTCCTCGATAGATGGCCATCGAATCAAGGGACAAAATTTCGGCATCGAGACGTTCGGCGAGTTGCAATGAAAGATCTGATTTCCCGACGGCAGTTGGTCCGGCGAGAAACCAGCAGTTTTGAAGGAGTTTGGTCGGGAGTTTCATGGAGCCTGGTTTCGTCCGGGAGGCGAGAATGATAGTATGACGTACAGAGTGTCAGACGCAAAGTACGCCCGAGGGAGAGTTTCACGGATGCCCAGTTATCAAACCGAAATGGTGCTACAAACGACTTGCGAAAGAGCGTTTAAGTACCTCTCGACCCCTGCAAACCTTGGCGATCTGACAATGCCGGAATTACAACTCACCGTTGAAGATGCACCTGAACAGTTCGTGATGGACAGCATGATTTCGTTTTCGATTCACGTGATGGGTGCCCGGATTAAATCAGTTCACAAGATTGTTTCGTTTGAGGCTCCCCATTCGTTTGTAGAGGAACAGGTTGACGGCCCTTTTTCCGTTTGGAAACACGAGCATCTTTTTAAGCCTCTGGGCAAGAACGAAATAGCCATCTATGATGTTATTGAATACGAGCCACCCGGTGGGTTGGTCGGATTGATTTTGAGTGAAGATCGAATTCGCAGCCAGCTTGACGAAGGTTTTGCGCATCGGCAAGACGAACTCAAGTACCTTCTGGAGAATGACAAACTATAATTTCATGATTCGAACAGCCTCTCCATCTTAAACGCAACAACATCAGGTCTCACTATGACCCAACATGACCCGAAAAACAAAGACCGTGCGACTTTTGTAGCGGTCGCGATGTTACTGGCCGTCTTCATTGGCCTGCTTTCAACCATTGCGTTGGTCTTCCCCAACATGTTGGCAATTTTTGCGATCATCTTCGGCGGAGGTATCTTGATCGGATTTCAGTATCTCATCTGGGGACGCTGGCTCATGGGTTATTTGAAAGCTCGCGTTCCCGACGATACTGAAGAAGAGGAAGAGTTTCTTAAAAAGTATGGCCCTCAATAGTCGAGACAAGAATCGCGAATGTCTACTGCCGACTTTCAAAAATGGACGTTCTTGCATGTGAATGACAGTCACATGGGAACGCCACGCTCTTATCGATTTCGTCCAGCAGTCAATCAACGCTGGGCCGCGATCAAAAAACAGATGTCGGAAGTTGATGCCGATCTGTTATTGCACGGCGGAGACCTGACCCGCGACGGGGATACTCACGAATTTGAATATCGGCAAGCGCAAGCCGATTTGCAGACGTTGCCGTTTCCCGTTTTTGTGATTCCCGGAAATATGGATGTCGGAAACAAACACACAGCCATCAATGGGACGAAATTGAGATGGAAGGGGCTCGAATGGCACGATCCTGATTGGAATATGACCGAACGTCGACTCGATTTGTTCTCTTCGTATTTTGGTCCGGTCCATTGGACATTTTTGCATCGAAATGTTCGCTTCACCGGATTTTTCGCGGCCGTTGCGGGAACGGGATTTCCACAGGAAGAGCGATTTTGGAACATGCTCGAACGTCTGCCTGATCTACCGAAAGCCGAGCACCACGTTGCCGTGATGCACTATTGGCCATTTATGGAATCTCTCGATGAAGCCGATTGGAATATCACAAACGGCGATGAATACGATAACTGGTATTTTTCAATCAACCCTCCAAATCGGCAGCGGTTATGGGATTTGCTGAAAAAAGCAAATGTCGAAATTCTCTTCTGCGGACACGTACACACTGGCCGCAATGTTCAAGTGGTTGACGGTATTCGCATTTACCGAACACCTGCCGCCGGAAATACTGATCAACTGGCAGACCGTTGGCCCGATGCCAACACACGATTTGGATTTCAGAGATGCGATGTGACCGACTCAGGAGTCGAGGTCACATTTATTCCAGGGAACGATCAATGTGAGGAGTTCGGTACGTTTGGGCCACTCGGGCATCCCACAGTTGATGAGAGAGATTATTCCGTCTCGCGCGAAAAACCGCCGCTGACACCTGATGGCGGTCCCGGACTTTCATAAAGCAATGCACCTGAATGAAGCTATAGCACTCCATATTTGCGATAGGCGTCTGTCGCTTTCATGCCTTCTCGAATGGCGTCTCGGGTGATGTTTTCTGCATGAACTTTCTCCCAAGCTCGTTCCAGAGTTTCCCGTTCGATTTGTTTGGGGATCACGACAATTCCGTCTCTGTCGGCAAAAACCAGATCGCCGGGGGAGAAGGTGACGCCATCAATTTGTACGGGGATATCGATTGCTGTCACTCTTTGTCGATGCTGACTATCGTACAGACAAGTTCCACGCGCGAGGACGGGGAAATTCATGGCGTCAATTTTTTCCACGTCGCGAACTCCTCCATCGACAATCGCCCCCACACATTCCTGATTTTGAGCAGCCGTTGTGAGAAGTTCTCCCCAGATGCCTGAACGCATCGATCCGCCTGCCGCCGCGATCAAAATTTCGCCTTCCTTGATTTCATCGACTGCTTTGAGTTCGAGTTCATAGGGAGACGGGTCGTTGTCAAACAGATCTGACCAGAGTGTGGTTTTACAGCGTCCCGCTAAGCGTCGGTAAGAAGTCAAAAAAGGGAGTGGGATACGAGGGGACTGATCTCGAAACCCGAGGCTATCCAGCGCATCGCAAATGACGGCGGTGTAAAGCTGTTGTTCGATGAGAGAAAGTGTGAATTCAGCAGGAAGATCTGGTGGCATGTCAGATTCAAATTAACAGGAGAAGAGAGTGAGGCATTTTGATTATGGTAATCGAAGACTTCTCTGGTCACCAACATTGATTTTAATCTGTGTTGGGTTGAGAACTTAGAGAGAGATCACCAGGCAATCGAGGCAATAAAACTTGCTTTGTATTACTGCTGGCTAAAGGTCTGCTGGCGATGTGAATCATCGCGATTGTAATTGGCGGGTTGATTCAGGCCACCAGAGAGCAGAAGTCCCTCGATTTGAGCATCTGCGATGGCAAGTTCTGCTCGAGCTTGCACGTATGCCAGATTGGTTTCGAAGTATGTCTTTCGAGCATTCAGCATGCGTAGAAAATCAAATTGTCCGGCAAGATAGGCTTGTTCGGAAAGGTCCATGCTTTGTTGAGCTTTGGGAAGGATGACCGTCGAATATTGTTCGACTGAAATACCCGCTTGGTTGTAGTTTCGCAGTGAATCGACCAGTCGCGAGCGAATGGAAAGCTTTAAGCGTGCCATATCCTGAGTTGCCCGGCAGAAATCGGCATAGGCCGCCTGGATATTCCCCTGATTACGATTGTGGACTGGCAAAGTGACAGACAATTGCACGTTGGCAAATCCGTTTCCATTTGAGTTGTCTTGTCCAACACCTAACTGACCACGCACATTAGGGATTGCCTGAATGTCTTGGCGTTTGAGGGTCGCTCGGGCCACATTCACGCGAGCCATTGCCGATTGTAGTTCGGGACTAGCACTCATCAGTTGTTGGTACAACGATTCAAATTCGCGCTCCGACAGTTGTGTCGGTAACTTACCTTGAAGCGGTTCGGGAGACATTTCGGGTAAACCGACAATCGTAGCGAGTGTACTCCAGGCGGCTTGATACTCGACGACGGCTCTTTGCTGAATGATTTCGACTTCACTGAGCTGAATTTCCGCTTGCAGAACATCCGGTTTGGCACCTTCCTGTGCGTCGAAACGTTGCTGAGTGATATCGAGTCCTTTTTCTGCGACTTGCAGAAAGTTTTGAGCGAGTTGCATGCGCTGTTGAGCCGCCAATGCTTGGTAAAAACGTGTGCGAACATCGGTACGAACTCGATAACGCTGCGTTTCCACATCCCAGAGAATACGTTGATAGTCCTGATCGATGACTCGTTGACTTGCTTGAAGTTTGTTTCCTGTCACAAATGTTTGACTAATCGAAGCTCCTTGCAACCCGGCAGAACTATCGCTCCCCATTTCTTCGGCGAAGTAAGAGAGTTGAGGGTTCGGTTTGAGGCCGACTTGGGTCTTCAGCGCAGACGCCTTTGAGGCTGATGCGGAGGCCTGCTTGATCGAGGGATTGTTCTCAATCGCCAAGGCTTCCAATTGTTCTAGCGTGATTCCGATAGTTGAAGAGCCGATCGGTAATTCCGGTTCGGGGAGTGGAATTTGGAGGGGCTCATCAATTGTCGATACGTTTTCATCGTAAGGCTTCGTTGACTCATACTCGACCGGAACGATGTTGGGAGAGAGTTCAATCGAGAGTGTTGAAGATTGTGATTCACCAGAAGTGAATGGAGGCTCTGCAGGCTCAATCGTTGGAGCCTCGACAGGCAACAGAGCAACCATTGTCGTTCTTTGAGTTTCAGAGTTCGGCTTGGGAATGTTTGCTGAGGATTTGGGATAATAAGTTCCCACAGAGCTGCAACCCAACATCATCGCAGATGAGAATGTCACCGCAGAGAACTTGATGTATCTGTTGAAGTGCATGCCGGTTCCTGAGATCGAATCGATCATCTGTTTCAGTGTAAGGTAGGAACCGCGCATGAGAATTTTATCAGTGACCAGGTTCCTGTATTGATTGCATCGGCAATTCGGTTCGATCCCACTGAACCTGATGTTCAGATTTTGAAGGGGTGTCCGTTTCTACCGGTGCTGTGGCCTTTCGAGCGGCATAGACCGAATAATCGGTACGATCAGTTGCCCAGAAACTCACCACGAACTTGGGTTATCCGGCGTGAAAAAGGCACACATCAAGGCAAGAACTCGAAAACCGAACTGTGAATGAAGTGTTTTTTTATGTTATATTTTGAGTATTCAGGCCCGCCTTTATGATTTTCTCACGGTTTTTGTATGATGTTTCGCCCAATTTTTTCGATGATCGTTGGAACGCTGGGAACCATCTCCGTATGTGCTGTCTCTTCTGCGGCCGAACCAACTGCAGAAGAGTTGGACTTCTTTGAAAATCGGATTCGACCGGTTTTGGTAAAACATTGCTATGAGTGCCATACTCCCGATGCGAAAACCGTGCAGGGAAACTTTCTGCTGCACACTCGGGAAGGCTTGTTAAAAGGGGGTGATTCGGGGCCGGCAATTGTTCCTTCGGATAATGAAGAGGGAACCTTGCTGGAGTCGCTCCGATATGAAACCTTCGAGATGCCTCCCAGTGGGAAGTTATCCAATCGTGTGATTAACGACTTCGAAAAGTGGATCGAGATGGGGGCTCCCGACCCACGCACCGGGCCAGCTCTTGAGAGTTCTCCAACAATCGATCTGGAAAGAGGCCGCCAATTTTGGGCGTTTGTTCCACCGCAAAAAGTGGAAACTCCTCAATCCAAAAATTCGCAGCATCTCCATAACCAGATCGATCATTTTATCCAGCAGCAGTTAGAAGAGAATGGGCTTTCGCCGAGTCCACTTGCATCGCGCGAAATTCTCATTCGCCGACTCTATTACGATCTGGTGGGACTCCCTCCCTCACCTGCACAAATCAAACAGTTTCTTGATGACGATTCCCGCGAATCTTATGAAAATCTTGTCGATCATTTGTTGTCATCACGGGCGTTTGGCGAGCGTTGGGGACGGCATTGGCTTGATGTTGCCCGCTATGCAGATTCGACCGGTGGTGGGCGCTCCCGACTGTATGGCAATTCCTGGAGATACCGGGACTATGTGATCGATTCTTTCCACCGAGATAAGCCGTTTGATCAGTTTGTGAAAGAGCAAATTGCGGGCGACTTGTTACCAGCCGGTAGTCTCGAAGCACAACGCGAACAGTTGGTCGCTTGCGGGTTTTTGATGCTAGGACCGCATAATTATGAATTGCAGGATAAAGAATTGTTGCGGATGGAAGTGGTCGACGAACAAATTACGACATTGGGAAAAGCCTTTCTGGGCATGACCATCGGTTGTGCTCGCTGTCACGATCATAAATTTGATCCGATTCCCACGACTGATTACTACGCGCTTGCGGGAATCTTTCGCAGTACCAAATCTTTGGGGACAGGCAACGTGACCAATTGGGTCACACGAGAAATGCCCGTTGATCCCGAACAGGAACAAGCTTTGGCCGCACATCGCGAGCAACTGGATTCATTGAATCAGAAGATTGCCAAGGTTGAAGCACAATTAAAAAAACTTGGAGGACGCAATTCCTTGCCTCAAGTTGCGTTAAGTCAGCTCGCCGGACTCGTTCTTGATTCTGATCATCGGGAGGATGGAATGGTCGATATGGTGGGAGAATGGCAACCCTCCGTGAGTGTTTCGGGTTTTGTCGCAAAGGGTTACGTTCACGATTTAAATCAGCAGAAAGGTGAGAAAAAAGCGGTTTTCACATTTACGCTTCCCGAACCGGGGCAGTATGAAGTTCGTGTTTCTCACACGGCTAGTTCTAATCGAGCTACAAATGTGCCTGTCGCGATTCGTAGTGGTCAAAAAGTTTTAGACACAGTGACTATCAATCAGCGAAAACCGCCCAAAATTGAAGGTGGATTCAATTCGCTTGGCATCCATGCTTTTACTGCAAACGCCAATCAATCCTCGGTTGCTTCTGTTGAAATATCCACTACGGGAACAAACGGTGTCGTGATTGTCGACGCCGTACAGATGATTTCCGTGAAACTTCTGAACTCAAATCCACTGCTTGCCAATTCATCGCTCAAACAGTCCAGCGCGAAGACAGAACAATCTGCAGCACTGTTTGCCAATCTCAAGAAACAGCAGGCGAAGTTCAAAGATCAGGTTCGAACCTTAACGAGTCAAGCTCCTCCAGCTCCACCTCAAGTGATGGCGGTTCAAGAACAATCGCCCGAAGAACTGGGAGATATGGAGTTATGCATTCGCGGTAACATTCGCAACTTGGGAGAGGTTGTTCCACGAGGAGTTCTTTCCGTGGCTTCCCCTCCCGGCAAGAGCAGAGTTCAGTCCGAGTTCAGTGGACGGCTGGAATTGGCAGAGTGGATTGCCAGCGAGGAGAACCCTTTGACGGCTCGTGTAATGACGAATCGAATTTGGGCCCATCTGTTTGGGGCAGGAATTGTTCGCACGGTGGATAATTTCGGCAGCATGGGAGATCGCCCCTCTCATTCCGAGTTACTCGACTTTCTGGCAATTGAATTCGTTAATCACAACTGGTCTGTCAAACAACTGATCCGTCAAATTGTGATGTCACGCACTTACCAAACCTCTTCCCGAGCGACTGAAGAGCAATTGGCAATCGATCCCGAGAATCGTTGGCTCTCTCATTTCCCTAAACGTCGTGCTGATGCCGAATATCTCCGCGATGCGTTGTTGACAATCAGTGGAAAAATGGAGGTTGTCGAAGGTGGACCGACAGTCAAACCAGGGACAAACTCAGAGTTCGGGTATGTCTATACCAGTCAGCGAAGGAGTGTGTATCTCCCGGTGTTTCGTAATCAGATTGAAGAAATGTTGAGTGTTTTTAACTTTCCTGATCCGAATCTTGTCCAGGGGCAACGAGTCAGTACGACACTGGCGACCCAGGCACTCTATATGATGAATCATCCGAGGATGCTCGATTTTTCATCTGCAACGGCAGAGCGTGTCTTGAGCCTCCCCAACATCACTACGAAACAGCGTCTCCAATGGTTGTACCAATTCTCATTGGGTCGCCTGCCAACAGATTCGGAGATCGGGTTGTGTTTAGATTATCTGCGTTCAGTGGAAGCAGATAATCTCAAAGTTGATCGAGTCGAAACTTGGGCGGTTTTATGTCAGACGCTATTTAGTAGTATCGACTTTCGATACATCGAGTAGAATTGTGGTCTGTTTTGTTTGGAAGCGAGTTGCATGATGAATACCTCACATTTTCCACGCAGAGATCTCTTGAAATCCGCTGCCTGCGGATTCGGTTCGCTGGCATTTTCTGGACTCGCATCGGCTGAAACAACTTCCGATCATCCCTTGGTTGCCAAGCAGCCACAGTTTCCCGCAAAAGCCAAACGGGTCATTTTTATCTTCATGCAAGGTGGGCCAAGTCATGTTGACACCTTTGATTATAAACCCTCTCTCTACCGATATGATGGCCGAAAGCACGACTTCCGTAATGCACGTCGGATGAAGGTTCAAAGCGAAACGGTGATGAAGCCGTTATGGAAGTTTCGTCAGTACGGCGACTCTGGTCGTCACGTCTCACAGTTATTTCCTGAGATCACTCGCCATGTAGATGACCTTTGTTTCATTAAGAGCATGCATACTGAAGGGGTAGCGCACGGCCCCAGCACATTGTTTTTACACACCGGAGCGACGAATTTAATTCGACCATCTGTCGGTTCGTGGATTACTTACGGACTTGGTTCCGAAAACAGTAGTTTGCCCGGCTTCGTGACGATTAGCCCGACATCTGCAAAAGGTGGGCCGCGGCTATATTCCAGTTCATTTCTTCCACCCGCATATCAAGGGACTCCGTTAGGGCGTGTTGGCTTACCTGCAAAACAAGCAGCTTTTGAAAATGTGATCCCATTGAGAGATCAGAAAACGCTCCAGCAGAAACAGTTTGACCTCTTACAAAATCTGAACCGAGAGCAAGCGGATCGAGATTCTACCAATCGTCAGCTTGATTCTGTCATCAATTCTTATGAGTTGGGATATCGAATGCAGATGGCGTCTCCTGCGGTCACCAATCTCCACGGCGAAACAAAAGAAACGATGGCGATGTACGGCATTGATCAAACAGTCACAGAGGACTTCGGGTATCAATGTTTGATGGCGCGACGAATGTCGGAAGCCGGAGTCCGTTTTGTGCAAATCAGCTACGCCGACAATCGTCCCACTCCTCGATGGGATCAGCATGGCAACATGCCTGAACATGAAAAGCATGCTAAAGCGGTTGATAAGCCGGTCGCCGGGTTGCTGGAAGATTTGAAACAACGTGGTCTTTTAGAAGACACTTTGGTGTGGTGGGGAGGTGAGTTCGGACGGACCCCTTATACTCAAGGAAATAACGGTCGAGATCACAATCCTGACGGGTTCACAATCTGGTTGGCGGGTGGCGGCGTGAAGCCGGGATTCAGCTATGGTGAAACCGACGAATTTGGCCAAAATGCAATGACAAATAAAGTCCACATGCATGATCTACACGCGACCATTTTGCATTTAATGGGGATGGATCACGAACAATTGACCTATCGTTATTCGGGACGCGATTTTCGTCTGACCGACGTACATGGTCGCGTTGTGCATGACATCATTGCATAAGGGACTTTTGTTTTACTCTCTCTTTGATTGAGTCCTGCGGATGGAGTGTTGACTGCTTGCATCATCTGTACAATGAAGTGGTCCATTCCCTTTTGGTAAAGTTCACCGATAGTAATGCTAGTACAGATCATCGTTATCAATGAGTGTTGTTTCTCTGAATGGATTGATGGGTCGGTTGAATTAGGACGTCAGCATCAAGGCGAGCCCGATCCTTATGGATGTATTTCCTTTGAGGGCCGCACACGTATTATTGTGGCCCGTTATCAAAATACCGGCATCAGTCGTCGGAATCTGGTGATTGAACCGCTCACCGATGATCGTGTCCGTTTGAGAAATGTCAGTTCCGCGGTTCCCGTGAAAGTGGGACGGCAGATGGAGCTTCTACCAGGAAACGTGATTGAAAAAAACTTGCCAGTGACATTGGAGATGGGCACGATCAAGGTGGAGTTGAAAGCTCAGGAAGAACTTGAAGTCCCCAAACAGCCAGAGGAACCACTGCAAGAATCTCATGTCAAGCAGCTCCCTGAATCAATACAGACGGCATCCTATTCCGAGTCGCTTTCAGCACTTCTCAGTTCTCCGCAAATTCTTAAGCCGGACGAAGAACTCAAATGGGAAAAGGTCGTTGCATGGCTGCGCAACGCCGTTAAAGTGTTGCAGATTGCCGCAACGTCTGATGAGTTTTTCCAGACGGCTTCCAAAGCCGCTGTGAGTTTAGTGGGGCTTGATTCTGCTCGTGTGCTGGTGTTCAAGAAAAACGACTGGCACGTCGAAGCGATGTCAACTCGGGAGGGTAAAGCCTCAGCCGATTGGAGGGCTAGTCGATCTGTTTTAAGTCGCGTACGGACCGAAAAAAAAACTTTCTGGCAAAGTTCTCCCGAGTTGGGGGCAGAAGTCCAATCACTGGTTGGATTCAGTTCTGTCGTTGCGGCACCAATCCTGGATGTCGATGGTCGCGTGATCGCGGTCCTGTATGGAGATCGGAAAATTACGATCAAACCTGACCGAAAACCTGACATTCTGACCGAACTTGATGCCACATTGATGGAACTTTTGGCATTTGGAGTGGGTGCAGGTTTGTCCCGCTTAGAGCAGGAACGCAATGCGTTGGCGGCTCAAACACGCTTTGAAGAGTTCTTCACTCCGGGGCTTTCGAAGCGATTGATGAATGACTCCTCAATCTTGAGAGGTCATGAAAGACCAGTTTCCATTTTGTTTTGTGATGTTCGAAAATTTAGTCAGTTTACTGAGCAGTTTGGGCATCGAATGACTGTCAGTTGGCTCAACGATCTACTCGGGGTCCTCTCAGAAGTTGTTTTGGATCGAGATGGAGTGCTTGTTGATTATTCCGGTGATCAGGTGATGGCAATGTGGGGAGCACCAGAACAACAGCCAGATCATGCCGTTCGTGCGTGCGAAGTCGCTTTGTCAATTCTCGAACAAATTCCCAAGATCAATCAACGTTGGAGTTCCTATTTGAATGGAAAGCAAATTCAAGTCGGGTTGGGCATTAGTACCGGCCAGGCATTCGTGGGAAATATTGGTTCCCATCGAAAATTCAAATATGGAGCACTCGGTAATGTTGTGAATCAGGCGAGCCGTATTCAAAACGAAACAAAAAAGTATCATTGTCCGATATTGATTTCGTCGGAAACCCTTGCAGAGCTTCCTGCCGAAATGGTCGAGCATCAGACGCGACGCATTGGAAAAGTAAAACTCCGCAATCTCAAGGATACCGCCACTCTCCATCAGCTTGTTCCAGTAAACACGGAGGGCTTTCTGCGAAGAAAAACATTGATGGAGGAGTTTGAGGCGAAGCTAAGTCGTGACCACTTCGGTGAAGCGGTGGAAGTTATTCAAACCATTCTCGAAGAGTTTCCCGACGATGGGCCAGCACGCGCTTATCGAAAACAGCTCTCGGGACAAGATGCTTTCGATGGTGTAACCGATCCGGATAAGACGCCTTAAGAGTGAGCATCAATGACTAGAATTATGACTGCTAGAATTTCGATTGAAGCTCGAAGCGAACGCCTTGGCCGATGTCGGTTGATTCTCCTTTGGAAACAAACGAATCAATCACAAAGAACCAATGTTGATCGAGTGCTTTTTGATAGCGTAAGCCAGTTGCGATCGCGGCGTTGTCGGCACCATTTGTGTCTTGCCTCCCGCCAATCTCAAAGACAACTTGTTCTTTGAGGTCATTGTAGAACATCTGATAGCCGAGACTCCCCCCCACAACACTATTCGCCTGGTTGCTCAACGGGGCTCCGTATCGTCCCAACCCAGCGGCTGAAAATAAGAGTCCGGTTTGTCCCAACGGACCTCCCCCCAATGGGCCTCTCGATGCGGAGGTGAATTGATCGATCCCCCAGAACGTGTTTAAAAAGATCAGGTCATTGGTGTGGTGTGGTGTCCACGAGAATTGATGAAACAACAGTTCTCCTTGTGAGGCATAAACCGTTTCATCATCCGTCGGAATCGAAGCCAAAAGATGAAGTGATGAGTTGTAGGTGTTGTGGAATCCCGAAAGACGTTGAATCGCACTCAATCCAATGACCACCATGTCTCCAAGCCCATTTTCTGACCAGACATAGGCGACATCCGCGTTTACGGTGCTTTGACGAAAATTACTCTCGGTAAAGAAACCGGCAAGTTGAGAATCGTTATCGTGACGATTAGGCCCCATCACATTATGGCGATTGATCTCGTTCCAGGCGTACACGAAGGTGCCGCGAAAATTCAGATTGCCGTTTCCATTGAGCGTGTTTCGTGTCACAGTGACAGCATCAATACGGTCTTCGTTGAGGAGTAATCCCTGTTGGAAGGAAAGTGGTTGCCGTCCGATGGAAAAACCATAATCGAGTGCAGCCGTGTCAAACGGATCAAGGTTGGGGAAAATTTCACCAAAGTCACCTTCAAAGAACAGTGTTTGTGGTTCTGCGTTCCACCCGTCCAAAGCATCGCCATTGCGAATGTCGTATCCTGTAAAGCGGCGTGACGTCGAAGTTTCTTCATCGAGCGGTCTCATCCCAAACAAAATCCGCTCTGTTCCCGAAAGGTTTAATTGGGCAAATAGATCGAGACGATTGGCCCATTCACCAACGGCTGGTCCTGTGCCGCCGTCAAAGTAATTTGCTCCCGTCCGATAAGTTCCAAACACCCACAATGCTGGTCTCCAGACAGCGCCTGTTGGCGTTACGACTCCCTGTTCTAGGAAACCTGCTCCCAAAAACTCTTCATTCAGTTCCAACAACAATGGGGGACGATCAGGAACCGATTGGAGGCCAATGGCATGGTGGTCCAATTCGGTGTGCGGTTCGTCGTGTTCAGAGTGCAGTAAGACTTCCAAGAGATGAGAAAGTGGCTCGGCGGGTTTCCCAATCGCTTCAAGAAATGCTTCCAACAGATGATAACAGGCTGGCTCTTCTTCCTCAGGAACGCATGGATCGTAGGCAACGTGGCCAGCAAAGGGGCTCGGACAACCGGGCCCTGTGTGGTAGCTGAAAGGAATTAAGTTGGATTCAGGATAATCTGATGTTGATTGATGATTAGACGACTGTGGAAGAGGTGGTAGCTTTTTGTCGCTGAGTGCTTCTTCAGTCACCGGAGCAGGTGGGATCTCAATCGCTGTGGACGCTGTGGAAAACTGCGCAGGGGGAAATTGCGAGGTTTGAATCCCGGAAATATCGACCGCCGGTATGCTTAACTCTTCTGCAGAAATTGTTGTCGTGCTTGAAATCATGTTCCAACTGACGAACCACAAGACCACCGCAGTCCTGCCGACTGCGGTGAGACGTGTCAAATTGTGTTGATTCGTAGCTCTCATGGGATAACGCTTGGAACTTCTGTTATTTAACTCGTACTTGAGAAATTCGCTCGTGAACAACCAAATGGCCGTCAACGATGGCGCGGGCCAGTTGTTTGGCGCTCATGCCGTAATCAAAACCGACATCAGAAATTTCGTGAACCAGATTGACGGGAACCATGCCGGCAATGAGTTGCACGCGAACTGTGTAAGTTCCTGCACCGGTGATCTGCTTACCTTTGAGTTGATAACGAGCATCGATCCCGCCATCAACTTCAATGTTTTGTTTGTGTTTTCGAGCTCCGACTGGACGCCCCAAAACGGTGAAGGCTCGTGTCGCGGGGCGAGTGTAAGGCAGGGGATCAATCGAATACGGCACATTGAGAACTTGCTCTCTTTCTCCTCCACGTATGTTTCTGGTCACAAAACGCGATTGCAGCGAGACCAGATTACGGTCGAGTGGAATTTCACCGTTGTGAACGTAAAGGGAGTGACTGTCTCGAACGTCACCGTTCGGGTCGAGGTCACCCGATTGAAACACCATACGGCCTGTGGGATCCCACACATGAACTCTGAGGAACACCATCCGCTCGGCATCGAAACCGGTCGGGACACCGTGTCCTGGAGTTCCATTACGGAGATCAATCCCAAACTCCAGCTCCTCGCAGTCGGAGCGATGAAATTCGATTTGTCCGAGGTGGTAACCGGCTCTGAGAATTTGTAATCGGGCGATTGTTGCTTCGGTGAGTAATTGGTATTGATCGTTCAGTATTTGACGAGCTTTTAGGCGTTTCTGTTTGTTGTCCCATGGGGACGGGAAGTGCGTACTCTCTGTGACCGTTTTCTCGTATGCTTCCGTTCCCCAGCCTGCTGCATCATCGAAGCAAAGCCATTCTCGCATGGTGGCAAGCCCTGATTCTGTAATCGCTCCGCTAGTCGCTTCGTCAATCAGATCGACAGTCCCCTCTTCGCGAATCGCTTCCGGGTGGTGGGGAAACAAGCCTCTGTGAATCACCGGATAATCGGGGCCGATCATCATATGGTTGGTATGTTTTCGGGATGCCGTACTGACGTTTCCAACAACAGCCGCTGGCCCAAATGTATAACCTTTGGCTTCTCCCGGGACGGCTCCCATGTGGCAGTCCTGACAGTTGTGCCCATGAATTTTAGCCGACGGTGATTGTTTGAATTCAGAAAACGCATCTTCGAGCCGAAACCCGTTTGGTGCAAAGACATCGTGGCAGGTACCGCAAAATCCCGAAGTGGTAATTTGAAAGAAACGATGCGAGACTTTGTGAATATTTCGTCCGCGAACGTCGGCAGCCTTCTTGGTTTTTAGAACGCCGAACTTGTCAGGATTTGTCAAAACCTGGTTTAACACCTTGCTGCCGATGGGCCCATAGACGGCTTGCTGAACATCACCGGGAACCAACGCCTGGCGTCCAGCACCTTTTCCCCAAGCTTGATTGATTCGATGGCAACTGATGCAGGTAACACCTTCACGCGAAGTGGGATGACGATTCAGATTGCTGGTGTTCAAGGGTTCGTTGAGTGCCATTCCGGTTGGTGTGTGGCAACGGATGCAGAAATCTCCCAGTGTTCCTGAATTGAGTTTATTTAACTTGTTTGACATCGCATTGAAGACAGGACTTAACTGAGCATAGGCATGTGGAGAGACCGACCACTCCCGATAATGCTGCGGGTGGCAGGTTGCACATTGTTTAGCTGATGGGAAGCAATTGTCTTCAAAACACTCTGCGTGAGCCTGATCGATGGCTTGTTGAAGAACCGTTTCCCGGTTGTGGTCAATCTTTTGATCAGCGAAGGAATGAATTTTAGAGACCGCAACAGTGCTTTGTTTTTCTTGCGCATTGACATCAGGAGGGCAACAAGACAGAGCGAATGCCCCCAGCACAAAAATGGCTCCCACCATCTTGTCCGCGTTCAGAACGAATTTTTGGCCTCTGGTCACCGTCATCGCATCCCTTACTAGACGGAATATGAACTATCAGCGTAGACCCGTATCCTTTGGGGCCTATTGATGTGATCGGTGTTCTGACGATGGGCTCTGTGAATGGATTTCCCGGTATTCAACGATTGACAGAATACGTCCTACGAAATCATAATATTTCCTCTATTTTACCAAGTCGGCATCAATTTCATCGTGGCTGATAACGCCTTACGTTAAAATAGACATCTGATCTGATTGATCTCGATTCCTGAAGCGTGAGCAACTGAATTGGAGAGTTTTCAGGCCTCAAACAATTGCCTGAAAATGAGTTACGATTTGCGAGATTACTATTTCAAAGAGTAATCTGGTCAAGTGCTCCTTCCTTTTGCCTGTCCTGCCAATTAAAATTATGCCCAGTGGGCTGGTTCTCAGCAGAAGGTTCCTCATCTTCCTCCTAACTCCATGTTTCCAATGCAAATCCTCGGCTGCATTCTGATTTCGCTGGTCGGATTGCGTTTGGTTCTTTCGTTGTGGGACTCGATTCGTACGCAGCAACACTCCGCAAATCAACGTCGTAAGTCGCTCGAACTTCTGGATGAGCGAATCGCATCGATTCGTGCATTGCGAAAACAAACAGAGACTCAGCAACCACACTGGAATGGTTATCGGAAGTTTCGAGTGGATCGTAAAGTTCTTGAAGCTGATAATATCTGTTCGTTTTATCTGGTTCCCCATGATGGGAAGCCGTTACCCAGTTATCGCCCCGGACAGTTTTTGACATTTCGATTTCAATTACCTGATCAGAAGATGCAAAAATCAAAGCCGGTCGTTCGATGCTATTCGCTGTCAGATGCTCCCCGCCCGGATTATTATCGTGTGACAGTGAAGCGAGTTCCGTCTCCACCCGGTGTTGATGCTCCCGAAGGTCGTATTTCCAACTATTTTCACGACCATGTGATCGAGGGGGATATTCTGGATGTACAGGCTCCGCGGGGTGATTTTTCTTTGGACCCCGCAGAAGAGAGTCCGGTTGTTTTGGTCGGGGGTGGGGTCGGAGTGACTCCGGTCTTGAGTATGGCGAACACGATCCTGGAAACCGACATTCAGCGAGATGTCTGGTTTTTTCTAGGAGTCCGTTGTGGACGAGAACATCCGATGAGGGAGCATCTCCAACAATTGGACGAGCGGTATGATCGTTTTCACCTCATGGTTTGTTATAGCTGTCCCGAAGAGTGCGATGAAAGTGAGAAAGATTTTCAGCGTGAAGGACATGTGAATCTGGCAGTCATCCGGGAAACGGTCAAAGTCTGCAATTTTGACTTTTATATCTGCGGGCCTCCTCCCATGATGGAATCATTAGTTCCAGATCTTAAAGACTGGGGAGTTCCTGAAGAGAAGATTCACACTGAAGCGTTTGGGCCTGCGACAGTCAATCGTGCGAAGAAGCCATCAACTCCTCAAAAAAATCAGACTGACGGTGAGAATCAGCCCGAAATTACGATACAATTTAGCCGATCAGAAACATGTGTCACATGGGACCATAATCAGCAAAGTTTACTCGATTTTGCTCTCGATCAAGGGATTGAAATCGACTCCGGTTGTCGTGCAGGAAGTTGCGGATCGTGTGAAGTCGCCGTGAAACAGGGGGAAGTTGAATATACAGTTGAGCCAAGTGTGGAAGTCGAAAAGGGGTCGTGTCTGGCATGTATTTCCTGCCCGAAAACAAACTTGGTTATTGAAGCCTGAGAAATTCATCATTTGAGAATATTGAGGGAGTGGATTATGACATTTTCACAAAACCGTCTCGCAAAGAATAACGTCCTGTTGGTGGCCGGTTTACTGGCTCTGATCGGGATGGGCGTCTCATCGGCGATTTCCGGAAATATTGAACAGTCAACATCCTCCCGAGTTGTGAAGAATGATTCGGTGGCAACTTATCACACATCCGCGACGGCTGTTTTCAATGTATCCGAACAAATTGTCGGATCCGCATCCTGCAAAGAGTGTCATAAAGCCGAATATGCAGCCTGGACGGCAACCGTCCACTCCAAGAACTTTGCAAGAATTGGCTCGCCTTCTGGGCAGAAGATTTCTGCCGCGTATGGCAATACCGAGGCTTGTCTCAAATGCCATTCCACTCCACATACTCCGACCGCAAAATTTGAATCGGAGCAAGTCGGCGTCTCCTGCGAGTCGTGTCACTCGGCAGCCGGTGGGCCAGAAGGCTGGTTCAAGCTTCATTCTAATTACGGGGGTGAAGGTGTTAAACGAAACGATGAAACAGAAGCACATCGCAAAGAACGGCTTGCCGGTTGCGATACCGCAGGTATGATACGTGCCAGCAATGTTTATGCTTTGGCGAAAAACTGCTATTCATGCCATGTGGTCGCTGATGAAAAATTGCTAGCCGCTGGCCACAAACCAGGACATAGCGACTTTGATCTCATTCCCTGGATGCAGGGTGAGGTTCGACATAACTTCCAAGTCGATCAAACAGTGAATGCCATTTCACCGTCCCTGTTAAAGGCTCGCGACGGTGTCACAACCGAACAACGTAAGCGTGTTTTATTGGTGACCAGTAGAATGGTTGAACTGGAAACCTTGCTACGAAATCTGGGTTCGATTAGCGAAGAGAATCTGGGGGAGAGCTACGCGGGCCGTCGTGGTTGGGCAGGTCGAGCGGAAGATATCTTTGAGTATCTTGACGAAGAAATCGGGGAGGCCATCGACAATGAGCATGTTAAAGCTGTTGTTGAGGCGGTCAAAGAGATCGAACTTGGTCGCAAATTTGAAGATCAGGATGCCGCAATGAAGGCTGCCGATCAGCTCGCCAAAATTGTTCAAGAGTTTCTGGACTCAGCAGGCGAAGCAGATCTTGCTGGGCTCGATCCACTAATCGAGGAACTTGATAAACCGGTAGGGAAGCCGTATTTGCCTTAATTGCTGGCGTGTCACCCTGACGAAGGAATCCGAGATTCAGGAATGAAAGTTATGCTCAAAAAGTGGAGGCCTCTTCGAAGCCATACCATCAACTGGTTTCTCGGTTGCACGGTTGCTTTCTCCTGTTTGGTTGCATGGCTACCCGGAGAAGGAGGCGATGTTTCCGAGGTGACCACTCTCTCAGTCAACGCTAAAAAAACGAACATTAATCCAGATCGCAGCAAGTTCATGGGTGCTCGCGCGTGTCTTGATTGTCATCGTTCGGAATATGTGTCCTGGTTGGGAACCGAGCATTACAAGAATCCGATCAATCGCTTTGAAATCAGCGATGTCAGCGTCGCGAAAAAGTATCTCGATCAAGGAGGTACTCTTGACCGTTGCTACTCGTGTCACTCTGCACCAGAAGAGAAAAACTTTGGGCGGCTTGCGGTGGAAAGCGGGACTTCTTGCGAATCGTGCCACGGTGCCGCCGGAGGCGAGTCTGGTTGGTTGAATCGGCATGCCGTTTATGGCCCCAATGTCACCACGCTGGCACAAGAGACACCAGAACATTATCGAAATCGAATCGATTACTGTGATCAGGCCGGTATGATTCGTCCCAGTCATCAATACGAAGTCGCCAAAAATTGTTTTCGATGTCACATGATTGGCGATGCAACATTGGTCAGCGATGATGTCGGTCATCCTGTGATTCATAAAAAGTTCAGTTTGATTCCCTACCTGAACAGTGATGTTCAGCACAACTTTCATTTGAATCAAAGATCCAATGCTGATGCTCCCACTCTCGACACTCTTCGTCGGGGATTGTCATCATTGGAGCGCAAACGTGTCTACTTGGTGTTGGGGCAACTGGCGAAAATCGAAGTGGCATTACGGTATTTGGTCGATTTTCCGAATGACGAGGCTCTCGAAGAACGGTATGCAGGTAAATTGATCGATGCGTTTGAGGATGGGGCTGATGAAATTGACTACTATGTTGAGCTTTTACTCGAACCTGATGACGATGACATTAAACCTCTGGAAGAAGATGATGTCGAGTTGTTGTTGACAGCCTTTGAATTATTCGAAGAGTTTGATGATCTTGACAAACAAACTCGCGCAGCGGCTGCAGAAACGGCAAACAAGATTGCCGAAATTGCTGAAGGATTCCTGAAAGACTTTGGTGACGGAAAACGCTTGGCAGCATTAGACATTGTTTTTGAAGAACTTGACGATTCTCCCAGTAAACCGCTGCAACCATAATTTGAACAGCTCAGTCAGAAAAGGAACATGCGCGGGATGAGCAATGTCCAAATTAAACGGCCCGAACGCTGGTCAGTTCCCTTTTCGGAATCGATGACCGAGGAGGACGTTGAGTATGTCCTTCAGATGCCGTTGTTTGCGGAAGGGATGATTGATCCTGAGCAATTTGGGAAGCGGATTTCATTGGCTGGGATATTGAAAAATGATGCCAGTCTTCTGAAGTGTCATCAAGGTGAAATCATCGTCAGAGAAGGTGAGTGGGGGAACTCGGCTTTCTTTCTACTCTCGGGCAGTGT
This sequence comes from Planctomycetota bacterium, assembly GCA_030836185.1. GTDB lineage: Bacteria > Planctomycetota > Planctomycetia > Planctomycetales > Planctomycetaceae > JABURQ01. Next base: position 71,248 of record JAURQH010000010.1, read on the forward strand.
CAGCGTCGCCGTACAACGCGGGAATGATTCGTTACCAGCAGAAATTCTGGGGCGATCCAATATCCGTCAAAAAAGCTTCATCGATATTTTGAAACAGCTCTGGAACGGTCATCGTCAGGTCGAATCTCGGGATCTTGAAAAATACTCAGCAGAGTCTCCGTCGTCCCGAACGACTAAGGAAGGGACGCGAGTTTATCTACAAGATATTTCGATTGCGTTGGATCTCGAAAAATCGGCAACCATCAACGCGGTCGATTTTTTTGGTGAGCAATCTGCCTTGGGGCGGATCGAACGGACGGCAACCGTAATCGCGGCGGGAGATTGTGAACTACTCGAAATCCGCTGGCAAGGGATTCGAGATATGATGTCCAAAGCGCCCTGGTTGAAATTACAGATCGAATCGCGATTTCGCATGTACGGTTTACAGCGATTTTTGCAAGCATCCCCTTATTTCGAGCACTTGTTACCAACCGAGGATCGGACACCAGAGGATGTTGAGCGACGTAATGCTCTTTTTCAGAACGTCCTCGATGATGCCGATTTCCGTTCGTACGGTTCCTACGATAAGGTCGAGAAGTTTACGAAACTTGTGGAATCGGGGACAGCATCCAATTTGGTGCATGAACCTCTCATCGCCAAAGAAGGAGATTACCTGGAAGGCGTCTATCTGATTCGCAGTGGTGTCGCGCGGGTTTCTCATCAAGCCGGTCACAAGCATCGTACGGTCAGTTACCTGACTCCGGGGCAGGCATTTGGCGTGAATGAAATGATTGAAGGGTGGAAAACAAGCCGACACGCCGATTTACGCTATTCGTTACGGGCTGTTGGTTATGTCAATGTGATCTTTATTCCTGCGCGAAACTTTGAACAAGCGGTCTTGAATGAGTTAATGGCGAGAGAACAATCTCATTCGACGTTCCCAGATCATCTGAGTTCAAAATCGAGTGATGAAATCGGACAGATTGATTCTGGTTTGCTCGAATTTCTTGTCGAACGCCGATTCGTCAATGGCACGGCGACCATGGTGATCGATCTTGATCGCTGTACGCGGTGTGATGACTGCGTAAAAGCTTGTGCGACGACCCACGATAACAATCCACGTTTTTTAAGGCATGGACCCATCTATGACAAGTACATGGTTGCGAATGCCTGTATGCACTGTGCAGACCCTGTTTGTATGATTCAATGTCCCACGGGGGCCATTCATCGGAGTATGCAAGGCGGTGAAGTGGTCATTAACGACACAACCTGCATTGGATGCAGTGCGTGTGCAAACAATTGCCCTTACGATGCCATCCGTATGGTTCATATTCGTGATGAACAGGGAGATCTCATCTTTCCGACGGCGTCAGAGTCAGGCACATCGGCGCCCGTTTCGCTCACACCTCTTACCAAAGCAACGAAGTGTGACCTTTGTGCGGAACAGATCACCGGGCCAGCATGCCAACAGGCGTGTCCTCACGATGCGTTAGTGCGATTAAATTTGGGAACATCGGAAACAGCAGCAGAGTGGTTTAATCGATGAGAGCTCTCACCCGACGCCGTACAATCAATGTCTGTTTGACTCTCTTAGTGGCTTTTGTACTGATCGGTGCCGCTTGGATCGTTAAAAACACGTTGGTCGAAACTCACTTTCTGACAGGCTGGTTTTTTTTTGTCACGATCATTTTTCTTGCGGCATACAATCTTCGTAAAGCGTTCCCTTTTCTCCCACTCGGAACTTCAGCACAGTGGTTGCAAGTCCATATTTATGCAGGCTTGTTATCGTTTGTGTTGTTTCTGATTCACATTGATTATGAATTGCCGAACGGTTTTCTGGAATCGTTTTTGGCATCGGTTTATCTGGTGGTTTTTGGGAGTGGTCTTGTCGGGTTATACATGAGTCGGACATTCCCCAAACGGCTTACAGATCTCGGTGAAGAAGTCATCTTCGAGCAGATACCCGTTGTTCGAAATAACATTCAAACGGATGTTGAAGACGCTATCCTTGAATGTACGGAGGAGATCCACAATTCTGAGATTCCCATGTTTTATCGCAATGAAATTTACCCGTTTATCATGCGTAGGCCAGACCGATGGTCGCATTTCGTTTACGGATACAGTCGGTATTGGAGACCTCTGCAGAAAAAATTGTCTGATGCGAAACGTCTGTTCGATGAGGAAGAACTGAATGCGTTGGCGAAGGTCGAGATTCGATTGTCTCGGAAACACCAACTCGATACCCAAGAGACTCTGCAATTTGCTTTGAAAGTTTGGTTGTTCATTCACATCCCGGCAACCTATTCTTTACTTACCTTCACTGCGTTACATGTGGTTCTTGTTCAAGTGTGGTCGGGAGGGGCGTTATGAGCAATACAGACTCCCCCTCTGGATTCGACACCAACAGTTATCAACTCCCACAACAGGATTGGGTCTGCGGTCATCTGGCTGATGGTAGCCCTTGTTCAATCGGTCCCAGTACAAAGGGGAGTTGTCTCGCAGAAAATATCTGCCACCCTCAATTCGACGGGAAGAAGTGGCATTGCACTCGTCCTAATGCTTGGGGAGGGCAATGTCACGACGGCCCAATTCCTGATGCGGCTTGTCCCGAGGAAAAAGCGATATGTCCCCATCAACCAGCGGCATGCCAACCCGCTCGCAGCTTGAGAAACCGCCGGAGAATAGTAACGGGATTGGTTTTCGCGGCTTCTTTGGGGATTTGCCTCCTCATTTTAGGTGGCAGTTCAGGCAGCTCGTCATCGACGCTCTTCCAGACAACGAAAATCATTTCTCCGGGGCCACTTTCTTCACCGCATTCAGTGATTCAGGAAGGGTGCAAGGCGTGTCATCCTTCAAGCCATCTGACTCCGGTTTCGATGGTGAGTGAGGCATGGGACTTTCATCACAAAAAACATCAAAGTGAACTTTGCTTAAATTGCCATCAAGATTTTGGTGAACATGCAATGAACGCGCATAGTGCCAACCCGGAGCAGTTAACGACATTGAGAAAACAATCTACGGGAAAAACTCATTTGACGAGTGACCAGATCTGGGTACGAGCGCTGATTGGAGATCAAATTTCTAATGCCGAAGAACTGAACTGTGCGACTTGTCATCAGGAGCACCAGGGAGCCAATTTCGATTTAACACACCTGACCAACAAACAGTGTCAAAGTTGCCACGAGAATACCTTTCATAGCTTTAGTGAGGGTCACCCTGAATTCGAGACAGTACGGGTTCGTATTCGCTTCGATCATAGCAGTCATTTCGAACAGCACTACAAAAATTACCCCTTCTTGATGCCCGGCGGTATCCCGAAACAAAACTGTAACGAGTGTCATCAACTTTCTTCAGACGGTGCTACGTTTCAACTCGCAGGATTTGAAGCGATGTGTGCCTCGTGCCATGAGTCACAAATTCTCGACTTCCAGATGCCGACGGCATTACGACTGGATCAGTTTGAGTTTTTGAAGTCCTCTGAAACATCAGATTCTTCGACCGTGAAGTCTTTGGAGTTGCCGCCATTCATGGAGTTGATGTTGCGTGCCGATGAAAAGATTGCAGTTGCCATTGATACGCTTCAGGAATCAGTGGTCTCAGGTGATGAACTACAGTCCAAAAATATTGCTTTGATTGCAGAAGCAACTCGCAGCTTACTGATCGAACTGAAGCAGCAAGGTGCGGAAGTAGTGGAGCAGAGATTGAACCGATTCACTGAAGGTCCGAAAGTCGCCAAGCTGGTGGAGTCTTTGGTCGAAGCCTTGGATCGGTCTCAGTTTTTTGAACTGCTCTCTGCAAGTCATTTCGGCGAGAATTTGAAATCTGAAGGTTCCGACGACTCAGTCAAAGACCGTGAATTCACTCTCAGTTCCTGGACAATGCTGAACGATCAATCCTCTGTGGAGTATCGGCCTCAACAACATGCCGATCCACTTATCAAAGCTTGGCTGGATTTAATGGCGAATCAAGCTAGTGCCTCTTACGAAGAGGTTGAATCACCCCATCATAATCGTTTTGACGACTTTTTTCGGGCGGCTGTTTCTCCAGAAGCAGCCGGTCGTTGTACCAAGTGCCATACCGTTGATCGATTGTTAGATGGTTCCCTCAGAATCAATTGGGGAATCCTGCCCGCAGATCAATTTCAGCGGCAGTTTTCAGAGTTCGTGCATCGTCCGCATCTCACGTTAATGCAAGATCGTTCTGCCCCTGAAGCTTCACAAGCTGTTGAAGAAGAAGTCTGCCTGAAGTGTCACCAGCCGGAGGAGCCCAAACCGTTCTTTAATCGTTCAGCGTTTGTCTTGTCCGATGGTATGCCTCATACCGACTTTCATCATGCGAACTCTACGGGGTACTTACCGATTCAAAAACGTGATTGCGTGCAATGCCATCAACCAAAAATGGCTGGCGACAATTGTCTTCAGTGTCACAATTATCATGTGCATGAAAACTCAGTCTTGCGAAGATGACAGGCACAATTTCTGAATACGCAAACTTGGACTGCCCAGTGAGTTCCGAAATGCTTCAAACTCATTCGCAGCAGAAGTGTTCGTGCTCTGGGACTTCACGGCTCGCAGCATCACGTTTTTGGGGGTATGTTCCATGTCGATAAATTCGACCAGTTGTGTGCGATAACCGGAGGCTTCTAAAGCGAGCGCTCGCAATGCATCCGTCGCCATGGCCGCGAAGCGTTCTTTGAGAACTCCGTGAGCGAGTAGCGGTTGCAGTGATTCAGAATTTAATTGAGGGAATAATTCATGTTGGCAACAAGGGACGGCGAGAATTACTTTCGCATGCCAGCCGACCGCTTGGATGAGTGCATCATCGGTGGCGGTATCACATGCGTGTAAAGAGATCACCAGGTCAACCGGTCCCGCAGGAGAATAGCCGGCAATCTCACCTTGCTCAAAAGAGAGATTATCCAGGGAGAGTTTGTCGACGACTCGGCGGCAATGCTCGATGACCGTCAATTCCCGGTCGAGTCCGACGATGTGTGCCTCACGGTTCTCGATTTGAGTGAGCCAATGATGCAGGGCAAAGGTTAAGTAACTCTTGCCGCAACCGAAGTCGATGATTTGGAGTGGCCTGTCTTGAGGAAGTTCGGACAAAATGTCTTTCATGAATTCCAGATACCGATTGATCTGTCGAAATTTGGCCCGACCAGAAGGCTTGAGTTTCCCCTCGTTCGACATCAGGCCCGCTTCGATCAGGAACGGGATCGGCCGGTCTTCGGGGAGCAGATATTTTTTCGAGCGATCATGAGACGCTTGATAGTTCTTGATCGATGGTTTCATTGTTTTCAGTTTGACACGACCACCCGATTTGGCTTTCAGTTCAAAATCAGCGTTCGTGCCGTGTAAGTTGAGCTGGCGGTAATGTTTGCCAAAAAGCGACTCGACGTACTCCACCGCCTCGCTGGCAGATCGATTTTCATGAACCTCCCGTTTTCCATCAGAGATGGCTGTTTGGTACAAGGCACCTTCAGGGCTCTCAATCAATCGTCCAACAATTTTCTCAGGTAAAGATTGGTCGGCATTGCCTGATTTTCGCGACAATGCCCAACGAAATAGAGTCCCCTGGCGGAGTTCTTCGAGTGCTTCGGCGGGGATGAGATACTGAATGTCCGACATGAAGGCAATTACCGGGAAAACGTGTGAAGTCAGGAGAGAGTCGCATCTTACCACGGTAAACGGTTACAATCTTCCCAGAGACATACAATTGACAGGAGAGCGTTTGATGGGTTTGAACAAGAAGCAGAAAAAACAGATCGAAGTGGCACGTAAGAAAATCCAGAACTTTCAACAAAAATTGGCGGGTTGCAAGCAGCAGATGGATGACCCGGAAGAAGTTCGCAATTTGGAAAATGCGATCTCCGAACAAGAGTCGGCCATCGAGAAAATCAAAGCCGAGTCTTAATTGCCTCTCGAACAACAAGCCTGATGTAATCAGGAGAAATTCATGTTGCTATGGAGTTGCCCGGTCTGCGGGCAAGAAACAACGCTCGCTGCCTTGAACTTGATTACCTTATTTGAATGGTATTTGTTGGCGACTTTTTTTTTCAGTCTCGCGATACGTTATCAGCTTTATCGATCCTACGTGGCGCTGTTTTGGTCGATGCCAGAAAAATGGCCCGCGATGTATGACTTAGTGAAAAAGCATTCGCGGTCATTGTTGAACTGGACGATGACAATTCCCGTCGGAATTATGCTGGCGATCTACCTGATCCATATGATCAGCTACCGGCTTATTTGGGATGATGCTCAAATTGCTCCTCCTGACTTATGGGCATCGGCTGAAGTATTTCTGCCGGTCATCGCATTGATGGCGGCGATGTTCTATTTTGATTTCAAAGGATTGTTTCAGGTGACGCCGGTCAACTTTACAGATCTCGAAACCAATTTGCGTCATGGTGAGATTGCTTTGAACTCGAATGTCTCCAAATGGGTTCGACGATTGACGTTTAATCGTGTCGACCCACATCAAATGGTTGAGACAAGAGTTGCCGACACGATGCAATGGATTCGCTCTGCGTTTTTGGAACAACTTCGTTATCAGTCATTTCATACGATGGTGCGGATTTCGTTCGGCTTTCTGCTCTGGACCGCGTGGGTGCGATTGAAGCTCGATCTCTCAGTCGTCACGTATCTGCTGGCGCTGTTGATGATTGTCTGCTTGATTACTTTTGCTTGGCGCTGGACACGACAACCAGAGAAAAAGAGCGTACCGGAATCTGAGGACGATATTGAGGTTGTTTCCGGCGAAGAATAAACGCCAATCAACGGGGCTCAATTTGCCATCATTGCTGGCAACAGAAGACCAACTAGCAAGTCATATGCGGTATGCGCACCGATGGCAATCCCCAATCCTCGGCAGAAAAACAGGCCCGCGAAATACATTCCCGCACACACGCGAAACAGAAAACTGAAGTGCGAGTATTGGTCGGCGGCAGGCCCAATGTAGTGAGCCCCCGAGAATAGAAGGCTCGATACGATCATTGCGCAGATCAAACTCGCCATCATGGGGATCTTCAAGCTCCGACCTCCCGCATACAATAATGTACACAGAATTCCGCGGAATAAAACTTCTTCATAGATACCAGCACCGATGTAACTGATAGCCGTACTCGATGCGTTCTCGGGAAAAATTGCTAGCAATTCGTAGGCCGACCATTGTTGAAAGAGTAGATCCTGGGTTTGTCCAATGACGACAAGAACCACAGCAAACAACAGGCTTTCCGCGAGCATGCCAGACAGTAATTCACCAGAAATTTTGTGAGGAAATTTACCGGCAAAATGCCAGACAGCCAACGCGATTAGTATCAGAGTGGGAAGCAAGTGGGTTTGTTGAAAACCGACTGACAGCAGACCTTCGCGAATCCAGTGATCGGCCCCGTTCCGGGCGGTTAACTCTCCGGCATGAGAGAGCATCAAGACACCCACCTCATAGATCAACAAAAGTGGGAGCAGAAAGATGGCAGAAGGCAGCGGCTGCCGGGTTAACTCCCAATAATCGGGAGCAACAGAGTCAGATTTCGCGGGAAAGCAAGAAGGATTTTCAGCAACCATAATTGTGGAGGGCGGCGCAACGTGAGCGCAGGAATTTCCGTCATGTCATTACTTCCCTGTTATCGGCGTGTCGAAGTCAAATCGTGAATTAGATCGGGCCTATTTCACATCGTGAAAGTCGATACCAGAAAACCAGTTACAGAAAATTGGCTGATTAAGGGGGACTTTTCTTCGCTGGCTGTGTCAAGATATAAGGGCAATAGCGGAAAAAACGGTCGAACGACTCGTTCGGAACCACACTCACACTGAATCTCGACACGGTTTTCGTCGATCTTGAGAGAGACAGACTGTCCACAAACTCTGTGAAAACCAGATTTCCTCTGGCTTCTGCAGTGTTCCGGGGAACTTGCGTTTTACAGAGGAAGCGGCCATGGCCACTGATTTACGACTGAAAGAACAACTTCCCGATTTGACCGACCGGATCGTGGCCACCTATCACGAGATCGGAAACATCAACCAACTTGGGCACTGTCCACTTCCGAACCGAGAAGCCATTATCCAGATTGCAGAAGACCTGAAAGAGATCATCTTTCCGGGTTACCGAAAACGCCAAAACCTGCATCTCGGCAATGTGACATTCTATGTCGGCGACATGATCGACAGCCTGCACGACCGGCTCACGCAGCAAGTCGCTCGCGCTTTGAGGCATACCTATCAGATTGAACATCATCTCAATTGCGAAGACAATCGAGAGACCGATTTTGAAGCCGTCGGCCAGGAAAAGACCATTCGATTTCTGGAAAAGATCCCCCACCTGCGAGAGCTCATTTCGTCCGATGTCGATGCCGCTTATGTGGGTGATCCTGCGGCGAGTGGCCTCGATGAAATCATCTTCTGCTACCCAGGCCTAGAGGCGATCACAATGCATCGTTTGGCTCACGAGTTATATCTACTCGATGTGCCTCTCATTCCACGGATGATTTCCGAATGGTCGCATTCACTCACGGGGATCGATATTCATCCGGGAGCCCGCATCGGGCCTTCCTTTTTTATTGATCACGGAACCGGTGTTGTTGTCGGCGAAACCTGCGAAATCGCCGCTAATGTGAAAGTCTATCAAGGCGTCACATTGGGAGCGCTCAGTTTTCCGAAGGATGATTCCGGCAACATCATTCGTGGACAGAAACGACACCCCACCATCGAAGAGAATGTGGTCATCTATGCGAATGCCACGATTCTCGGAGGAAACACCACGATCGGTAAAAACTCGGTCGTCGGTGCGAGTGTCTCTTTGATGAAAAGTGTTCCCGCCAACACGATGGTCACAATTGAAAAACCGCAACTGCGTTTCCGGGATGCCTCCTGAATCGCATTCAGACGGTGAGTACAATCTTTCCCGACAGAGTCCCTTCTTTGCCGAGTGTGTTGGCCTGCTGGAGATGATGAGCTTCTGCCGCGTCCGATAATGACATCGTCTTGCCAATTTGGGGAGACCAATTTCCCGCCGTGAACCATTCATTCATTTGCTCGGCACAAACACGCTGTTCGTCGGGGCTCGCATTAAACATCGCAAAACCGATGAGACTGAGGTCGTTGGTATAAAACTGTCCCAACGGAAATTCAGGACGCGCTTCGCGACCCGCCATCAATATGATTCGCCCCCGTTTTTGCATCAAGCCAATGGTTCGTTCGACGGTCGGTTCTCGTTGATTTTCATACCACAGGTTGATGCCACCATGTTCTGCGGTGAACGATTTGATCTCTTCATCGAGAGTCTCTGATTTATAATTGACGGCCAGGTCGGCTCCTAACTTGCGGCAATGGGACAACTTCTCTTCACTGCCAGCCGTAGTGACGACTTTAGCTCCGGCGGCTTTCGCCAATTGAATAACCGCCGAACCCACACCTCCCGTCCCTCCATTGATGAAGACCACTTCGCCCGACTGAAGACGACCGTGCAGGAATAGTCCTAGATGAGCCGTGATCCCAACAAGTGCTCCTGCGGCTGCTTGTTCATCAGTCATCCCGTCAGGAGTTGGATAGAGCCATTGTTCGTCGATAGCCGCGAGTTCTGAGAAACTTCCCGGTCGTCCCATCAAAGATTGGTTACTGCCCCAAACACGATCACCGGCCTTGAACCGAGTCACTCCCTCACCAACGACTGACACTGTCCCCGCCAGATCGCAACCGATGATATACGGGAACGTGAGTTCCAACGGGACGGCTCCCGAGCGGATGTAAGTGTCAATGGGATTGACCGAAACGGCTCCGACCTGAACGAGAACCTGTCCGGCCTCGGGAGTGGGATCAGGCAAGTCGCCGTACTGGATGACACTCGGTTCGCCAGTCTGATTGATGTAGGCAGCTTTCATGGTGGATTGTGCTTTGTGGGTTGGTGTTTTGTGCTTTGAATTTTGTGCTTGGTCTCAGTTTGAGCCGCCAGCGCGAGCTGGCAGGGGACGTTGATTACTCTGCATCATTCCCTGCGTGCTTGCGCACGCGGCTCAATCCATTCTTGTCCTCTTCTCCTCGATCAAACCAAACTAATCGACTCGGATGCCAGAAACGAATATGGGCAATTCCGGCGATAAACAAGAACGTAAGAATGCTGATCCAAATCCCAATCTTAAAAGAGACCGGTTCATAGCTCCAGACAATCCGATGCTCGCCAGCGGGAATTTCTACGCCGCGAAAAAGCTCTTCCAGCTTGATCGCTTTCGCAGGTTGTCCATCAATCGTGACTCTCCAGCCGGGGGACATTAACTCTGTCACCGTCAACTGATTGTCAGACTCGGTCTTGACCAAATATTCCTTGCGATGCGGCAAGCTCTCCACCAATGAGACACTGTTCTCGGGTGAATCTTTCTCCCAAAACCAGCGTCCGCGCGACTCTTCCAGTCGTGAGAGATAATGGACGGCATGAGGGCCACGTCCCCAGCAGGCATTCAAAAAAGGATCGTTCACTTTTAACACAAGTTCAGCCGGCCAATCTCGCGAAAGCGGATGTTCGGTTAACAGGTGAGTCACGCCGGCATCTTGGATCCAGCGAATGAATTGATCCTCAACCGGAACGACACTCCCTCCATCTACCAATTCAGGCGGTGGAGGAACACGCAGCTCGTCTTCGTAATACTCGGCAGGCCCGAGGCCCAGGTATTCGGGAACGGTCGAAAAACCGAGCAATGAAGGTAGGTTCGCGCCCGGTGCATAGAGTCTCAATGGTTTCCCCGTTTGCTCTTGCGCATCAGTCAGAAACTCTTTGACGGGGCTTTGATCTCGATAGTTGATGGGAGGATTCGGAACCGTATAAGCATAGCGAACATTACCGGGGAAGATGTAAAGATCGGCCAACGTCAATGCCAAGACGATCCCCCAGACAAGTGTCCGAGTGCCGGGATGTATCTTTCCAAACCAACGGTCGGCAGATTCTGCTGCGAGCAACGCGATGGCCACTGTCGTGATCAATCCGTAACGTCCCGGACCAATGAAGAATGAAAAGCCTGGAAGATGCCGAGTGACTGGCAGCCACCAACCAAAGGCATATGTCAAAGCCAGAATTGCCAATGACCACAGAAACAGTCGTTGTTGACCCGTGAATGGTCTGAGTCCTTTTGTGGGCAAGAGTCCCAACAAGGCGAGCAGTAACGGAATCATTCCAAAATAGAGGTGAGCTTCTGCTTGATTGGTGGAAGAAGCTGCCGTCAGAACTTTCATTTGATTGAGGGTATTATCACGTTCCGCAGGAGTCAAACTGTACCACTTCCAGGGTATGACCACTTGAGACAGATAGCCGGGCGGCAAGTGCCCATAAGCCACATCATGGACGGCGTTGTCCCGCTGGCTGTCTTGTTTGAGTTGCCAGGTGGGGAGAAGTTGAATTCCCGCGAGAAGAAACCCGCAGCCAACCGCTCCCACGACGGCGAGAAACATCGGAGTTCTTCGTGACGGTAAAGCTGATGGAGTCTCTTGTTTGGCAGCGAACTTGGGAATCCACCATAGACGAGCCAGTGTGAAGGCGAGGGAAGTCAATATGGTCAGAAACCCAATGACAAAATGCCCCGGCAGAAGTTGTAAGCAGATAAAGACAGACAGGCCGATCAAATATCGCCAATGGCGTGTTGTCAAAAACTGATTCACCGACCAGATCGCCCAAGGCATCCAAGCACCGCCGATGATGGCCCACTCCAAACAGTTTCTTGGTGGAAACCAGCCATACACATAAACGAGACTCGCCAATAACGCAGCCCGTAGTGACAGGCCGAACGATTGAGCGAGCAGTGCCATCCCGGCAAATGCAATGATGTAATGCACCAACTGATTAATGTGATAAGCATCGTTGAGCGAGAGAGTCGAATAGAACAGCAGATGAAACGGATAGAAGACGCCCGTTTGACTCTCTGCATGTTGGGGATAGCCAAACGAGACGATGTCGTTCCATAACGCCCAATCACCACGTTGGAGAGCTTCCTGATAAGTCAGTTTCTGTGGCATGTAATAGGAATACATGTCACCACCAATCCAGCCTCCACCCAACCAAAGCAGTTCCCAAAAGAGATAGGTCAAGCCGGTAGCAACGGCCAGGACAATCAGGAGTGGGGCGGGTTTGAATCTCATGCTGCAACGATATCCGGCTCATGTCAGGTCTCACGATGTTGTCAGAATTCCACCATGTTCGCAAGGAGGAGTCCTGCTTGCTCTCATTGTTCCACTTCTCTGCACTTAAATATCTCCTTGTCCCTCAAGGCTTCCGCAGTCCGCATAATCCGAACGTCTCGTCAACTTTCTGTAACCGTTGTCGTTCCCGGAAAATGAGACTCAACACTCATGCGAGTCGATTGGCTCCCCCGCAATTTCATTCCACAGGCGATAATAGAAGTATGGACGAGAAACCTGACGAACAAGACGATCAAGAGGAAATAATCAGCGACGACCGACCTCGTTGGCAACGGATGCTACGCGCTGTCTTTCGACCAAAGCCGTTGATGCTGGCTGCGATGATTGTCTGCGCGGCGATCTTGTGGCCCATCGTGAAAGCCAATTTGCCCGATTTGAGTCAGCAGCCCGAGTACCGTTTGACGGCTAGTCAAATCGTAATCAATCAGCCACCGCATTGGGTGCCACATCAGTTTGTCGACGATGCTATTGAACGTGTCGGCTTTCCCGCCGAGATGTCACTGCTCGATGAAAACCTGACGATTGATGTTGCCAAGCTGTTTGCCCAACATCCGTGGGTCGCCGAGGTAAAAGAAGTACGGAAGGCTTCTTTTCCCGCATGTTTATTGGTGACTCTCGAATACCGTCGTCCGGTTGCCATGATTGAGAAACGAACCGGGATGTACCCGATTGACGCGAGAGGAGTCTTGTTGCCGAAAGAAGACTTTTCGCTCTCAGCAACTGCCGACTACCTGACGATTACCGGTGTCCGTTCCTCGCCGCCGTCTGTTCAGGGGGAAGTCTGGAACGATTCGCTCGTGCAAGGTGCGGCTCGAGTTGCGGCGGTCTTGCGAACAGAATGGCAGGCGCTCAACTTGAAGGCAATTGTCGTTCCACCACGCACGACCAGCGAAATCAAGTTGGCCGATATCGAGTTCACCTTGATGACAACGACAGGATCAAGCATTCTGTGGGGACGTGCTCCCGGAGTGCAACACGACAGGGAACTCTCGGTGACCCAAAAATTGGATCGGCTAAAAACTTATCTCGCCGATCACGGCAGCTTCGATGCTCCTGCGGGACCATACGAAATCGATATTCGACATTGGCAACAGATTTCCCGCAAGCAGATCCCTGCGGCTCGTGATGCCAACTTGCCCAAAGAAAATCTTTAATTCATTCAATCTACCTGTGTGACTCAGCTGAAGCAGATAGAGATTCTCTGGCGAGCCTAAGTGGACCAGACTAGAATTGCAGAGGGGAGATTCTCATTAACCGATGGAAACGGAGATTGAAATGATCTCGAAAACTTTCGTGTGCTTTACTTTGGTCGCCGCTTTCACAACGCAACTTGATGCACGGTTTGTCCCAGTGCTGTCGTATGAGGAACTATTCAAGCAGTCTGAATTTGTTTTCATCGTTCGTGCTATATCAACTCGCGATTGGAAAAAAGGGGATCACAAGGCATTGTTACCCGATGGTGTAAACTTGAATGTAACAGTGGTTGATATCAACGATAAAGATCGTGAAATCAAGACCAATCGTGATGACTATTTGAAGCCGGTTGTCACCGAGTTCCATCTGCTGTCCGTCTTGAAAGGTAAATGCAAGAGAAAGAAAGTATTAGTTCCCCACTATCGATTCGAGTGGCCCGAGTTAAACAAAAACCTGATACAATTGGTTCATAACGGACCACAATTAATTCAGTTCGACCTCAAGGCAAAAGCTTAGGGAGATCTGTGGGATGGAATTTCACTTTTTGTTCCTGGCAACGGTGATTGTCTTCTGTTCCTGAATCAGGAATGCGATGGTGACTTCACGTTTGTGACAGGACAATTCGTTCCCGTCTACTCTGTCTTTGCGCTCACGCCAGGTGATTCGATGAAAGCCAAATCTGACGAACATTCATCAGACACAATTCCATCGAAAGAAGCACATCAGTATTAGGTCAAGCACATGCCTAACCGACGGGTGGCGGTGAGCAAGACCATACGCCGAGCGAAAACGGAGAAATTCAAGATCGCCGCGCCAGAAATCGTGTCTCTGATTTCTTCGCGATACCAAAAGCCCCCGTGAGAACATTCTTCATCGAGGAAGGCACCGAAAGATCTTTTAGGGGCAGCGAAGCTGCAAGAGGTCACAGGCTTCTGACCTACTGCTCTGTTTTAAGAAACCCAACCGCTAGATCGGGGAAGTCAGTGAAGAGGCCGTCAATCTTGGCGTCTTCGCAGAAGATCGTCATCGCATCGTCAAAGCTCTTTGCGTATTCCGGTAGTTCATCTTTGCGGAATGTATAAGGGTGGACGACTAACCCGGCTGCGTGTGCATTCTTCACCAGATCGGTGATGATTGGCTGACCATCGCCGTCACGCCCCGTCACAATATGAGGCATCCACGGGCCGATGCCATCCGCGTACTCGGAAATTGATTTGATCCCTTCAGCAGTTCGCATTAAATCGTAATCAACGCCGGCGTCATTCCAACTGTTGCTGCCGATCAATTGGACCAGTTTCAATTCGCAGCCGAGTTCTTCTCGGATGCGGCGAGTCTCGGTCGGGTCGAAGCATTGTAGGTAGATATTGTGGTTCGCATCTGTGTAGCCGTATGTTTTAAGAATCTGCAAAACAATCGGCGTGATGTCTTGCCCTTGCTGTTTGTGCCAAGCGGGCTGCTTGATCTCGGGATAGATGCCGACCGACTTTCCGGTACTCGCGTTGAGCCCCTGAATGAGTTCAATTTCTTCGGCCAATGTCGGGATGCGGAACGATGACTTTCCTGCCGGGAATCGATGAGGAAAGACGCGTTTCCCCGTTTTGAGATTGATACGTTCGTTGAGATGCAATTGTTTCAATTCTGCGAGGGTGAAATCGATGACATAATAACGGCCATCCTCTCGTTTTCGCTGAGGGAAAACCGTGGCGACATCTGTGACCGTATCGACATGAATATCGTGTAGCACAATCGGGATGCCGTCTTTAGAGAGCACGACATCCTGTTCGATGAAGTCGGCTCCTTGTCCGTAGGCCAAGGCCTTTGCCTCTAACGAATGTTCGGGAAGATAACCCGACCCTCCACGATGGGCAATGACAATCGGTGTGCCAGCATGAGTCATGGTTGTGTTCCAGAAAGCCAGTAAGACATACAGCATAGCAAAGCGTTGCATCGAACTCTCTTTCGAATTTTACTTGTGGTTAAGACCAACTGACGACGATACCACCCAGCATTCGTTGCAATTCATCGTCCGTCTCTAATAACAAAGCGCCCGAATTATCGATGCCTTGGCAAGTGCCGCTGATTTCGTTTGGACCAGCCTGAATGGTGACTCTCTTTCCGGTGAGCAAACAATAATCGGGCCATTGATTGAGGGCTTCTTCTCCCTGGGACAGCTTGAGCAAGAATTCATCGAGAAGTTGCAGGAAAGTTTTCAGGATCTCGCCGCGCGAATGATTCTGTCCCGAAAGATCGGCGAGAGAGATGCCCGTTTGTAGAAGTTCGGGTGGTGCGTTTTGAAATTGATTGTTCACATTCAAGCCGACGCCGATGACGGCGTGATGGTTGGATTGGGGGGGAACTTCGGTCAAAATGCCGGCTAATTTTCGACCAGCCAGATAGACATCATTGGGCCATTTGACGGCGAAGTCGGCTCGGGGAAGTACCGCCTGTCCGGTTTGTAGAAGTGCCAAGCCGGTTAACAGAGAGAGTTGCGGTTGCTGTTCGGGACTCAGCCCAAGTTCGGCCATATCGACAATGACCGAAAATGTCAGGCTGCCAGGTTGAGACCACCAGATATTTCTGCCACGCCCACGACCGCTTGTTTGCGATTCCGCATAGACAAGGTATGGCGTCTCGATTTTTTGATCATTTGAGAAGAGAGCGAGAGCTTGCGTGTTGGTCGAATCGGTTTCCTCGAAATGCATAACGTCTCTTAGAAAGGTTTGTTTCACGAGACCTTTCAAATCCGTCTGAGTCAAAGGAGCGAAGTCCGACACTATTCCAGCTCGACCATCAAATCACCCGTTTCTACTTGGAGGCCGGGAGCGACGTGAACTTTCACCACGGTCGCATCGCGTTCTGCGTTGATGGTGGTTTCCATTTTCATCGCTTCGAGAGTCAGCAGTTTTTGTCCTTTGGTGATTTTGTCACCCGGTTGTACCGCCACCATCACCACCATGCCGGGCATGGTTGACCCGATATGGTCAGGATTATCCATATCGGCCTTCACACGCGCCAGCGAGTCTGGCTCCAGCGATTTATCAACCACCGAGGCATCTCGCGGCTGCCCATTGAGTTCGAAGAAAACGGTACGGTGTCCGTCGGCATGACCTTCGCTGACCGTCAGAAACTTGACGATTAATGTTTTTCCTTCTTCGATATCGACAGCGAATTCTTCTCCCGGTTGTTGTCCAAAGAAGAAATAGGGGGTCGGAATACCGCTGACATTGCCGTAAGTTTTGTAGTGAGTGACGAAATCTTTATACACTTTTGGGTAGAGCAAGTAAGTCACAATTTCGCGACGGGTCGGTTCGCGTTGCATGAATTTTTTGACTTCTACTCCGGCTGCGGCAAAGTCGGCTGCGGGAAGTGATTCTCCTGGCCGGTTTGTGATGGGTTCGCGATCACGAACAATGCGTTTGATGACCTTTTCCGGGAAGCCTCCCGGCGGTTGTCCCATCATTCCACCCACCAGATCGATGACTGATTCGGGGAAGGCGATTTCTTTGGATTCGTCGAGTACATCGTCGGTCGACATGTCATTGGCGACGAGGAAGAGTGCCAAATCGCCGACCGCTTTGGATGTAGGTGTGACTTTGACGATATCTCCCAACAGTTGATTACAGTCGGCGTAAATTTTACAGACTTCCGCCCAGCGATCAGCCAAGCCCAACGCCTGCGCTTGAGCGAACAGGTTTGTGTATTGACCGCCCGGCATTTCATGATTATACAGGTCGGATGTTGAGGGTAAGACACTGGCTTCAAACGGAGTATAAAACTCGCGAGTGCATCGCCAGTATTCGGTGATCTCGTCCAATGAACTCTGATTCAGTCCCGTCTTGCGATCCGTGAAATCGAGAGAAGCCACCATTGTATTGAGATTTGGCTGTGAGGTATTTCCCGACATTGGTGCCATCGCAGCATCGGCGATATCCAGATCGACTTCGGCACCTTTGAGGATCGACGCTGCCTGAATCCCGGCGGTGTCGTGTGTGTGGAAATGAATCGGAATACCGATTTCCTGTTTGAGCGTTTTGATCAACAGGTGGGCGGCGTCCGGTTTACATAATCCTGCCATGTCTTTGATGGCCAGAATGTGAGCGCCCATGTTTTCAAGTTCTTTAGCGAGATTGACATAATATTTCAGATCATACTTGGTCCGCTGAGGATTGATAATGTCGCCCGTGTAACAGATAGACGCTTCACAGATGGCTCCCGTTTCGAGGACCGCATCCATCGCGACCTTCATATTGGGGATCCAGTTGAGCGCGTCGAAGACACGGAACACATCGAGGCCCGCATCGGCGGTTTCTTTGACAAATGCTCGCACGACGTTATCGGGATAGTTAGTGTAACCGACGGCGTTTGAAGCTCGCAGCAACATCTGCAACAGAATGTTCGGAACTTTTTCGCGGATGAGTGCGAGTCGTTGCCAGGGGTCTTCTTTGAGGAAACGCATCGAGGTGTCGAATGTCGCACCGCCCCACATCTCTAAAGAGAACAAGTCGGGAGCGAGCCGTGCGTAGGCTTCCGAAATATTCAGCAGGTCGTGAGTTCGAAATCGCGTGGCATGCAATGATTGGTGTGCGTCGCGGAATGTCGTATCGGTGATGAAGAGCCGTTTTTGATCCTTCACCCATTGTGAGAATTTTTCGGGACCGAGTTCTTTGAGTTTGTCCCGTGTTCCTTTGGGTAAGGGAGCAAGAGGATCGTAGGCGGGTAAAGGTGCGGGTTCGCGGCGCGATGAGACCGCACGACCTTTCACCAAGTCATTACCGTTCACAATGACATCACCCAGGAAGGTGAGCATTTTCGTCGCACGGTTCTTACGGACTGGCAAATCAAACAACGCAGGCGTCTTGTCGATAAATCGTGTCGTGCATTTCCCATCAATAAAGGTGGGATGATCGAGCACCTGTAATAAAAACGGAATGTTGGTTTTGACGCCGCGAATTCGAAACTCGAGCAAACAGCGTTTTGATCGCTGAATCGCATCTGAAAATCGACGGCCCCGTACCGTTAATTTCACCAGCATCGAGTCGTAGTAAGGATTGACGACGGCTCCCGAAAATGCTGAGCCAGCATCAAGACGCACGCCGGCTCCGCCCGCCGACCGATAGTGCATCACTCGACCGTAATCGGGCATAAAGTTATTCGCAGGATCTTCGGTCGTGATACGGCATTGCATCGCAAATCCGGTGGTTTTGATCGTCTTCTGATCACCGAGCCCGAGATCTTCATGGGAAAGTTCCATTCCCTGAGCGACCATAATTTGCGATTTGACCACATCGACGCCGGTCACTTCTTCGGTGACGGTGTGTTCCACTTGAATTCGTGGATTCACTTCGATGAAAAAGAACTCATTTGTATCTGCATCAACCAGAAACTCGACCGTCCCCGCATTTCGATAATTGACCTGTTGGCCGATAGAGATCGCCGCATCGCAGAGTGCTTGTCTCACTTCGAAATTCAGATTCGGAGCTGGAGCAATTTCAATCACTTTTTGATGACGGCGTTGAACCGAGCAATCCCGCTCCCATAAGTGGACGAGATTGCCGTGCGTATCGCCGAGTAGTTGGACTTCAATGTGTCGCGCATTTTCGATGAATTTTTCGACAAACACATCGCCGCTGCCAAACGCTGATAAAGCTTCGCGAGTGGCCTGTTCGAAAGAGGAGTCGAATTCGTCTTCACTACGGACGACACGCATTCCGCGACCACCGCCTCCGTGAGCGGCTTTAAGAATAATTGGATAGCCGAGATCATTAGCGTATTTGCGTCCGGCAGAGACATCCGCGATGGCGTTATCCGTTCCGCTGAGAACGGGAACATTGGCGGCTTTGGCAATCTTACGAGCAGAGGTTTTGTCACCCAGTTGCTGCAACGTCTCCAATGTCGGGCCAACGAACGTGATGTCATTTTCCTGACACGCTTTCGCCAACTCGGGATTCTCAGACATGAAGCCATAACCGGGATGGATGGCATCGACGCCGTGATCCCGGCAAATTTGCATTAAAGCGGGGATGTTGAGATACGATTTGATCGGCTCTCCCGGCACTCCGATTTGATAAGCTTCGTCGGCTTTGAAGCGATGGAGGGCATAACGGTCTTCGTAGGCATAGACGGCGACCGTGCGGAGACCAAGTTCCGTAGCCGTGCGAAAGACGCGAATGGCAATCTCGCTGCGGTTGGCTACCAGTAGTTTTTTTATCGGTTTCATGAGTTATTATATCGATGTAAGGCGTTTCAATCAGAATACTTGCGCAGAAATCAGATCGAGAGCGAGTTGAAAATTCAGGATGCAACAATCATTACGAATAAGATACTCGAACGCCCGGCAGATCTGCAAATCACTTCTTGAATGAAACATCGGATCGCGGTGGTTTGCTGGATGTGCATTGGCAAGATAGAATACCTGATTCCATATCACTTGACCGACCTCATCGCGTCGCTTCGTACGTCGCCCAGAATTTGATTCCCAAATGCAGCCCACACAAGATATTAACGTCCTCAGTACCGTTCCACTGATTTCCCCCAACGAGCTCAAGTCGCGACGAGAAGTGACTGAAACCGCTGTCAACATAGTGATTAATAGTCGTGAGGAGATCAAAAACATCCTCTCCGGCGAAGACGAGCGATTGATTGTCGTCGTCGGACCGTGCTCGATTCATTTGAAATCTTCAGCGGTGGAATATGCGAAGAAACTCAGCGAGCTAGCCGACCAAGTGAAAGGTCGGCTGAAAATTGTAATGCGTGTTTATTTTGAGAAACCGCGCACGACCGTTGGATGGAAGGGATTAATTAACGACCCCCATCTCAATGACACCTTCGATATCTCGAAGGGGCTGGAAATAGCCCGCGACATTCTCACCGATATCAACGAAATGGGATTGCCGGCGGCCACAGAGATGTTGGAACCGATCACGCCGCAATATATTGCCGACCTGATTACACTCGCCTCCATCGGTGCTCGCACCACCGAGTCTCCCACGCATCGCCAGATGGCGAGCGGACTTTCGATGCCGGTCGGTTACAAGAACGGAACAGACGGCAGTCTTGATGTGGCGACCAACGCGATGCACGCCTCCAAAACACAGCACAGTTTTTTAGGGATCGATTCCGAAGGTCATACCTGTATTGTGAACACTGCCGGCAATCCTTGGGGACACCTCATTTTGCGAGGTGGTTACGATGGACCGAATTATTCGCCCCAACATTTGGCGACGGCCCGCGAAACTCTCGACTCGGAAGGCCTTTCGCCCCGCTTCATGGTCGATTGCTCACACGCGAATTCGAACAAAGATTATACGCAGCAGAATGTTGTCTGGAACGATGTCATCGATCAGCGCATTGCCGGCAATAAGGACATCATCGGCCTGATGCTGGAAAGTAATCTGAATCCTGGTAAACAGAAGTTGAACGGCGGAGCGGAAGGGCTCGATTATGGTGTCTCCATCACCGATGGTTGCATCGGTTGGGACGAAACCGAGCAACTGATCCGCGATGCGTATCAGCGACTGGAAGCAGTCGTACCGACTCCTGCCAGTGTTTGAAATCACTCACCCATTGGAATTTCTAACTGATTCACAACGGGTTTGACTGTTTTTTTGTGTTCCTGGGTCAGTTTGCGAAGTTGTTTGATCACTTCGGGATGGTCGGCAGCAACGTTGTATTTCTCCGAAGGGTCGTGCAGCAGATGATACAGTTCGGGTGTGTCATGCTCGACTCGTCCCGGTCCACTATAAGCGCCTTGCGTAATGAAGTGGGCTTTCCACGGACCTTGCCGAACCGCGTAGATCTGTTCGCCTCGATAGTAGATGAGAGAATCTCTGGGTGAGGGACCGGTTCCCATCAGGGCAGGTCGAATATCGACGCCATCCACCACTCGGTCCGCGGGAAGTTCGGCTCCCGCCATCAACAAACAAGTCGAATATAAATCGAGTGTTGAGGCGAGTTCTGTGGTGATCTGTCCGGCAGGAATCGTCCCCGGCCACCAACCAATGCCGGGTTCTCTCATGCCACCTTCCCAAGTCGTTCCCTTTCCTTCTCGCAACAATCCCGCCGATCCGCCGTGCGTTTTGAACGGCAACCAAGGGCCATTGTCACTGGTGAAGAAGACGAACGTGTTTTCATCGAGGTCATGTTTGCGGAGTGTATTCAAGACCTGCCCGACTGTGTTGTCGATCTCTTCAATGACATCGCCATAGAGACCTCGCTCGCTATGCCCTGCGAATTCTTTCGAGCGGAAGAGTGGGACATGAGGTAAATTGTGGGGGAGATACAGGAAGAACGGCTTCTCTTTATTGTCTTCGATAAACTTGACAGCTTGCTCGCCGTACCGTTTGGTGATGGTGGTTTGGACGGCGGGTTGCTCGATGACTGTCTGGTCCTTGAATAGTGGGACGTTCCAGTATTCGACCTTGGGATCCCAGAATGAATCGCGGCCTTTCGGAGCACCGTTCACGCGGTCCATGTCGTTGGAATACGGAATCCCGAAGTAGGAATCGAAGCCGTGGCTGGTTGGTAAGAATTGTGGTAGATGCCCCAAATGCCATTTGCCGACGCACGCTGTGGCATATCCCTGTTTTTTTAAAGCTTCCGGGAGTGTCACTTCCGACTCTGGCATTCCCCCGCCCGAATTGGGAAAGAGAACCCGTCGTTTGTCGCTGCACATACCGCTGCGGATTGGATATCGCCCCGTCATCAGTCCCGCACGACTGGGAGTGCAGACACTGGCCGCTACATAGAACTGAGTGAACCGAACCCCTTCATCGGCCATGCGATCAAGGTGCGGGGTTTTGATGGTCGGATGCCCATAGCACGAGAGGTCTCCGTACCCGAGATCGTCAGCGAAGATGATCACAATGTTGGGTCGTGAATCGGCAGCCTGCGAAAGATTTGTGAAAATGACAAAAACGGCGGCGATCAAAAGTGTGCGAGCGAGCATTCAGGACATCCTCTGAAGAACCATGTTTCGGGCAGTTACTAACGATGCCCCTTGAGTTTAGAGAGAATGACGTGACCGAATCCAGCCTCAACTCTCAGGAATTATGCAAGATCTAAGCCTGCGCTAACCATTTTGGTCATGATCATTAGATTGTGAAGAAATTGCTTCAGGCGCGTAGCTTATTAAGCCGATGAACTCTCTACCGAGACATTTCCGTTTGAAACGTCTCGAAACCAAACAGACATGCAGAGCTGCATCGAAAATGTCGGGAGATTCGCGCTAGGGATCTCTCTTCGTGATGGCTGCACGGTCAGAAAGGCAAGTTCATGGCGGGCAACGATTCCCCTTCAGGTCAGTATTGGCGGGCCGATCAACCTTCTCATCCGCTCGGATTCGATCATTCTCAGGAGATCTCCTCGGACTCTGGTCCCTCTTCAGAGCATGATTCGATTCCAGCGGGAGAGTTGATCGACCAGATTCAACGAGCTGCTCAACTCTTGAAAAACCGTCTGTCGGATCACTTTCAGAGTTTCGGCTTGAATGAAATTCGTTACACCGTGATCAAGATGGTTTTAGAAAAGTCTCCAAATGGCTGCTCTCAAACAGATCTTGCCGATGCTCTCGAACAGTCGGAATCGAGTATCAGCACTTTGGTGGAACGGATGCGATCCGATAACCTGATCTACCGTCTGCGATCAAAAATTGATCGCCGCAAACGAGTCCTGATTTTGACCGAACACGGTCAGAAGATTCTGAACCAAATTGAAGAGTGCCATACTCAACGACTCGAACAGATGATGAAAAATTTCGGCACCGAACAACGGACCTCATTGAGCATGATGCTGGATCAATTGATGTCGCAAATTGAAGCGAAATCATCAACTGGAATTCCGACAGAGGCCGGCCATGGCTTGAAAGCTCCGCATCTATCGCAATCTGGTTCCAACGTCTCTCAGAAGTCACCCGAAGTTCGCTAGCCAACTTACTGTTTCATTTTGCAGACATTCTGACCTCCCGAGTCTCTCTCTCCCTAACAATTGAGAGACTTACCTGACTACCTTCCTTTCCGTTCGTTGAATCGTCACCAATGAATTTTCCTGATCGTTCATCCAGAATTACCGTCGGCCTGTTCAGCGCAGCGCTGATGCTGACGATGCTTTCGGGATGCTCACGAAAATTTTGGAGAGAACAGGCGGATCACGATTCGTACGAATTGATTGCTGAAAAAATGAGTGACCCGGCGTGGACGGCTCCTCGCATGGATATCACGCCCGATCCACGCAGTCGCTTCTTTGATCCATTCGACCCCGATCACACGCCACTCCCCCCGGATGATAAAGCGGCCAACGAGCTGCTACATGAAGTGGGTGGGTGGAAAGGCTACAAAAGCTGGCACAAACTCGGACGATCTTTTAGTGTCGAGAATCCTCATTGGCTCGACAACCTGATTGACGAGAACAGCAAAGATAACTCTCCCATTTTGCAAACATCGGCGGAAGGAGTGGTTTCGCAAGAAGCGGGACTGGTCGATTTGAACCTGGGTGATTTGATCGAACTCTCTTACATTCACAATCGCGACTATCAGACAGAAGTCGAGAATGTTTATCTACAAGCCCTCGACGTGAGCCAGGAGCGCTTTGCATTTGATGTTCGTTATTTGAGATCACCGGGATCAAGTGGCAGCACGCCGAGTCTTGATGTCGATGGAGTTTCTGTTCCCGATGGCGAAAATTCTATCGGTTTTGCCTCAGGGCTGGGGATCTCGCAAGTCCTTCCCTCCGGTGCTCAGTGGGCACTCGAACTCACCAACAATACATTATGGCTCTTTTCAGGAGGTTCCGCTTCTTCAGCCAGTGCGATTTCCTATTCGATTGTGCAACCGCTTATGCGAAACGCCGGTCGAAAAGTGGGGCTGGAAGGGCTGACGCTTAGCGAGCGACAGTTGCTCTATTCCGTTCGCGATTTGGCCCGCTTCCGTAAAGAGTTCTTCAGTGATGTGACGGGACGCGGGGGATATTTGGGGCTATTATTGCAGATTCAGCAAATTGATAACCAACGCTCTAACATTGTGCGACTGAAACGCCAATTGGAAGCGTTGATCGTGTTGCGTTCCCAAGATCTTGAGGAAGGTCAGGAAGCAAAAAGTCTCGATATTTTGCAGCTTGCTTCCTCGTTGGCCCGTTCAGAGAACAGATTGAGGGAATCGGAAATTTCATTACAAGACTCTTACGATAGGTTCAAGATCTCACTTGGACTTCCACCCGACTTGAAGTTTTCGATTGATACACAACCCTTAGACCGTTTCCAATTGATCGACCCGGCGCTCATTGAGATGGAAAATCGGGTTTACAAGTTTAAGGGTGAATACTGGGGAGAACTGGCTCCTCCCGGTGATAATCCAATTGGCAACCGCAAAGAACTTTCGTTTGCGGAATATCAACAGACTTATCAGAAACTCAGAACTCTTTACGACGATGTGATCAAAGTGGTCGTAGAGGGAGTTGAGGATGATTTCCGTAAAATCGAACAGATTGCCGAAAAACGAATGACGAACAGTACTGATGACGAACGAACAGCATTCCAACAAAATATTGAGAACGACCGTCGTGCATTCAACGATGCCAAAATGATTCTGGAAGAAATGTTGATTGACTCCACGGATTCTGAGAAACCCAACAAGATTGCCACTTCGTTAGGTGCCTTGAGGAAGATCGAGACTCTGCTTGCACAAGGTGAGCTGACGACGGAGCAAAAACAAAAAATCTATCAACTCGGTTCGAAAGTCCAACAGGTCTTGAACGATCAGGTAAAGGCCTTGCAGGTGGTGCAAGTTCACCAACGCGTAGAAGCTGTTCTGTTGGAATCATTCGATTTGTCTCTTGAAGAGACAACACAATTGGCTTTGGAGAATCGTCTCGATTTGAAAAACAGCCGTGCGATTTTGAATGACCGGCGACGGGCTGTCGAGATTGCCGCCAACGAGCTGGAAGGGGCATTGAATATTCGCGTCGAAGGCGATGTGAATACTTCCAGTGGAAGTAACAACCCGGTTGATTTCCAAGGGTCTGCCAGCAGTTTTCGAGCGGGTATTGAGTTTGATACTCCACTCGACCAACTGCAAGAAAGAAACAGTTATCGGGCCGCACAAATTGCGTATCAACGGGCCCGACGCGACTATATGGCGGCCGAAGATGCCGTCAAGCAGGATGTTCGCAATGCCTGGCGACAGATTCAAATTCTGAAGCAGAACTTTGAAACGGCTCGTCGCCAGATTCGTGTTGCGGCTTTTGAATTGGACGCGGCCATTGAAGATGCCAACGATCCTGGAGCCGCTGGAGGATCGGGACTTCGCGGTCGTAACCTGTTGAATGCGTTGAATTCTGTGCTTTCCGCACAAGACAACTTCATCGGTATCTGGGTCCAATACGAAAATAATCGTATCAACATTTACCGGGATATGGGTATAATGAAGGTCGATGATGGAGGGGTGTGGGAAGATCGCTATTATCAATTCTTAGCAGAACCTTCTCCCAATGTCCCGAAAACCGCACCAAATAGAACAAAACCCCAACCGTTTCCCGATTTTGACGTAAATTCTATCAGGAGTATCGAGTCTCTTCCCTTACCTGACCGATCAGAAGCGAAGGTAGAGGCTCAGCAGATGTTGCCACCCTTACCGGCTCAAGCCGGGCCTGCCGAATTCCCCGAGGCAATGCCTCGCTCGACCAACCTCAAATTGACAGAAATCCAGCCGAGAAAAGGACTTCCCGGCGGAACATCCTCCCAGATCGTAATTCGTCCACGTATGACGGACATCGAGGAACTCCGCAATGCTCAAAAAACGCTCAATTCCATCCCGGCTCTCGAAGTACCTGTCGACTCCTCCGCTTGGAAGTTGCCAGTCGTCCGCTGATACCAAAGTAAAACGCACGCGTTCACACAAAAATCGTCGCGGGATGGCTCCGCTGAGAATGATTCTGGCATTGGTGGTCTCTGTGGGAGTCATCGGTGGAATCTATGTGATTCAGGATGAAAAACTCTCGCAGAAGTTCTTCCCCGAAGAACTCGATCTTTCACAGTACGCGACGAAGCCGGTTGAGATGGCGACATTCCGTATCACGGTCGAAGCTCCCGGAACGGTCGATAGTAGTCGCAATTCGACACTCTCAAGCAATGTCGAAGGAACAACGACGATCATTTCTATTGTGTCTGCCGGTGAGATGGTCTTTGAACCGTTAAAAGCAGACGTCTCTGAAGATGACGATGTTCGTGCCGAAGTGGCCGCGATTGAAAATCTCTCATCCGGGACTCCGACAATCATTATCAACGAATACAAAATTGATGAGATCAAAGACGAAGAATCTGGCGAAATGGTCGAAAAGAAAACCTTGCTGCGTGAAGTCCCTCACAACTACACGATGTTGGACCTTTCAGAAGTGATCGTGCAAGTCGGAGATGTTGTCAAGAACGGCGATATTCTGATTGGCGACTTGGTTTGCGAACTCGATTCGGCAACACTCGTCGATCAGGAAAAACAACAGCAGATTTCGGTGACACAAGCGGAAGCCGATTTGGAGAAGGGAATCAAGAATGTCGAGATTCAGATTGCACAAAATGAAAGCGATCTCGCTGCGGCCAAACTGGATGAAAAACTGGCCGATCTCGATTTGAAGAAGTACCAGGAAGGGGAATATGTCCAACAGGTGGAGAAGATTGAAGGAGAGATACAACAGTTCAAAGAAGAGTTAACTCGACGCCAAAAACAGTATGAGTTCACCAAGCGTGTCGAACGGAAAGGGTACAAAACACAGGATGATGTCGAAGCCGACCGTCTCGCCATGCTGAAGGCCGAACTGGATCTGAAGGTAAAAGAAAAAGAGTTGGTCGTTCTTCAAAAATACACCAAGGAACGGACCATCGCTGAATTGTTAGCCATGGCGAAAGAATCGATCAGCCAATATAAGCGCGTGAAGCTTGCGGGTGAAGCGGCTCTCGCTCAATACCGGGCAGAAGTTTCTTCGCGAAAATTGACCTACGATGTCCAACGTGCAAAACTCGATCAACTTCGTCAACAGATTCACGCTTGCAAGTTGATCGCACCTCAAGCTGGGCAAGTCGTTTATGCGATGGAAGCCTCTCGGCGTAGTGAACCGAGTATTATCGAGGAAGGGATGACTGTTCGGGAACGCCAAAAATTGATTAACCTGCCCGACATGTCGGCAATGAAAGTCGATGCCAAAATCCACGAATCAAAAATTAGTGATGTAAAAATCGGATTACCTGTCACGATTCGGATCAACGCGATCCCCGGCTATGATTTTCAAGGAACTCTCGATTCTGTCTCTTCGGTTCCGCTTCCGGGAAGCTGGCCCAATTACGATTTGAAGCAATATGAATCGGTCGTCAAAATTGAAGAAACTGGCCCGATGCTGAACCAGTTGAAGCCGGGGATGTCTGCAAACATTGAAATTGTGGTCGAAGAATCGAATGGGAAATTATTGCAGATGCCGGTTCAAGCGGCCGTTGACGTTGGCAAAGCCTATTACGCTTGGGTCTTGACCGAACAAGGAACGGAACCGCGAGAAGTTAAACTTGGACGATCAAACGATGTGAAGTTTGTCGTCGAGAGTGGTCTTGAAGAAGGGGAGCAGGTGATTACCAACCCGCGAACTCACTTCTCTGAAGAGATCGCCAAACTGGAAGCGAAATACGCTGAACTCAATCCGAAAAAACCATCGAGCAGGAAACCAAAACCCTCTGTAAAGACTGAAGAAACCGCTAAAAAGGCCGAACCGAATCAGTCCGTTGCTAAGACCGATGCTGAAAAGAACTCTGGTGATTTTGATCCATCAGCGATTTTCACACGTCGAGACACGAACGGAGACGGAGTTCTGTCTGGCGATGAAATTTCGGAACAAATGAAAACCAATCTTTCCAAACTCGACAGCAATGCTGACGGCAAGATCTCCAAATCGGAGTTTCTGGAAGCAGCACGAAAAATCTCAGACGCATCGCCTTCATCGGGTGCCGCCTCAGGAGCTGCGGAATGAGTCAAGCTGTTGAGACCCAATTTGCAGCCCGTGTGATTGATCTCCACAAGCACTATTACTTGGGCGAGATCGTCGTGCATGCGTTACGAGGCGTGAATCTCGATTTTCCCAAAGGGGACTTTGTCGCGATCATGGGATCGTCGGGAAGTGGAAAAAGTACACTTCTTAACTTGCTCGGGGCACTCGATCGTCCCACGGGTGGGCAATATATCTTGGGTGGCTACGATGTTTCCAAAATGACGGACAACGATCTGTCTGATATCCGCAATCGATTGATTGGCTTCATCTTCCAGTCTTATAATCTGATTCCACAATACACCGTTCTCGAAAATATCGAAGTGCCATTACATTACCGCGCTTCACGCCAGGCCATTGACAGCGAAGACCGTGATCGCTGCGAACATTTGGCAAAACTGGTCGGGCTCGATGGACGTTTCGATCATAAGCCGTTCCAGCTTTCCGGGGGACAACAACAGCGTGTGGCCATTGCCCGGGCACTCGTCAACAATCCTGAAATCATTCTCGCCGACGAACCAACGGGAAACCTCGATTCCAAAACCGAAGAAGAGATCATGCAAATCCTGCTCGATCTCAATGCCGAAGGGCGAACGATTATCATGGTCACTCACGAAGATAACGTCGCCGAACTCGCCAAACGCCAGATTCATATGAAAGACGGCCAGGTTGCCGGCGATGGTCTGTTCCGCGGCTAAGATGTTTATTCGATTCATTTCCTCACCTCGATAAATTTTTATGTTCCGTTTATTTCGCACAATCAATCTGGCCGTAAAAAGCCTGCTTCTTCATAAACTGAGATCGTCTTTGACGATGCTCGGTATTGTGTTCGGCGTATTTTCTGTGATCGCAATGTTGGCCATCGGGGAAGGAGCCTCGAAACAGGCACAGGATCAAGTGCTCGAACTGGGGGCCACGAATATCATCGTGCGGAGTGTGAAACCTCCCGAGCAATCTTCCAGCACGACAGCCAACAGTAATTCCTTTATTCTGCGATACGGTCTATTACGAGAAGATTTGAAACTCCTCTCGAAAGAAAACATCTCGGGAATCGAACGCAGCATTCCGATTCGAGAAGTGTCCGCTCCTGTGCGATATCGCCATCGGGAAATGAACTGTCGCGTGGTTGGTTGTACCTCGGGATACTTTGAAACCAATAACCTGAACCTGCGCGATGGTCGATTCATTACCGAACACGATCAGGTCAAAATCGACACCATTGCCGTTGTCGCTGCACAAGTGGCCGAGACACTTTTTCCTGGTGAAGATCCCATCGGCAAATCGGTCCAGATCAACGGGGAATATTACGAGATTCGCGGGATCACGCGCACCCGTGGAGCGACCGCCGCCATCGGGGGATCATTGGCGGGTCAGGATTACAACAAAGATATTTACATCCCACTGAAAACCATGCAGGTGCGGATGGGAGACGACAACATCCAGCGGAAGCAAGGCTCGTTCAGTGCCGAGTCGATTCAGTTGCATCAGATCACGTTACAGATCAACGGGACAGAAGAGAAAAAGGCAGAGGACTTGGTAATCCCCATCTCGGAAGTCGTTCGGGAAACGATGGAGATCAATCATAAAGGAAAAAAAGACTGGTCCATTATCGTACCGATGGAGTTGTTGGAACAAGCGAAACAGATTCAGTTGATTTTCAATTTGGTCCTCGGATCAATCGCCGCCATCTCGCTGGTCGTCGGTGGGATTGGCATCATGAACATCATGTTGGCAACCGTGACTGAACGAACCCGAGAAATTGGTGTCCGTCGGGCATTGGGAGCGCGACAGCGAGACATCATTGAGCAGTTTCTGGTCGAAACGATTGTCCTTTCGGGTGTTGGTGGTGCCATCGGAATGTTGTTGGGTTGGCTGACGCCCCAGATCTTCTCGGGCACGCAGTGGGTCTACAATAAAATTTCCTCGAATACGGTCGAAGTCGACGCCGGGTTTAACAACATGTTTGCCGATTTGACGCCCGACGTTCAGCCTTGGACGCTCGGCCTCGCCTTCGGAATTTCGGTGGGGATTGGGATCATTTTTGGGGTTTATCCCGCAATGTCTGCCGCTCGCCTCGATCCCATCGAAGCCCTCCGGCACGAATAACTTTCCCCTTTTCACTTCTCTGCCCGTCCTCTACACTTCCGATCTCAAATTATCTTCGGAAAAAGGATGTTCTGATGCGCTGTGATGCCGTCATTTTCGGCGGAGGAATCGCCGGCCTCTGGTTACTCGATGAATGCCGACGTGGCGGTTATTCTGTCGTACTTCTTGAAAACCGCGCCTTGGGTAGCGGTCAAACAGTCGCCTCGCAAGGCATCATTCACGGTGGATTGAAATATACACTTTCGGGGATGTTGACGAAGTCCGCAGCCAATATCAGCGAAATGCCTCTCGTTTGGCGAGAATGCTTCGCCGGCCAATCAGAACCCGATCTGTCAGACACGACGATTCGGTCGAACTATTGCTATCTTTGGCGGACGCAATCACTCACCTCTCGGCTTGGCATGATTGGTGCCAAAGTCGGCTTACGAGTCGCGCCGGAAAATATTTCTGCGAATGATGTTCCCCCCGTCCTCAAAGGGTGTCCGGGAACGGTTGCCAAGCTCGAAGAACAGGTGATGTCGCCCCCCTCGCTGATTGCCAATTTGTATGAGCGAAATCGCGATGTCATTTTGAAATACAACGCTCAAACAGGTTGCGAGTTTCAAACAGGCAAACCGAGTCAGATTGAACAAATCACGATAACGACAGAAAAGGGTGAGTCGTTAAAACTTATGCCGAGCCGAGTGATTTTCACCGCCGGTAAAGGCAATGCGACATTGCGTGAACAAGTCGGCTTGTCAACTTCTGCCATGCAACTGCGACCACTGCACATGGTGATGGTGCGCGGCAACCTGCCGGAGTTTAACGGTCATTGTATCGATGGGTCGAAAACGCGGGTGACGATCACCAGTGATCGTGATATTCGAGGACAGACGATTTGGCAAATCGGTGGACAAGTTTCCGAAGTGGGCGTTGAGATGACAGCCGATGAATTGATCGCCCACACGCAACAAGAGCTTAGCGAAGTTCTTCCCGCTTTGGATCAGGATAGACTCGAATGGGGAACCTATCGGGTGGATCGTGCCGAGCGGAAAACTGGCGGCGGGAAACGCCCCGAATCGTTCGCGATCAAATCGGAAGGCAACACCTTAACGGTGTGGCCCACCAAGCTGGTCTTGGCTCCCGTCGTGGCAGCCGCCATTCTGCCGAAGATAACCTACGACGCGACCTGGTCAAACCAAGAACAGCAAACACTCGCCGCGTGGGGTAAGCCTCCCGTCGCGTTACCGCCGTGGGAAGTCCCCGGCAATTGGTCTCATCGTCCGTTACGCAAATCCGCGTGATGTCTTTAGGTTCTGATATCTGAGAGAGTTCTTGAGACTCCTCTTGACGCGAGCCTATTTTTCTTCGCATCATGAAGTGATTCCTCACTCCGACTCAGTGACCGAAGGAACTCTTCATGTGCTGCATCATGCCTCGCGTAGAATATGTTTCTGACACAAGCATTTTTGCTCGGTTCATCGAAAAGGGAGAGCAGATTCTGGTCTACAGCATGAAGGTCGGAGCGAAGGAGGATATCGCTATGATCCTACCGATTCCCGTCGCCCGTAACTCGGGTGAGAAAGCGGTGTCGTTCATCAATCTGGAAAAGTACCCTGACTTTTTCAAAGATATGCGTAAGGGGTTTCGTCAAATATCACGCGGCAAGGGTGGAGGAGGCGGGTTTGGTGCTCCGCCTCCAAAACCAAAGCTTGAAGTCGTCAAGGTGGGAAAGTTTGAAGCATCCTACGTTCCGACCATCAACGATTTTGATCGACTCGATGAACGGTTTCGTTTACCCGAAAATACGTGGGATGCGATTCCTGCTTACAAAAAGTATGGCTTCGTGGTTTTCAAAATATCATCAATGGCGAAAGCCGAGACGACAGAACATGCCTACCACCCGATGGCATTTCGATTCCCGTCGCTCAATCGCAGTCGTTTGTACTTTCCGACTGTCCATATTCATGACGGAGAGATTCACGACAAAGAAGAATTTGATCACGCCCTTTATTGCCAAATCACGGGCGGAGATCATAGCAGTCTCACCAGTCGTCTCGAATCGGAACAACTCGCCAGCGCATTCATGGATGTCGAGAAGAGTGAGGGAGTGATCGAAGGCGACGAACACATCTATCGCAAGTTGATCAACGGCCGTCACAAAAACAAAGATATCTGGATTTGAAAGAGGATTGTGGTGCTTCATTCGCTTCTGAATGAAGCTGAACTGCGATGTTTTTATCCCATTGCGGCCTACTTCTATTTTGGGAAATTCTCACCCCAGTTTATTGACGGAACAAATTCTAAGAATAAGTCACGATCAGAACTGATTGAAAAGTACCATTCGCAAAATCCAAAATCGTAATCCGTTTTTACGAACCAATGTTGAGTCCATCTCCCGATGTGACAATGCGGAGCGTCAATAGTACACGTTCGGTATTCTGAGTGTTTCTGGTGACATTCACCGCGATTAGGCCCAAATCGCTGCCAACACCAACGATTTGTGAAATCCATTTCTGGGTATGCCAATTCAAGCATCACGGGATACGGGAAATTTTCAAGTGTCTCTCGACGTACCAATTGCTGGTCAAGCTGTTCTTCGGTTGTGTCGCCACCGGTTTCAAGGTAGGAGT
The DNA here is from genome assembly GCA_030836185.1 of Planctomycetota bacterium. Classification (GTDB taxonomy): domain Bacteria; phylum Planctomycetota; class Planctomycetia; order Planctomycetales; family Planctomycetaceae; genus JABURQ01. The sequence continues at coordinate 104,324 of JAURQH010000010.1, forward strand.
CGAAGTTGGAAATGATAACCGTTTGGTACGTCATAAATATTCATATCCTGGATCGTTAGTAATCCATTTTAACATTGTGACAACATGTCCACGCAAGCGAGGACATGGTACCCGTTACTATCCCTTCACGAACTGATTCATACGGGACGTTGCGAAGCCCGGTTCGAGTGATCCACAGATCGTCCCACACACGGCAACGCCTTTCGCACCCGTGTCGATCACTTCTTTCACATTATTTTCGTTGATGCCGCCGATGGCGAACCACGGAATACCGATCTCTTCGACCGCTTGGCGAACATAATCGAGCCCGACATGTTCATCGAATTCTTTGGTGCCGCTGGGGAAGACCGGGCCAACGCCGAGATAGTCGGCTCCTTCAATCACGGCTGTTTGTGCTTGTTCGAGAGAATGCGTCGAACGACCAACCAGTTTGTCGGGGCCGATGATGCGTCGTGCGTCGGCGATGGAGATGTCGTCTTGCCCGAGATGGACGCCGTCCGCGTCACAATGAACGGCAATATCAGGACGGTCGTTGATGATGAGGAGCACGTCGACTTCTCGTGTTTTTTGACGAGTCCACTTTGCCAGGTCGAGGAACGCTTTCGAGTCGAGCGATTTTTCGCGGAGTTGAATGATATCGACGCCGTTGACGAGCGACTCTTCGATCACTTGTTTCAGTGACGTGTTGCAAAGTGATTCGGTCACGAGCAGATACAATCGTGCCTCGGCCAATTGCGGTGAGACCGAGAGTGTGCGGATGATCGTTTTTTCCAACGTGTAAACACGATATCGCAACGCTTCTGCTTGCTTGGGGATCTCCCGATGGGCCGGGCCGAGGAGTTTGCCGGTCTCTTCAATCGTGCGGAGTGCTTCGGCGGCACGTTTGAAGTTCGCAGTCAGTAGGTCGGTTAACGATGTTCGCTGTTGCTCGGTTTTGGTGGAGATCGTCGTGCCAACATCACCGGTGGTATCGCGCGTCGTGAGTCTCGAACGTACGGGCATCAATTTGGCCAATGTGGCAAACTCGTGACGCCATTCTTTGAGGAGCCTAGTGCCAGTCGGATCGTTCTCGCGAAAGCGAACGACATCTTCGACGACGCGGATCCCTTCCGAACATCTATTCGCGGCGGCATCCAGTATACGCCAGACATCGGTTTGCTGTCCGTGAGTTGGACCTTCGAGAGTCAATTTCTCTTCGACAACGATGGATTCGGTTTCAAAGCCAGAATGTAGAGCGAGTTCGGTTTCCAATTGAGAGGAGGTGAGTCCCCGTTCATTCAAAAACTGTCGTGCTTCAGACGGAACCGTCAACAAGCCGTACAACAAATGTTCGCTGCCCGTCTCGATATGTCGCCCGGCATCACCGGCGGCGCGGCTCGCGGCATCGAAAATCGATTCGCTACTGGTGGAGAGCATCAGCTTGGGTTGGGCGATTGGTGGCGGGCAATCTGCGGGGAGTTCCTGGGGATAATCGGGAAAGTAGACATGAAAGGCGTTCGCGGTGATCACGGCGTTATTCAGGATCTCGCTGCCACGGGATTCATCGTGAATCAGCGCCCACAACAAGCCGACAGGTTCAATGGTGGTCTGTTCGCGAAACCCTGCCAGATTGGCTGCCGAGTTGAGAATTCGGGAGACAGCTGCGGTCAGCGAGTCGTACACGGTGAAAATATCCTGACAAGGCCGGTTTGAGTCGATTAGGTATGATTTCCGACGACACTTTGGGGCATCGCCTTTCCTCAACACATTGGAGAACTTCGACTTGCGAAATTCAAGCAGAGGAAGTTGTAAAAATGGAGGTGATTGCATCAGAGTGGCACCAACCAATTGCACTCATCGGTCTTGATCCCTTTTAAATCATGGTGTGCGGATTAGAAAAGACTGGAATTCACTGGCTTTTGGGCCATCCGGGACAATTTCGTACTCACGATTCGGCACAAGAGTTGCCGTATTTGTCTCCAAGAAAGATATCTGACATCACGTTTGAGCCCAGATTACGGTCGCGTGATGTGTCTCTGAGTTCCAATCGATAGGAATGTCCAAGAAAAAAATTACCCTCAGAAACTGAATAAGCCTGTTAGAAAACCACAACTGGGCAGGAAATTTTTCCGCCAATTGCCTAGAATGGTGGTCAGACACGTCAGGGGACGGCATTTTGCCGTTCACTGGGCCTAAAAGGAGATTATTGATGTACGAACGGTTTACAGACCGGGCACGGAAGGTCATGCAGTTGGCCAACCAGGAAGCCCAACGTTTCAATCACGAATATATCGGGACCGAGCATATTCTGCTCGGACTCGTCAAAGAAGGTTCGGGAGTGGCGGCCAACGTCCTCAAGAACCTCGAAGTCGATTTGCGCAAAATTCGACTCGAAGTCGAGCGGATTGTTCAGTCGGGACCGGACATGGTCACGATGGGCAAATTGCCTCAAACGCCACGTGCGAAAAAAGTCATCGAGTACGCGATGGAAGAGGCCCGCAACCTGAATCACAATTACGTCGGGACCGAGCACCTGTTGCTCGGCTTACTGCGTGAGCAGGAAGGTGTGGCGGCTCAGGTCTTGATGAACCTTGGGCTGAAACTCGAAGACGTGCGCGATGAAGTGCTGACCTTGTTGGGTGGTACATCAGTCGAAGGTAGTGAAACCGAAGGACGTGGACAGTCCAGTGGCGGCTCGGCAAAGTCGAGCAAAAGCAAAACGCCAGCTCTTGATAGCTTTGGTCGCGATCTTACGGAACTCGCTCGTGGACAAAAACTCGATCCCGTCATCGGACGTGAACGAGAAATCGAACGTGTCATTCAGATTCTCTGCCGACGCCAGAAAAACAACCCGGTCCTCCTCGGTGAAGCGGGTGTCGGTAAAACGGCCATCGTGGAAGGCTTCGCACAAATGTGTGTGGATGGCAACGTCCCTGAAATTCTGCGCGACAAACGCATTGTGGTTCTCGACTTGGCCATGATGGTGGCCGGTACGAAATACCGCGGTCAATTTGAAGAACGCATCAAAGCCGTCATGAATGAAGTGCGTCGTGCGAAAAACACGATTCTGTTCATCGACGAATTGCACACTCTGGTGGGTGCGGGTGGAGCAGAAGGAGCCATTGATGCTTCGAACGTGCTGAAGCCGGCATTGTCACGAGGCGAGTTGCAGTGCATCGGTGCGACGACTCTTGATGAATATCGTAAATACATCGAAAAAGATGGCGCATTAGAACGTCGATTCCAGCAAGTCAATGTGGAACCGCCAAGCGATGAGCAGACGGTTGAGATTCTCAAAGGTCTGCGTCCTCGATACGAAGAACATCACCGCGTGCAGATCACCGATGATGCTTTGGAAAAAGCGGTTGAACTGTCATCACGTTATATCACCGGTCGTTGTCTGCCCGATAAAGCCATCGATGTGGTCGATGAATCGGGAGCCCGCATCCGTCTTAAGTCGATGGTTCGTCCTCCCGACCTCAAAGAACTCGAAGAAGAAATTGAACGACTCAACACGGCGAAAGAAGATGCCGTCGCGAATCAGGACTTCGAGAAAGCTGCCAACCTGCGTGATCAGTCTGATAAGCTCAAGAAGAAAAAAGAGACCCTCACCGAAGAGTGGCGGGAAAAATCTCGTGAGACTGATGGTGTTGTCGATGCCGAAGTCGTTGCGGAAGTGGTTGCCAAAATGACCGGCATTCCCCTCACGCGACTCTCCAGCGAAGACGCTGTCCGTTTGCTGGCGATGGAAGAAGAACTCCATCGTCGTGTGGTGAGTCAGGACGAAGCGATCAAGCAGATTTCCAAAGCCGTCCGTCGTTCGCGTAGTGGATTGAAAGATCCGAAACGTCCGACGGGTGTCTTCCTGTTCTCGGGGCCAACCGGCGTCGGTAAATCATTGCTGGCCAAAACATTGGCCGAGTTTATGTTTGGTGATGAATCTTCATTGATTCAGATCGACATGTCGGAATACATGGAGAAGCATAACGTCAGTCGTCTGATTGGTGCGCCTCCCGGATACGTTGGTTACGAAGAAGGGGGACAACTGACTGAAAAGATTCGTCGCCGCCCTTACGCGGTGGTGCTGCTCGATGAGATCGAGAAAGCTCACCCCGACGTGTTCAACATGTTGTTACAGATTATGGAAGAAGGCCACCTGACCGATAGCTTCGGTCGTAAGGTTGACTTCAAAAACGTGATTTTGATCATGACCACCAACGCCGGTGCGGAAGTGATTCATCAGGGCAACGTATTTGGTTTCTCCAAAGCCGACGAAGATACCAGTTACGACAACATGAAAGAGCGACTGAAACACGCCATCGAACGCGAGTTCAAGCCGGAATTTCTCGGTCGTCTCGACGAAGTGGTCGTCTTCCGCTCGCTCACCGAAGAGAACCTCAAAGCGATTGTCGATATCGAACTCCAAAAAGTTCGCGATCGATTGGGCGAACGTGGTTTGACTTTGGAGCTGCAAGATGATGCGAAAGCGTTCATTATCTCCAAAGGAAGCGACATGGATTATGGAGCACGTCCGCTGCGTCGTTCTGTCGAAAATTGGATCGAAGACCCGCTCTCCGAAGAACTGCTCAAAGGGAGCTTTGAAGGGAAGACAAAGATTACCGTTAAAGTGATCGAAGTGGGTGATACCAAACGACTCGACTTTGAAGGTAGTACCGAAGAACCCGAAATGGCAGCCGTCGCATCGGGAGAAGAGGCTTCTGGCGAAGAAGGTTCTTCAGTCGAGTAAATTGGTGTTGCTGATGAGACAATTCACACCTCGTCCAGAGTTCTCTGGGCGGGGTGTTTTTTATGGGCGACGCATCAATCGTCGAAAACATTTTCGCCGAACGCATCGTCTTCTTCTGATGAAGAAGACGATGGCTTGGGTGGTTGTGGCTTCTCAGGCTGAGGCGTGGATTTATCAGAATCACTCGACACTTGGTCGGGCTGTTCAGCAGTTGGCTGTTCGTTCTGGTTTGCGGGTTTCTTTTTTTGCTCGCGATTCTTTTTTTCGCGCGGCAATTGAACAGTATCGGCGACTTTTTCAGGGGCGCTTTCGGCTTCGATAGGAGCAACTTCGGGAGCAACCGATTCGGGGACGGTTTCTGCTGGTGGCGTTTCCGTGGTGACCGCCGCTTCGGGTGTCTCTTCGACAGCGTCTGCCTCAACATATTGTTCTTCGGGAATGACAATCTTCTCACGGATGGGGAATTCGCGTTCGGTCTTCTCGATGATCAGGCGCATCCATTCTTGGGCGTCGCAAGAACAGCGACTCGCGGTGATATCTCCCAAGAATTTCATATGATTTCCACATGCCGGGCATTCCCAAACGCGACGGATATCGATGTCGTAACGAATTCCTGGACCCTTCATGGTTTTGATTCCTGTCTGTTGACCGAGTTCCCCGGCCTCAATGGTACGCAATTGCAGTGAGAACGGATAAGATATATCACTCTGCCAAGTCGTCGGAAAGAACTCAAGCAATTCCTGAAGACATTCCCATAGAGGTTCACGTGTTTTCCCAAGATGATGCCAAACAAGTCGGTCGAGGTTTCCTGATGGGCGGGGCCGACATCATTCCCGGCGTCTCCGGCGGAACGATGGCTCTGATTCTGAATATTTATCAGCGTCTGGTGTCGGCGATCAGTCGATTTGATCTCACTCTGCTTCTGATGTTGAAGAAAAAACGCTGGAAGATGGCGGCAGAATATGTCGACTTTCGCTTTTTGCTCTTTCTCGGCATTGGTGTTGTTGTGGGAATCGGAAGTCTCGCGTCATTGATGCATTATCTATTGCACGAGCATACTCAACCCACTGCGGCTGTCTTTTTTGGATTGATCGCCGCCTCATCAATTATCGTGGCCCGGATGATCCCTAAATGGACATTTCAGGAATTCATCCTGGCGGTCATTGGTGCTGTGGTCGCGTATTTGGTTGTTGGACTGCCGCTGCTAACCAATCCACCGGATGCGAAGTGGTACCTGCTTGCATCGGGATTTGTTGCGATTTGCGCCATGATTCTTCCTGGCATCAGTGGTGCATTTATTTTACTGATTCTCGGTAAGTACACCGACATCACCGGCATGATTAAACAGTTCCTCAAATTCGATTGGAGCGTCGATCTGTTTCTGTCGCTCACAGTTTTTAGCGTGGGGTGTTTGTGTGGACTGATCGGTTTCAGCAAGCTTTTGAAATGGTTATTAGAACGCCACGAAACACAAATGCTGGCGGTGTTGTGTGGTTTAATGATCGGCTCGCTCCGCAAGATCTGGCCGTTCAAAATCGATCTCACTCCCGATGTCGAAGAACTCAAGCTGAAACAATTCGTCAATACTTGGCCGACAGAATGGACGTCAGAGACGTGGCTGGCGATAGGATTGGCAGTCGTAGCATTTGTGGCAGTGATGATCCTCGACCGTGTCACCCACGGCCACGAACACGCAACTCATGCCGATCATTCTGGCGAAGAAATGCAATCCGAAGATCAAGGCCTTCTATGACCGCTTAGTGGTACAGGGGAAACCCAAAATGGTGGCGTTGATCGCTGCGATGCGAAAGCTGATCACAATTTTAAACGTCATGATCCGAGAAGGAAAAGAATGGAACCAAAACACTAAACTCATTTGAAATCCAAGACAGTCGCTACAAACGATAAACTTCATGAAGCGCGTAGGGAACTTTTATCCTAAAATCGGCAGCATAGAAGACGAACCGTGTTGCACTTCGCCGGTGACGATTTCACCAATTAGCGTGGTTGGCGTGCAGTCGTTGACGCGGACTTTGGTCATTGATCCGGCTAGTCGCGGATTGCCGTCAAAGACCACGATGCGGTCGCAATCGGTGCGTCCAGTTAATTGAGTCGCCAAGGCAACGCCCGGTTGGTGATCAACTTCTTCTGCCGCTTTTCGTCCCCACTTACTGATCCCTTCAATCAACACTTCGACGTTGGTGCCGATGAAGTCGGCGTTGTCTTCTGCACTGATCGCGTTTTGCAAATCGAGCATTTCGTTATTGCGACGCTTTTTGATCTCTTCGGGAATGTCGTCCGGGTAAAGCGTCTCGGCCTTTGTGCCGGGCCGTTCGGAATATTTGAAGATGAAACTGTTTTTGAAACGAAACTCGCGGATGATGTCGAGCGATTTCTGATGTGCTTCTTCGGTCTCACCGCAAAAACCGACAATGAAGTCACTGGAGACGGCACAACCGGGGATTGTTTCGTTGATGCGTTGCATCATTTCTCGATAGTCGGCAATGGTGTAGCCGCGTTTCATGTGTGCTAATAGTTCGTCGTCACCATGTTGTGCAGGCACATGCAAATAGCGACACGCTTTGGGAAGATCGCGGATTGCCTGCAGCAAGTCGTCGGTCATGTCTTTGGGATAGCTGGTCACAAACTTGATGCGGTCAATCCCTTCCACATCATGAACCATGGCAATCAGATCCGAGAGCCGATGTAGTTTGCCGTTCTCGGTGTGTTTGTAACTGTTGACCGTCTGCCCCAGAAATGTGATTTCACGAACACCCTGATCGGCCAGAATGCGAACTTCCTGAAGAATTTCGCTCGGGTTACGTGACTGTTCGGGACCGCGAGTTGATGGAACCACACAGTAGGTACAAAACTTATCGCAGCCAATCATGATCCGCACAAACGCCTGAAACGGAGATGTTCGCATTTCGGGATCACGCAGCGGGTCGTAACTTTGAAAGCTACCACTGACTTCATCGCGCGAGCCATCCCGTCGCCCTAACGAGACGGCCATTTGAGGCTCTCTTGTGTCACGAATTTCACTCACCAAACGTGGAATTTCAGCCAATTGCCCGGTGCCGACAATCAGGTCAACATGCGGGGCACGTTCGAAGATCAAATCCTGATCTTTCTGAGCCATGCAGCCCATCACGCCAATGACCTTATTCGGGTTGTTGTTCTTGGCGTATTTCAGACGCCCGAGCGAACTATAAATTTTGTGCTCGGCATGTTCGCGAACACTGCAAGTATTAAACAGAACCGTGTCGGCTTCTTTCGGATTAGAGGTTAGCTCGTAACCCGACTTCCGCAGCGCAGCGACAACCAGTTCGCTATCGAGCATATTCATCTGACAGCCGACTGTCTCGATGAAGAGTTTGCCATTATGCGTTTCTGTTTGTGTTGTTGTTTGTGTGGCTGATTCCGTCACGATGAAAATTTCAATAGTGGTGATGCTGTGTGTTTGAGCCGCTCTCTCAAGTGAGCAGGCTCGGACAATATTCGTCGTTCCCGGCCAGTTTGAAAAGACGCGATTAATCAACGCATCCCGTGTGCTTGCGCCCACGGGCTATGAAACTATTCCTTAACACGTTCGACATACTTGCCGGTGGCGGCATCGATTTTGATTTTATCGCCTTCGTTGATAAATGCAGGCACTTGCACTTCCGCGCCAGTGTCAACAGTGGCGGGCTTGGTGACGTTGGTCGCCGTGTTCCCACGTGCGGCAGGTTCGGTGTAAGTGATCGTCATCACGACATGAGCGGGTGGCGTCATGTCGATGAGCTGTTCGTTCCAAAACAATAACTCAACGGGGGCATTCTCTTGCAGGAACGTGGTTTTGTCACCGCACGTTTCTTCCGTCAGTGCGTATTGTTCATACGATTCATTATCCATGAAAACGTAGCCACTGCCATCGCGGTAGAGGTACTGCCCTTTGCCGTATCGAATATCGGCCCCTTCGACTGAATCGCCACTTTTGTAAGTGCGATCGAGGAGAGTCCCTTTGATCAGGTTGCGGAGCTTGGTTTTGTAAAGCGCCTGACCTTTACCGGGTTTGACAAAATTGCACTCGATCATATCGTAAGGATCGCCTTCGATAATCACTTTCACGCCTTTTTTGAAATCGCTTGTATTCACTGATGCCATGGGTGTGTGCTACCTGTGCTGATTGAGTCCAAAAATTTGTATTTGTTTGATTCTTCGTTGGTCGGTTGTTGCAGAATGCTGCCGAACACTCGACACTTTAACAAATCGTGGGTGGGCTGAAAATGCCGGGAGGAGTCTGACTCAACCTGCAAATTGGCTTTATTCTCTCTATTTTCAGGACTCTTCGGTCGTGTCCGTATCCTCAGCACCATCAGATTGGCATCGTTCTCTCGCGGAAGCGATTCGCGATCCACGTGTTTTACTGGAAAGTTTGGGGCTCTCTGCCGAGTTGCTCCCCGGTGCAGAATCGGCGGCAAGTCTCTTTCCGCTGATGGTTCCGGGCAGTTATCGAGACCGGATGGAGCCCGGAAATCCGCTTGACCCGTTATTAAGACAGGTCTTACCAATAGTCGAGGAGCATGCTGAAGTCGCCGGATTTTTGAGGGATGCGGTGGGAGATTCTGACTCGAAACGCGCTCCCGGCTTGCTGCATAAATATCACGGGCGCGCTCTTCTTGTGACGACCGGATCATGTGCCGTCCACTGTCGATATTGTTTCCGTAGATCGTACCCCTATCAGGAGGAGCCTCGCACTCTCAATGATTGGGAACCCGCATTTGACGTTTTACGACAAGACCCGTCCATCAACGAAATTATCCTCAGTGGGGGAGACCCGCTGATGCTGTCAGAGGTTCGGTTGAGTGACTTGCTGACTCTTTGCGAATCAATTCCACATTTGTCGCGAGTGCGGATTCATTCCCGTTTACCAATCGTCTTACCCAATCGAATTGACGCTGTTCTGACTGATCGTTTGCGATCATCACGATTGACGCCCATTATGGTGGTCCACGCCAATCATCCAAACGAGATTGTGGAGGATTGTGCCGACTCACTTCGACGGCTTGTCGAATCAGGAATCACCACACTGAATCAATCTGTGTTACTCAAAGGCATAAACGATTCGGTCGAAGCCTTGGCCAGCCTTTCGGAACGACTCATCAACCTCGGAGTGATGCCCTATTATTTGCATCAACTGGATCGCGTGCAGGGAGCGGCACATTTTGAAATCAGTGACGAACGGGCGGTTGAGATAATCTCTGCATTACGCAAGTGCTTGCCAGGATACGCAGTTCCCCAGTTAGTGAGAGAGCTTGCCGGTGAACTTCATAAAGTTCCATTGATCTAAAAATCGTCTGCGTTATTGAGCTTTAACGATTATCGTGATCTTTCTCATCGCAATTACGATTCCGGTTTTGCAGCGAGTGAAACGACTCATTCGATTCTCTGGTTTGAAACGGATGAAGTTTTTGTCCATCAGGATCGATCTTAATCATAGTGCTAGAAAAAAAGTCTTCTTACGAGTTTGCGCGAACTCCGACTAATGGCTTCAAGGATGATGGAATGAAATCGCTGACAACTGTGGCCGGAATAATTTTGTGTTTACCCGCATTGGCTTCTGCCGGATTGCTGGACGAGATTGAAGATCTGCAGCCCGTAAATGCCTGGATCTCATCTTTGGAAACGTCCAACGAATGTGGTTCGACAGGTTGCGGCGATTGCTGTACTTCAACCACTGTCTGTGGTCCACGAGTTCCCATGATGATGGGAGACGGCGGTCTGGGCTGTTGTTCCAGTTCCAGAATCATATGACGAAAGTCTCTGAAAACAACAGCGTCATTCCTCAGGACCGAATCGGTATTAGCTACAACCTTCTGAACGATGTCGAATTACGCTCTGGTTTTGGCGGTTTTGTACCCGGAGATGATCAGGAAATTAGTGAATTCAAGTTCCGTTACGAGAAGACATTCTTTGACGGAAATTTCTCCGTTGACTTGATCATGCCTTTCAACATTACCAACGAACGTGACCAATCCTTCAACAGCCTGAATGGATTAATGCTTGATCGAGAGTCAGAATTGGGCGATCTTGCCATCAATCTGAAAGCCTTGCTGCATCGCACCGATCGATTTGCTTTGAGTGCGGGTTTGATGTTGGAAATCCCCACCTCCGACCCGCAACAGATTCTGATACCGATTGGTCCCGGAATCGGTTTGCAGTTTGCTAATGAGGACAGCTACTTTCTGACTCCGTGGATTGGTGGTTTATACGATCTCAACGACAAAACATTCGTGCAATCGTTCATGTCCTATCGTATGGAAACCAATCGCCACGATGTCAATTTTCTGATTGGGCCTGCTGCATTCCAAATTGGTGATGCCCAAGACCCCAATTACTTCATGTGGAGCACTCAAATCGGGCATCGTATGTATGAGAATCGAAGTCGTCGAGGAATCACGGCGATCATCCCGTCACTCGAATTGCATTATACTTCGAGTACCGATACCGACCCGACAGCTTCCTTCCAGACACCCATCATTCCCATTGCCATCCCCCCCTCAATCGGTTCGGTCGATTATCTGACACTGACACTGGCCACAAACATCGAACTCGGTCGAAAAGCCTCTTTGGGCATGGGATTTGGTTTGCCATTGAGAGAAGGCAACAGCACGTTTCCTCTGCTGTCGTCAGGACCAACTGACAAAAACTTTGACTGGTCATTCAACATGAACTTCAACTACTACTTCGGAAGTTGAGATTCTATCCAGTCAAGGAAATTACATCACTCCCGCACCGAATGAGTCACTTTCCGATGGAAAGGGGATCTCGGGCTGCGGGTTTTGTTTTTCTGCATGAGGGTCACGCTTCTCAGCATGGGCAGTGTCAACACGACGCTGAGTGGAATCTTCTTCGGGCGCTGGCTGATGGGCCGACATGGGAAGAATGTCGGGCGTCGCCTCTGATTCTTTGAGACGCGCGTAATTCTCTTCGCCGTAATCGTCGTACCGACAGATGTAATTCGGTTGCTTGGCACGAACCATTTCTTCTTGGAAGGCGGCGACCACTTCCTGTTGGATCATTTCGCGACAATCGCTGTTAATCGGGTGCGCAATGTCTGCGTACAGTTTCGCCCGGCCATCTTCTTCATCGATGGCACGTTCAGAATCGAGGGGAGTGCCGCAATCGTTGCAGTATGCCGCGCGGAGATGGTTTTTCATCTCACAATGCGGGCAGCGGTCGGTCAATTTACGGCTCGGCATGGCCACAAAAGACCCTTTGGTTCCCTGGATGATTTTCAGATCCCGAATGACAAAGCTGTGATCGAAGGTAATCGAACAGAATGCTTGCAAGCGATCATTCGGATCGGCCATTAACTTGATGCGGACTTCAGTGATGTTCACGTCCCATTCCTCCTTACGGGATTGACGCAGACCCACCAAATTCAAGAGATGGTGGAAACGACATAAACTTGGCCCAACTGCTGGGCCTTGAATTTTGTCGCGATGTCCTGCGCCTCCGATTCTGTTCGGCATATTCCAAACCAAGCAGTCCCGCTACCACTCATTTGATGAGCGAGAAACGATTCTGCCTCGAACGTCTGTCTCACCTGTTCCAACAGGGGGCACAATTGCTCGGCTGGAGTCTGTAAGGAGTTGTGCAGATATTGTTCCAGTTCTTCATGCCGACCACCTTGAATCGCATCAATCAGCGGAATTGCTGATCGCGGATTGTCGGCAGGGCGGCATGCCCGGTAAACATCGGCTGTCGAGAGCCCCACTGGAGGTCGTACAATGACGATCCACATTGGGTTCATCCGAGGAAGAGGGTCGATGATTTCTCCCCGTCCCCGACAAACAGCCCAAGAGCTTACTGCCAGGAAGAACGGAATATCGCTGCCAAGTTCGGCGGCCAAATCTTGCAATTCGGACTGAGGCAAATTCAAATTCCAGAGTTGATTGAGTGCTGCAAAAGTCGCAGCCGCGTCGCTCGAACCTCCGGCCAAACCCGCCTCAGCGGGAATTCGTTTGTGGAGAGAAATTTCGACTCCCTGTCGATTTCCTGCATGCTTCTTCAGCAGATTTGCAGCCTTCATCACCAGATTGGAATCATCCGTGGGGATATTATCCACATTCACACTGGAGGTCTCGGGCAAGTCATCTGCGGCCAAGCAACGTAGGCTGATGCTCTCAGTAGTCACCTCCCTGAAGACCAAAGTATCGAACAATCCGACGGTGGTCATGACTGTTTCAATGTCGTGAAAACCGTCGGGACGTTTGCCTGTTATTTCCAGAAACAGATTCAGTTTTGCCGGTGTCTCCACCCTCCAACCAAACTCCTCGCGTATCATCTGCATGGCTGGATCGGGGGATTAAGTTTTTCAGACAGGAGACTGACTCATCGAGTTCACACGAACTTGGTCAGAATCAGTATCTCGATTGAAATAGGAAACTTCAGCAAACAGAAATCTGTAAGGATATGGGTTTCAGACGACATCAATGCCATCTGTATCAACTTGCTCGAAATGTCGTGAACGCAGCAGATAAGAATGTTGCCTTTCCAGAGAGCCTGAAAAGTTGGATTAATCAATTTTGATGCTAACTGGATCTTCATCAACCGTCAATATGTGTTTCATAAACCACTGTTTTTAGTGGATGAAACAGTGATTCAATAAGGAGCGAGCACCGTTTCATTGAGGGGAATTGTAGTCGTGAACCAAAGTTTTTCGGGACGCAGGATGAAACATTATGACCAACATGCTAACTCATGGCGTCGCGGTGGCGCTCTGCGCAGCAGAAGCCCCCGGATGAACGATCCACATCACTCATGCCGACTCGGAGATTCGTCCTACAACAACGCTTTCACTGGTTCTCGTTGATCCGTGTTCTCAGCGTGATCCGCGGTTCCAAGAAATTGTTCCGCAGGCAAGTCCATGAGCGTGGTTGTCAAGATCAGTTCATCGCGTCCTCCCTGGTCTGTTCGAACACGCCCCTGACGAGCCGAACTGGGGCGGTCTTCTGTTGGAATCAAGATGATCCGTCGAATGAGATGGTCGCTTCCGATCTTACTCGCTCCGCTGTTCCCACCCAGACCACCGAACTTGCCGGTCATTGTTTCTTATGGTCCAAAGGAAAAGTCGGCCTTCCACGGCTAACTTTCATCACAACTTCAACTACAAAAGACGTGGTGGCAGTTCTTCCTCAAGTCGCTATAGCAACTTCAGAAAACCGACTGTCTCACGCAACAGCTCAAAATCGACTTCTCGTTTCAAGTCGATCAATTCCAATTCGCGATTGAAGAGCATCGGTTCGCAATCTCAATCACGAACTCGTGATCTGAGCGGTCTCAAGAAAATCGAGAACATTCGCAAACCGACCATTCAAAGCCCAAACAAAGGCAAGGGACTCTTCGACGGCAAGAAGCCGGGCGAAGGCGACCGCTGGACGATTCAACCCGTCGATCCGAACTTTGGTCAAAAGCCCAAGCCCGGATACGGAAACGACATTATTTTTCCTCGACCACGACCTCGTCCGCCAATCTTCTGCCCTCCGGGACGACGACCCATCGTGTGTCTGCCACCGATCAATATCTGTCCTCCGGTTTATACACCTTGTGTGACGACAACTTGTCAACAAGTGATTGTTGAGCCGGAAGTTGTTGAACAACCTGTCCAAGAAGATTTGGAACCTGTGCTTCAACTGGTCGTGGGGCAACCCGCCGCATTGGAAGCCAACGGACTGGGCCAGACAGCCGGTCAAGTCGTCTTTGAGGTCAACGGTTTGGGTCTTCCCGCAAAGGTGACTCAGTGGGAAGATGCCATGCTGGCCATGGACGTTCCCATGATGGGACTGCAAGGACCGACCAAAGCCTTGATGCACCTGATCGGTGCCGACGGGCAACCAATGGCATCAATTCCTGTCGAGTTGTTAATGGAAGCTCCTCAAGACTTGGAGTAACGGCCATCAACTTTGCGGGCCAAATAGCAAGCCTCGGGCAATCGAAAGATTGCCCGAGGCTTTTTTTATGGTTTGTGGCGGATGCTGTTGGCTCCTCCAACAATGTGAAAAAAGACTCACGCAGAGGCGCAGCGGCGCAGAGGAAAAACAAATGGTGCGCTGAAACTATCCGAAATTTCATGATCTTATGATCGCCGCGCCAATCGAGCGCACGAAAAAACGCCCCGTCCAAATGACGAGGCGTGAGGAGATTCCATTGAATCCGTTGCAGTTAGTTGGTCTGGGCCTGAGCATCGACTTGTAAATCAGATCGAGGTACTTCCCATGTCTTGGGTCTCATACCGGCGCGTTTTTCAAATTCGCGTTCGTCCCATTGTTCCTGCAATTTTGCACACGCTGCACGAATTTCTTCGAGGGTGGGATTTGGTTTGCGATTATGGGGCAGTTTGTTTTGTGAGGTCTTATTGGATGCGACCATGTGGTGAACTCCTTCCGGATCAAGGTGTGTCAATCATCGGGGGTCCGCCACATCTACTATAGCGCTCGTGAGAAAATCGTCGAATTATCGTGAATCAAAACCGATCCCTCACGCATTATTTGGGACGCATTCTGTTTTGTCTAAGTTCCTGAAATATCAGCAGATAAGCCTTTTTTTCTCGAATTTCCAATCTTGCCCTGAGTTGTCTCCTCACTAAGTGTCCAACACAGACTTCGCAATTTGCATCCTGCTTCACGAAACCCTCTAATGCTGGGCAGGCTTTATTGGCCACAAAATCAATCACATAGTTCTTTCTCAAAATGCTTTTAGAGGTGACACCCAATGTTGCGCTACACGATGTTTTTACTGACCTGCGGATTCTGCCTTGTGACGTCATTCGCATCGGCTTCCGCCACTCATGCCTCCAATGTCGATGCCCCTAACGTCATCGTGATTCTCGCCGACGATTTGGGGTATGGCGATTTGTCCTCATACGGTGCGACTGATTTGAAGTCACCGCATGTCGATAAACTTGTCGAACAGGGAATGAAGTTCACCAACTTTTATGCCAACTGCCCGGTCTGTTCACCAACGCGAGCCGCGTTGCTCTCGGGACGATATCAGGACATGGTGGGAGTGCAGGGTGTCATCCGCACCCACGCCGACAACAACTGGGGATACCTGGCGGAAGATGCCGTGTTGATCCCCGAACTGCTCAAACATGCCGGCTATCACTCGGCCATCGTGGGGAAGTGGCATCTGGGATTGGAAAGTCCGAACACACCCATCGAGCGTGGCTTCGATCATTTCCACGGATTCCTCGGCGACATGATGGACGATTATTACAATCACCGTCGTCATGGCATCAATTACATGTACCACGATCTGAAAGAGATCGATCCTCCCGGACACGCGACCGACCTCTTCACAGACTGGTCGATTGATTACATCAAATCGCGACAGGGAAAAAAGCAGCCGTTCTTTTTGTATCTCGCGTACAACGCTCCCCACACGCCGATTCAACCGCCGGAAGAATGGTTCCAGAAAGTCAAAGCGCGCGAATCGGGTATCACCGACAAACGAGCCAAGTTGGTCGCATTGATTGAACACATGGATGATGGCATCGGCAAAGTGATGGCGGCGTTGAAAGAAACAGGCATGGACGAAAACACGCTCGTCATCTTCACCTCCGATAACGGTGGTCAATTGAATGTCGGTGCGAACAACGGTCCTCTCCGTGATGGCAAGCAATCTGTCTATGAAGGAGGACTGAAAGTTCCCGGCGTGGCTGTCTGGCCGGGCAAAATCAAACCGGGCAGTGAAACCGACCTGCGTGTGTTGTCGATGGACATTTACGCCACCATTGCCGATCTCACTGGATTGCCTCAACCGGAAGAAAACGAAGCGGTCAGCTTTCTGCCGACGTTAATGGGGAAAACGCAAACACCTCTGCGGAAACTATGGTTTTTCCGTCGTCGCGAAGGTGGCACAAAATACGGCGGTAAAACCATCGAAGCCGTCATCTCGGGAGATTGGAAGCTGCTTCAGAACACGCCTTTCGAACCTCAAGAACTCTACAACCTCAAATCTGACCCTCAAGAACAGAACAATCTGGCTCAGAAGAATCGCAAGATCTTTAACGAGCTAACTGCCGCCCAACGCCGACAAATCCAGAAGTATGGGACAGTTCCGTGGCAAAAACCGGCGGAATAACCCATAGACGGATGCTGATGCCTCTTGTAGTGTGTCGATATCGGATCTAGCATGGAGGCTCAGGAGATCAATGGGCCGCCATCTCTATCGGGATCTGAAATGCTGAAAGTTCTCAGCCATCATCGCAAAGTTTGTTCGGCGATCACTCGACGTGATCTGTTGCAGGTGGGAGGTCTGGGAGCCATCGGCCTGAGTCTTGACTCCCTGTTGATTCAGCAGGCGTCCGCTGAAGCTATCGTCACCTCGACCGCTCCCGGATTCGGTCAAGCGAAAAATTGTATCCTGCTGTTTCTGTATGGTTCGCCCAGTCAGCTCGAAACATTCGACATGAAGCCGGACGCACCGATTGAAATTCGTGGTCCAATGCAACCAATCGCTTCCTCTTTGCCCGGCATGGATGTTTGCGAATTGCTGCCCGAGACGGCGAAGGTGATGGACAAGACAACCATCATCCGGTCGATGACTCACCCCTATCCCATACACGGCGTTGCTTACGCGACGACCGGAGTTCCCGCCATCGATGTCGCAATGGAACTCGCACCCAACGACCTAAGACATCATCCCTATTTCGGTAGCGCGGTCGAATATTTTGATCGCCAGAAACGGTCGGCGGTCGAAAGTTTTCCTCAGAATGTGGCGTTGCCATTTCATATGAGTTCCGAGCGAACCGGGGAAGTCTATCGCGCCGGGCCTTATGCCGCCTTCTTGGGGTCAACCTACAATCCCATCTGGACGGAATACATCGGCAAAGCGACCCGCTCGGTCGAGAAGACACTCCGCGATGAAATACTGGATTGCTGGGATCCTTATGTTGCCTGTGACAAGGAAAGTCATTTCCGTTTGTCGGCCGCCAATCGACCAGACGATATCAGTATTGATCGGTTGAGTCGACGTCGTTCTCTGGTCGAACAATTCGACCAAAACCGACGACACCTCGAACAATCGCAAGCAGGGAAATCGTTATCCCGTATGCAAGAATTGGCGTATTCGTTGATCAGTTCCAACACAGTGGGTGAAGCACTCGACCCCCGTCACGAATCACCCGCAACTCAGGACCGTTACGGCCGCACCCTTTTCGGTCAATCCTGCTTGACAGCTCGACGAATGGTTGAGGCGGGCACGCGATTGGTTTCGGTCTTCTGGGATGAATACGGACTGGCCGGTGACGCCTGGGATACACATTGGAACCACTTCCCGCGCATGAACGATCAACTCATGCCCGGTTTAGACAAAGGCTTCGCCGGATTGATTGGTGATCTTGATGACCGTGGCATGCTCGATGAAACCTTGGTCGTCTGTTTGAGCGAACATGGTCGCACACCAAAACTGAAAACTGGCCGAGGTGGAGGACGTGATCATTGGTCGCGCGCCTATTCGGTGGCGCTGGCGGGTGGGGGAATTGCCCGCGGTAAAGTGATCGGAAAAACTGATCAGCACGCAGGCGATGTGGCCGATAATCCGATTTCTCCCAAAGATGTTCTGGCGACCATGTACCATCTGCTGGGGATCAGTCCCTTCCAAACTTTGCCCGATAAAACCGGGCGTCAGATGCCTCTTTTACCAGAAGAAACTCGCGTCATCGAAGAAGCCTTGGCATAATACCACCAAGACTCCAAGCGACGATTTTTCCGAAAAAGGTAATCCCGATGTCCAGCACCTGTTTGCGCTCCTGTTCCCTCTTGGCGATCGTTCTGTCGCTGCTTGTCACGTCGCTTTCCGCACAAACGCAGGATGAGCGACTGAAAGCCTGGCTGAAAAAATATCCAGCAGCCGATACCAACAAAGACGGCGTCCTCACGCGTGAAGAAGCGATCAAATACCGAGACACGGTGCTCAAAAAACAAAGAGCCAACGGTAAGCCGCAGCGTCAAAAACCGACTCACGCCGATGTGCGTTATGGCGAACATGCACGCAACGTCTTCGATCTCTGGTTACCCGAGAACGAAGACAAGCCACCAAAAGACGGCTATCCGCTGTTTGTCTTCTTTCATGGTGGTGGGTTTGTGGCGGGAGACAAATCGGGGTTCGATCCGACGCAGTATTTGAAAAAAGGTCTCGCAGTGGTCTCGGCCAATTACCGCTTCGTGGATGGAGAAAAGACACTCAGCCCCACGCCGATGCTCGACTCGGCTCGTGTGATTCAATTTCTCAAACTGCATCACAAAAAATGGAACCTCAACCCGAATCGGATCGCATTGAGCGGTGGTTCCGCCGGTGCGGTGATCACCTTATGGATCGGCTATCACGACGATCTGGCCGATGCGACGAGTGACGACCCTGTGTTAAGGCAATCAACCCGCGTGCAATGTTTAGTGCCGATCAACGGTCCGACCAATCTCGATCCACACTGGATCACCAAAAACATGGGTGGTCCCAAACATGTTCACGGCAGCTTCCCAGAAATGTTCGGCGCCCCGATCACAGCTAATCTTCCTTCCCAGATGGCTGAACGCATCAAGGAAAGCTCACCGATTGAGCATGCCTCCAAAGATGATCCACCCACATTGCTCATTTATGGCGGAAAGCTTGAAGGTATTCCGTTACCCGAAACAGCTTCAACAGGACTGCTCATTCATCATCCCTATTTTGGCAAGGTGCTGAAAGAAAAGTTGGACAAACTCGGAATCCCGAATGACTTTCATCACGCCTCCGATCCGCGACGCGGTAGCGGTATGGAACTGACGCTCGATTGGCTGGATCAGTATTTGGTAGAATAAATCACTCCCCCAATAACTCTTTCAGCCGCGCGTCGGCTTCTTTCTCCGCTGCGGTCATCACGTCTTTGATCATGACCGGTTTACCGCCTTGGCGTTTGCTTTCGTCGGCTGCCGACATGAAGGCGTAGATATCGAGTGTCTCTTCCGCTTCCACGGGGACTTTACCCGACTTGAAGAACTTGACGACTTCCATCAGCAGTGGTTCGTAACCGGCGAACCCACCGATCTGCTCGACTCCTTTTTCTCCGAACGCCGTGCCGCCGTATCCTTTTCCGCCCGCACGAATTCCGCGGAACGTGCCGATGCGTTTGTCGTTCCAGATTCCCGTGACGACATCAAAATCGGGAGTCGCAGAACGAGTGACCGATTTGATGCCCGGCCCCATGACGGTGAAGAGTGTTTCAACGCCGTGAATTCCGTACCAGTATAAATCAGGATGCGTCTCTTCCAACGAACAGGGAGAGTACGCATCGCAGCCGGTGATTTTTCCGATTTTCTCTCCACTGCGAAGAGCCTGTGCGTTGGGTGTGAATCGCAAAGAAGAGGACGAGAAGACGGGAACGTCAAACTTCTCAGCCGCCTTGAAAATCGCAATAGCGTCGGAGAGTGAGCCGGCGATTGGCTTATCGATGAAGACCGGCTTGCCCGCTTTGAGACACGGGATGAGTTGTTCAAGATGCGGTCGACCATCGTTTGTTTCTAACAGGACGGCGTCCACTTTGGTCAACATCTCTTCGATACTGGGAACAATTTCGACACCCATGCCTGAAAGTGTTTTGACATAACCTTCCACGCGGCTCGTACTCGATTCAATATCGGGAGAGCCTTTAGGATAGGCGGCCACGATGCGGCAGTTGACGAATTCCGGTTTGGGGTTTTCCGTATTGATTGATTTTGTGAACGCGATGACGTGTGAGGTATCGAGACCAATGATGCCGATGTTGAGCATGTCCACTTTCTTTTCTTCTTTAGGTTCGTCGGCCATGGCGAGTGCTCCCGCGACCGCGCTGAGCGGGCCGGAGAGATTCCAGACGGAGAGAGTTTCGTCGCTGCTGCCCACTGCCAGTGTTTTACCGTCAGGATGAAGAGACACAGAATTAATTTTGTCTTCGTGGGCTTCGATGCGACCGATTTCGTCTCCCGACTCTCGCAACCAGATTGAGACATCGTTCTTGCCCTTGGCACGTCCTCCTCCACCACTGATGGCGACCGCACCGTTGTCAATCAGGATGACGCTATTCACGGGACGAGCTTGCCCCGCGTAAAAGCCGAGTGCCTTTTGGGTGGCGACTTCGTAGACGTTGACTTTTTCATCTAGTCCACCGGTCAACAGATACTTGCCATCTTTGGAGAACGTCGCCGTGAAGGCGGCTCGTTCGTGATCGACCAAGTCGGCGATCAACTCTCCCGACTCGGCATTCCAAAGTTTCACTTCTCCCGGTCGGGTAATTCGATTTTCGTCACCAGCCACAGACGCCAAATACTTTCCGTCAGCAGAGACAGTCACTCCGTGAACCGGATAGCCGTGACCTTGCAGAGTGCGGATCAATTTTTGATCGGGCAAGGCGACTTGATGAATGTTTTCGCCTTCGGTCGAACCGACGATCCATTGTCCCTCCGGGTGAAAAGCGATTCCCGTGACGTAGCCGAGCGGTTTGCCGGGCAGGACGGTCGGCTTGAGATCGGGGATCGAATAGAGAGCCCAGTCCTGATAATAGCCGACGGCAAGTTGAGGTTTCTGGGGATGCCAGGCGAATGATTTGACATCACCGGCCGGGATGGTCATTTTTTTGACCAGCTTATAATTCGTCGTCTCATATAAACGGAGTTCTTCGTAAGAACCGGCGGCTAAATATTTGCCATCGGGTGAATAGGCGACGCTCATGACGGCGTCCGGGAAACCGGCCACTTTGGCGATTTGCTTGGCGGGAAGTTTTTTGACATCGGGGCCTTGTGCCGTCCCGACGGTCGTAAAAACGATCAGCAAAGTACAGGCGGCCAGAGTCAATGGGAGAGAACGAGTCATCATATTTCGTAACATAAGTCACCTTCAGAGTTATCAGTACAACGAGCTGAATTGATTATCAGACGCGGCGGTTGATGTTGCAACCACCGATTCGCAGAAGAGAAGGCTTTCTTTCAGGTCGTCAGTTCTGGAAATGGGGCGACTTTCGGGTTACGCTGGTAGGATGCAGAAATGCGTGTTCAAATCTTCCTCCCTTTATGATTCCTACCACACATGACCACCTTGCTTATTGCCGTCGGCGCATTCGTCGGATATCTGGTTGCCTATCACACTTATGGGCGCTGGCTGTCGCAAAAGATCTTCAACCTCGATCCCGAGGCGGAAGTTCCCAGTCATCAATTACGCGATAACGTCGATTTCGTTCCGACGAAAAAAGAAGTCATCTTCGGGCATCACTTCACCTCCATTGCCGGCACGGGGCCGATTGTCGGTCCGGCGATTGCCGTCTTCTGGGGATGGTTGCCCGCGTTGTTGTGGGTGTTGCTCGGTTCGATCTTTATTGGCGCGGTTCACGATTTTGGCGCGTTGGTGGTCTCTTTGAGAAATCGAGGGCAGACTGTCGGTGAAGTGGCGGGACGATTGATCAACCCTCGCGCTCGGCTGTTATTTTTGTTGATTCTCTTTTTTGCTCTCACCATCGTCTTGGCAATATTTGGCTTGGTCATCGCGACCATCTTTGCCATCTATCCGCAATCGGTGTTATCGGTTTGGATTGAAATTCCTATTGCCGTCATCATCGGATATTGGGTGTACCGTAAAGGTGGCGGCTTGTTAATCCCGTCCATCATTGCCCTCGCTTTGATGTATGGAGCGATCTGGCTGGGCGCTTACCATTTGCCGATCAGCTTGCCGGAAGCTTGGGGGAATCCCGTTGTCATCTGGACGGTCGCCTTGTTGATTTATTGTTTCATCGCATCGGTATTGCCGGTGTGGGTGTTGTTGCAACCACGCGATTACATTAACAGTCACCAATTGGTGTTGGCCCTCGGTCTATTGATGTTGGGCGTTGTCGTCGCGGGACTCACGGGAAGTGCCGACTTAGTCGGTAGCGCACCGGCAATTGCCGATGGTTCACCGACCGGCGCTCCGCCGATTTGGCCGTTTCTGTTTATCACAATCGCCTGCGGTGCTTGCAGTGGTTTTCACTGTTTGGTCAGTAGCGGCACAACCAGCAAACAGCTCGAAAACGAACAAGACGCTCAATACGTCGCCTACGGCTCGATGCTGCTTGAAGGAGGACTTGCTGTCCTCGTGATTCTCGCCTGTTGTGCGGGTGTCGGCATGGGGAAATTTGACCGGATTGACACCGGGGAATACGTGGCGGCGGCACCGGCTGCAGGTGAACCATTGGTCGGGCGCGAAGCGTGGAACACACGTTACGACCTGACAAAAGGTTGGGGAGCGTTCGGATTGGGTGCGAAAGTGGGAGCCTTCATCGAAGGAGGAGCCAATTTTCTATCGAGTATCGGTATCCCATTACGATTGGGGATCGGCATCATTGCCGTGTTAGTGGCGAGCTTTGCCGCGACAACATTAGATACCGCCACGCGATTACAGCGTTACGTCGTTCAGGAACTGGGACAAACTCTCAGAGTCACGCCGCTCACTAACAAATATGTGGCGACAGGGTTCGCCGTCTTTCTCGGTGGAGCGATGGCGATGATGCCCGCTCCGGGAAAAGGGGCCGGCACGGGAGGACTCATTCTTTGGCCGTTGTTTGGAGCCACCAATCAATTACTGGCCGGTTTGGCCTTTATGGTTATCGTGTTTTACCTGTGGCGTCGCGGGAAGCCGATCTGGTTTGCCGCAATCCCGATGGTCGCCATGTTGATCATGCCGGCGTGGGCGTTGGGCTGGCAACTCTTCAATGAAAACTCTGGCTGGGCATGGCCTTTAGCCGCGATGCTGAAAGGAGAGCAAGAATGGGCCTGGCAACAGACTCATTTACTATTCGCCATCGGCATCGGCACGCTGGCCCTGCAAGCCTGGATGATCGTTGAAGGACTATTGATTTGGCCGAAAGTCAAAGGAGTCATGGAAGACCCGTTACCGCCCCTCACCGCAAAACCGGCGACGGCATCGACCGAATCGATGCCTTGCTGATGAACATCATTTTCACACACTAATACATATTGTCACGTTCAATTTTGAGGAGGATTTCCTATGAAACATTTTCTGCTGACTCTCGCGGTCGGACTGTCGTTGTTCGCAACTCAAACAGTCAATGCTGCCGAGAAATTGAAACTGTTAATCGTGGACGGTCAGAACAATCATAAGTGGCAAGTCACGTCACCCATCCTGAAACAGTTCCTGTCTGACACGGGACGTTTTGATGTTTCTGTGGCGACCAGCCCTCCGAAAAAATCTCCCGCAGAAGCGTGGGACAACTTCGACCCTGAGTTCTCTGCGTATGATGTTGTTCTGAGTAACTACAACGGCGAAGAATGGCCGATGCGTGTGAAGACCGACCTCGAACAGTATGTCGCCGGAGGAGGGGCGCTGGTCATTGTCCATGCCGCCAATAACGCATTCCCCAATTGGCCTGCCTGGAATCAAATGATCGGCCTCGGCTGGAGAAACAATAAATTCGGCAATCGAGTCATTCTTGACGAGGAAGGCAAAAAAGTCGTCGTACCCGCCGGTGAAGGCCCGGGAGCCGGACACGGCAGCCAGCACGACTTCGCAGTTCGTGTGCGAGATACCGAACACCCCGTGACAAAGGGGATGCCGGCCGAATGGATGCACGTCAAAGATGAACTGTATCACGGTCAGCGTGGACCGGCACAAAGCATGAATATTCTGGCAACGGCCTACTCGGACACGGACCCCAAAAAACGTGGAACGGGTGCTCACGAACCGATGATCTGGTGGATCCCTTACGGCAAAGGCCGTGTGTTTACAACACTTCTGGGCCATGCCGATTACTCGATGAAATGTGTGGGATTCCAATCGGTCGTTGCACGCGGAAGTGAATGGGCGGCAACCGGCGAAGTGACATTACCGATTCCTGATAAGTTCCCGACTGCTGAAAAAACGTCTTCTGTCGAGTAAGCGATAAATCGATCTCATGAACGATACCGATGTGGTCTTTCCCGCTGATCGCGAGAGCCTCCGACGCATCCAGTTACAAAAATTGACTGGCATGTGTCGCGAGCTGTCTCATACGAATCCCTTCTGGACACAACGCCTGGAAGGAGTCGGCTTGGATGCGTCTGCCATCGAAAGTTGGGATGCGTTTGCTCAGATTCCGTTATTGCAAAAGAGCGATCTGGTCGCCTGTCATGCGAGCGATCCGCCATATTCTTCCAACTTGACCTACCCATTGGTGCGGTATTCGCGACTGCATCAAACTTCGGGCACGACGGGCAAACCACTCCGCTGGCTGGATACTCCCGCCAGTTGGGATTGGCTGATGGAATGCTGGAAACAGATCTATCACCTCGTCGGACTCACGCCCGAAGATCGAATTGCGTTTCCGTTTTCTTTTGGACCATTCCTTGGCTTTTGGGCGGCGTTTGAAGGTGGGCAGCGGTTGGGAAACCTCTGCCTCTCTGGAGGAGGAATGAGCAGTCAGGCGCGACTGCAAATGATTCTCGATAACGAAGCGACTTTCGTTTGTTGCACGCCGACTTATGCTCTTCGATTGGCCGTGGTGGCCGAGGAAGAGGGAATCAATATGGCGAACTCGGCAGTACGCGGCATCATTGTCGCAGGAGAACCGGGCGGCAACATCCCCGCCATCCGCAGACAGATTGAAACGGCGTTCGGGGCGCGGGTGTTTGATCATTGGGGAATGACGGAAATCGGCGCGTTGGGAGTGGAGTCTGTCGAGTATGCGGAGGGTCTGTATCTCTTGGAAACGGAGTGCATTGCCGAGATTGTCGATACGGAAACGAGTGAGCCGGTGGAAGCGGGAGAGACGGGCGAATTGGTGATTACGAATTTAGGACGTTGGGGAAGCCCCGTCATACGTTATCGAACCGGCGATCTTGTCCGGGAAGATCTGTCTGCTTCTCCCGACGACATTTGCCTCAAACGCCTTAAAGGCGGTGTCCTCGGACGAGCCGACGACATGATGACCATCCGCGGCAATAATGTTTTCCCGTCAAGTATTGATGCGATTGTGCGCGAGTTTGATCAAGTGGCCGAGTATCGGATGCACTTCACGACCAAGCGAGAAATGAATCATTTGAAGATCGAGATCGAACCAATCGCCGCTCTCACCGGCACAGATGACGAACAGCAACTTCTCAGCGACATCAATCGAGCCATCAAAGACCGGATGAACTTTCAAGCCGAGATTGTCGCGGTTGAGCCGGAGTCCTTGCCCCGGTTCGAACTCAAAGGCCGCCGGTTTGTGAAAGATGGCGAGTGAAGGGTGGCGAATCGATGAGCAAACTAAAAGATGAAATTGCTCGCACTCGCTGGGGGTGTATTGGCTTTGTTGTGCTAGGAGGTCCGTTGATCATGATGCTATTGTGTTCCGGTTGGCCCCATATCGATCACACCACCGAACAAGATGCGAAGGACCGTTATACAGAATGGACGGGACTTCCTTGGCCACAATCGGGCAAGATTATTGGCTTTGGAGATGATCATGGTATTTTTCACTTGAGTAGTGAAGGAGATTATTTTTTTGTCTTTGAAGTTGATGACGAAGCACTCGAAGAGATTCTTAAGAGACAACCCGAGTCACCAAGTCCTGAAGAGTGGTTATTTTCTGATTGGCAACAAGGGCCTGTGCCGAACGAAATTGGCTCTCATCGCCGGTTTTCCACGAACGCGACATTTTCAACACACGCTTATAGTTCTGTGAACGAACAAGATGTTTCGAGAGCTTTCAACAGCGCGGAAATCTTCTATAGCGCATCTGAGCGATGCTGTGAAGGTCTCGCCTGGCACAACGGAACACTCATTGTGGTCGATCCTCCTGAAAATCATATTTGGGTTTGCGACTGGGACTATTAAAGCGTACAAACTCTGCTTCACTTCATAGCAGCCGACGCAAAGCTGGGACTCGTCCCAGCCTACGAAACTAATTAACTTGACCGAAAAGACGAAACGGATGATGAAATTCATCAGTCACAATTTTGCATACATTCTCGTTATCACAATATGCCCGTTTTTCGCATCCGTCAGTACTGCGGTAGACCAACAATAACGGAGAACAAATCTTTCATTCACGCAGCCAGCCTGGCTGCGTAGTCTTTCTCGAATTCCTCAGGCGTCTGGTAGTTTAACGTCTGGTGGATTCGTTCGGTATTGTAAAATATCTCGATGTA
>JAURQH010000011.1 GCA_030836185.1 Planctomycetota bacterium
AACTCATCGGAGAAGACGCGTCTGGTGCGTTTTGGCTTCTCGGATGAGTGGGAATGGTTGGCAGAATTGTTTGACATGGGCTTCCTCCAAATGGATGATAAAGGTTCCATTTGTTCTCCGCCATTGTTGGTCTACCGCAGGCATCGTTTGATGGATAATCAGACGATACCCGATATCCATTTAATACTAAGATATTTTTACTTTCTTCTTGATTTTGTTTTTACACACTTTATCATGAATTATTCAATAAATGAATTTCTCATCGCTGTATATTCTTACGGCTTTCAAATTTGTCACTTAATTACTCACTTACTTTTTTTCATTAGGATGAATTCACATGCTAAGTTCTCGCTTATTGATGCGCTATCGTCGCGGTTTCACGTTGATTGAGTTGTTGGTCGTGATTGCGATCATCGCAGTCTTGGTGGCATTGCTTCTCCCTGCTGTGCAGCAAGCACGCGAAGCGGCCCGTCGTTCTGCCTGCAAAAACAATCTGAAGCAGGTTGGCTTGGCACTCCACAACTATCATGACACGTATAACACCCTCCCCGGGAATCCGGTTTCAGGAAACCGTGATAACACTTGGTCAGCTTGGAGTGGCTTGGGGATGATTCTGCCTTTTCTGGATCAAGCTCCACTTTACAATCAGGCCGATTTCAACCGTGGTGGCAGAAATGGGCCCGCTAATAGTGTGGTTTCACGTACGGTTATTCCCGCTCTCCTCTGTCCTAGCGATCCTGGTTCAGGTGGGCGTTATTCATCTAATTCTGGTCCATGTAGTTACGCTTTATCATCCGGGCCGGTGACAAGTTGGTCAGTTGGCAATCGACCGAAGGCGGGGATTTTCACTTACCGTTCCTCTACTAGGTTCACTTTTATCAAAGATGGGACATCCAACACGGTAATGGCATCCGAAGTTCAAATTGGTCTGAATGATGGCGATCAGACTGCACTGAGTTACCGGAACCATACGGCGGGTGACTTGACGTTTACAGGGACTGGGCATTCACGAATTGCCGATAATTCGCAGGCATCAATTGATGCTATCAGGAATTATCACCAGGCTTGTCGGGCCGCTTTACCAATCTCTGACCAAGGAGAAAATGATCAGGCAGGTCGATTTTGGTCGACGGGGCGTGTTCAATGGGGCCCGTGGTTCAATACCCTGATGCCTCCCAACACACCCACTAACTGTGATAATGATGCTTCCATTACCGAAATGAGGATAAAATCAGCCTCGAGTCATCATACCGGTGGAGTTCATGCTTTGATGGCTGATGGCGCGGTTCGATTCATCAGTGAAAATCTGGATCAGGGAACATGGATCAGCTTAGGCTCAAAGGGTGGTGGTGAAACTGTTGGCGGTTTCTGATTTTTTCTACAAAATTTGATGTTGCCGGGAACATGGTATCCCGGCAACATTTTCGAGCAGCATTCGTGGAAATAACGACTCTTCGATTTTTGGATGTGCAACTATGAAATTATTTATCGGATTTTGCCTGTGCTTGAACCTCTTCGTGCTGGCCGGTTGTGGTGGCGGTGTAATGGAAGAAGGTCTTCCAGGTGAAGCGACAGCACCGGCAGAACCTGAACTGTCTGAGGAAGAGATGGAACAAGAAACTGCCGCTGATCCTGATAACGCCGAGTAGTTTTGGTTTATCTCAAATCGGCAGCAGGCGATAACGAGCCACGCCCTTCTCCAGCTTGTGGCGTGTATTTGAGGTGACACTCATGCTGACCTCTTGGGCACCGTATGCAGTTCCAGTACTCGGTTTACTGGGACTGGTCGCTTTTAGCTCGGTGCGAGATCAGCGTAATGATGAATTTCCTCTCCAGCCCCAATCTTCAGTTGCAGTTGGTTGGGCCGATGAGAGTTCATGCGCCGATTGCCATTTTGAGCAAGTGGAGCTTTTTCTACAGACGGGGCATGCGCAAACGCTGCGGACTGTCGAAGATTCGAGGTCTCAAGAGCTACTTCAAGTGTTTCAAGATTCTGTTTCTGAGTACGACCAGACACTCAGAGTCGATCTGTCTGGTCGAGATGTCGACGTTGTGAGTCAATCTGGTGCGAATTCTCGAAGCCTGGAGCTGGATTGGTGCTTTGGTTCAGGAACCCATGCCCATACTTGGGTGGGAACTTTGCCCGATGCGCGAGGTCAGCGGGACTTGGTAGAATTTCGCTGGAGTTGGTATCATGAAACTGCTAGCTTTGATATTACTCCGGGGCAGACGGCACAAAAGGGGAGCGGATATTTTGCTCCTCTGGGAACTCTGTTTGATACTCCTAAAGCGCGACGCTGTTTTGCTTGCCATTCCACAGTATTGCCAGAGTCAAACGGTCACGTGGACTACAATGCCATTCATCCGGGTGTCACTTGCCAACGGTGTCACGGACCTCGTCAATCTCATGTCGAGTCGAACGGTGAAATTCAAGAAGGATTCTGGCAAGCAGCCAGCCAGATGGATTCAATTAAGCGATGTGGCGAATGCCATCGAATTGCGGAAGATCAGGATCCTGAAGACATCAAACCCGAGAACCCCGACATTGTCCGCTTTCAACCGGTTAGTTTAGTCCAGTCCCCATGCTTTAAGAATTCCCCACAGATGACGTGCGTCTCTTGCCATAATCCGCATCGGCCACTCAATTCACAAAACTCCAGCGGTATCTGGCAGTGTGTTCAATGCCATGACTCTCAGCAGGAAGATCACGTTCTGTGTTCTGCAGACCAGTTAGATAACTGCCTGGAATGTCACATGCCTAAGATTCAGGTCTTTGAGAACATTCAATTCACCGATCACTGGATTCGTGTTCGTAAATCATTGCCGAAAATTCCGAATTGAGATGAACCATTCCACAAAAAGTATGACGAACGATGGTGGCGAGTCGCAAGCTGGACGCCAACATTACCGAATTCCATTCGAATGGTGCTTGCTCAGCGGATTGATCATTTTCAGTTTTCACACGGCTTTGCCCGGCGGTCGGTCTGTTCTAATGCCAGTAACGGGGCAGACAGTTCTCAGCGAACCGGGGGATTGGCACATTCCGGCAACTCAGATCGAGTGGACTCGGGAGTGGAGCAGCCTGTCCTATCCATTGATGGTCCTCCTAGGGGCTCTCTTCATTGGATTTCTGACACAATCATTGATGACCCTCGTTGGATTTGGTACAGGGATGATTGCAATGGTCTCCCTCAGTTACGGATTTGAGAGTTGGCATTTTTTGAACGCTCTGCTTCTTACCACGCTTGCCAATGTTTTCCAGCACGTTCAAAATAACTCGGAAGAAAAATTGACTGGACCATTGTTGATACTGATACTCGCGATGGCTGTTTTAACGACCCTCGAAATCGGTGTTGCTTGTCTCTTCTGGCTATTGCTCTTTGTTCCTTATCTCTTAACCGTAGATTCAAAACGATGGTTCAAGCAATCCGCATTTTGGGGGACCATTAGCGGTCTTCTCTTACTGTTCATCGGAGGATCAACTTTCGGATTTTGGCAAACACTCATAAGACCCTGGAGTGCGGTGGCGTCTCCTGTCTACCCTGAGTTGTTTGACTCGCTTGCTCCCATATTTGGAGCAGGTATTCCGACAGTTGGTCAAATGCTTCTTGTGTTGACGCTTCTGGTTTGTTGGTCTCACGCGATTTCTGGGATCGGAAGTTTTCGATCTGTCGTTGCTTGCCTGTCCTTGTTTACCTTTCTCGGTCTCCTTTGTGGGTATTATCTCTGGTTGAGTGTCGTAGCCTCACTCCTCTGTCTCAAGACGAAATCACAGACTGGGAAAGCATCAGGTGTTTTGACGAAACGCGCGAGTATATTGCGCGTCGCTACGGCACTCGGAATCATCCTCATCTGCCTGCTGAAATTATCAGGGCCGGGAACTCTCCTCCGTCAATATCTCTTTGAAGGGACATTAGCGGCACATCGAATTGATCCTACTGAATGGCCGAGCGAGGGCCCCGCTTTACTTCTTGATCTTGATCGTTGCTCCGAATGGCTTGATGTGCAAATGGCAGATCAGTATCCACCCATCATCGATAATCGGTGGGATCTTTATGGAGATCGTTACGCGGATTACGCGGAATTGAGCCGCGACCTCAAAGAAATGCGAGCCTTGCTCTATTTTCGTACGGATCAGAAATTTGGAGGTTACTTACATCGAATCAAAGACTGGAAGCCACTGCTGGTCGTTGCAGAAACCAGAGAACAGGGTGCGATTCGAGATCTTTCATTGAGTCCTCATTGGAAAATGCTTGGGATCGATGGTCAAACAACCTATTTTGGGCGGGACACTTCCCCACTCCTAAGGCAACAGATTCGAACAGCGGGCAGAACATTTCTGAATCTGGAATGGCCTGACGGACAGGCCACCCCCCCAAGCCCACAAGTGATAGCAGCATCAACACCGGCAGATGCAACACGCGTCGCAGGAGCGATGAATGCAATTCGACTTCCTTATGCTGCTCTCCATATGCTTCCATCTGATCTCACTGTTGAACGCCAGAAATTACGAGTTTGGGCATATTTGGAGTTATCTTATCGGGTACTACGAAACACAGAAATGCATTCTTTACTTGACGAGTTTCGTGCGCTACGGCTGATTCGCGAACTCGCACTGCAAAAGCAATGGTCGACTCAGGAGTCTCAACGATTGAGTTTGAGCCTTAAAGGATTAGATCTTGATTTTGTGACAGAGTTGTTGTTCCCATCATTCGTCACAGAGAATGGCTCTCTTGTAAACATGCCAGAATATGATGACATGGAAGAGAACGATTTGATTCGTCTTCATTTGCGATCAGGAGATTCTGAGTCTGCCCGCGATCAGATAGAAGACCTCGACAAAAGCAAAAGACTTTTTTACTCGCCAATTATAAACTCGCTTGATCAACCGTTGCCAGAGCTCGCCAAGTCTATGTATTTTTGTATCGAAGAGGGAGAGCTGCCACACGAGTTGCAATCAGAGCTTCTGTTCTATCTGGGGTGTGTCGCAATTGAAGTCGGAGATTATGCGGTTGCCGTTCACGCGCTGACAGAAAGTCAGCAAACGGATTCGCAGTCGGCATTGACGCCTCTGCGGATTACATATCTTCAGCAATTGCGGAGTCATTGAGTACTTTTAGTGGCTCTGAGGTTTTCCCGGGCCTTGTTGGCGGTCCGTCCGGGATTCGATCCCTCTCCTTCGACGGCTTTCTCGTAAACCCAAGTCAGAAATTCCCGGACGGCTTGGCGATTCAATTCCAGTTGAGGTTCATCGTGACACCA
>JAURQH010000012.1 GCA_030836185.1 Planctomycetota bacterium
AACTCATCGGAGAAGACGCGTCTGGTGCGTTTTGGCTTCTCGGATGAGTGGGAATGGTTGGCAGAATTGTTTGACATGGGCTTCCTCCAAATGGATGATAAAGGTTCCATTTGTTCTCCGCCATTGTTGGTCTACCGCAGGATACGCTGCGCTATCCCAGCCTACAAAAAACAACAGAACACCAAAAATCTAATCCATCCCACCTTATTCAGCCAATTCTTGCAAATGGTGAATGGTCGAGAGTCGGTCGGCTTCATGCCGTGAGAAGAACCAGAACAGGCCCGGCCTCAACAGAAACTCACACAATGTCGAAGTGACCAAGCCGCCGAGGATGACGGTCGCGACCGGGAAAAGGATTTCTTTCCCCGGTAAATGACCACCGATGACGAGAGGGACAAGTCCAATGCCTGTCGTAAGAGCCGTCATCAACACCGGCGCCAATCGTTCGAGGCTGCCGCGGAGAATCATTTCGCGGGTGAAGCCGTCCTCGCGATACAGATGCAGATAATGGCCGATGAGCAGGATACCGTTTCGAGCGGCAATTCCGCCGAGAGAAATGAAGCCGACCATCGAGGCGACCGAGAGGGATTGTCCCGTCAACTTAATCGCGGCGACTCCACCGATGAATGCCGCTGGCAAAGCGACCAGAATTTGTAACACAACACCCCATGACGGGAAGCTCGAATAAAGCACCACGCCGATCACAATCATGGCAACAGCGCTGAGCAGCACGATACGTTGTGAGGCTTCGCGTTGTGCCTCAAACTGTCCCGCGTAGACTACAAAATAGCCTTCGGGAAGATCGACATCCCGACGAATTGTTTCTTGAATTTCCTTTACAGCGCTTTCCAAGTCCCTGCCCATCGTATTGACGCGGACCACAATCCGTCGGCGTGAATCTTCTCGTTGGATCGTATTCGGCCCGACGCCTTGTCGAATATCGGCAACGGCTCCGAGAGGAATTTCTTCGCCGTGAGGCAATTCCATTCGCAGGCGTTTGAGAGATTCGTAGTCCTCCCGAAATTCATCATCGAGACGCACAACGAGATCGAATGTCCGTTGGTCTTCTAAAATGATTGAGACAGTGCGACCGTTGAGAGCCGTTTCGATGAAGTGATTGACGTACTCTGCCGAGATGCCGTAAAACGCGAGCTTGTCACGTTTCAAGCTGATTCTCAATTGAGGAATGTTTTGTTGTTGTTCGACGACCGGGTCGGCGATGCCTTCGATGCCTGAGATGGCTTGTTTGATTTCATTGGCTTCTTGCCGCAAGGTGTCGAGATCATCCCCGAAGAGTTTGATGGCAATTTGTGCCTGTACCCCGGAGAGCATGTGGCTAATCAAGTGAGCGATGGGTTGCTCGACTTCGTGTTGAATACCGGGAATTTCTTCGACCTGTTCCGTGAGTAGTTTGATTAAACCTTCTCGCGAGAGACCGCTCTCGGGATTGAGGGAGATGACATACTCGGCCACGTTAACCCCCATTGCGTGCTCATCTTCTTCAGCCCGTCCCATCCGGTTAGTGAATGAAAGTAGCGGTGCGTTCGGGTTTTCTTCGCTGACCAAGAGCTTTTCAAATCGACGATCTACCAATTTGCAAACCTCTTTTGTGGTTTCTAAAGAGGTTCCCGGCGGTTGGAAAATATTGACCTGCGCGGCCCCTTCGTCGAAAGCGGGCAAGAAGTCTTTTCCCATTTGTACGACCGTTACCACGCTGACACAAACCAGCAAGAAGGTGGCACCACCGATCACCGCTAATCCGACCGAAGACATGCTGAGACGAATAAGTGGAGTCATTAGCCACTTGATGCCTCTCAGAAAAAAGCCATCTTTATTCTGCTGAGTGATGGCGGCATTCGAGAGGAGATAATAAGACAGAACCGGCGTAACGGTGAGCGAGACCACGGTGGATGCCATGATCGAGACGATGTAGGCGATGCCGAGAGGTGTGAACAAGCGGCCTTCCATTCCCGTCAACGCAAAAAGTGGTGAGAAGACCACAATGACCAGCACGGTGCTGATGATGATGGCCCCACGAACTTCCCGCGAGGCATCGTAGATCACTTCGAGAGTTGGGCGTTTCTTTTCTTTTTGTGAGTTTTCTTTCAGGCGATGAAAAATATTTTCCACATCGACGATGGCATCATCGACGAGCTCTCCCAACGCGACGGCAATTCCGCCCAGCGTCATGACGTTGATGGATTGCCCCAGCCAATTGAAAATCAGCGCTGTGGTCATCAAAGAGAGAGGGATGGCGGTGAGTGTGATTAACGTGGTGCGGAAGTTGAGAAGAAACAGAAACAAGACCAAGACCACTAAAATCGCCCCATCACGGACCGCCTCAATGACATTTTCGACGCTGTAATCGATAAATTCCCGTTGCTCGTAGGTTGATGTGAGAACCACATCTTCCGG
Organism: Planctomycetota bacterium; assembly: GCA_030836185.1. Lineage (GTDB taxonomy): Bacteria > Planctomycetota > Planctomycetia > Planctomycetales > Planctomycetaceae > JABURQ01. The sequence goes on from JAURQH010000012.1 coordinate 2,416, forward strand.
CATTCCCTGTCTCAGTTCTTCGAGGGCCTCGTTGATTTCGTCGGTCAGTCTTCTGGTATCGGCGCCCGGTTGTTTTTGGATGGTAATGACGACTGCTTCGCGACCGTTGACTGTGGAATCACCCCGTTTGATCTGGCCTCGTTCCACGACTCTGGCGATGTCTGAAATCAGGATCGGTCGAATTTCTCCATGCTTGACGACAACCTGCTCCAGCTCCTCCATTGAATTGATACGGCCCAATCCGCGTACCAGAAGTTCCTGGCTGTTGCGATTGATGTACCCGCCGGTGACATTCAAATTCGAGTCAGCAAGTGCTTGTTCCACATCGTGCATCGTCACTTCATAAGTGTGCATTTGATGCAAGTCGGTGAGAACCTGATATTGCTTGCGACCGCCTCCCATTGTGATCACCTGAGAGATACCAGGAATCGTCAACAATCGTTTTTTGACAACCCAGTCGGCTTGAGTTCGCAGGTTGAGCATCTCTTGTTCGGTAGTATCCGGCTTCTCGTAATACATCCCGGCGATCATGATTTGACCAAGCAGCGAAGAGATCGGTCCCATTTGCGGGTCGATCCCTTCAGGTAATGTATCGAGGACGGTGGCAATGCGTTCCTGAACAATTTGGCGAGCCGTATAAACATCGGCTGACCAATCGAACTCGACATAGATCAGCGAGAAACCAATGTCTGAGGTGCTGTGCACCGCCATCACGCCGTTGGCACCATTGAGAACCGATTCCAGTGGAAAAGTCACCAGAGTTTCAACTTCCTCGGGAGCGTAGCCATGACATTCGGTAAGCAGAACAACGCGCGGGCGCGTTAAATCGGGAAGAACATCGATGGAAAGTCGTGTGGCCGTCACGCTGCCGTAAATCATGACCGCCAATGAGGCGACCAAAATCATGGGTCTGTTTTGCAGGGCAAACCGAATAACGGCATTCAACATGGGAGGAGAGCTTTACAGGTTTATGTGGATGTGAGGCGTCTAGTGGGAGTGTCCATGGTGGTCGTGGCCTCCACCCCCAGAATCCGATTTGAGGGCGACTTGCAACTGATAGGCCTTATTGACGGCAATAGAATCGCCAGCATTCAATTGATCACCCGCGGCCACCACGACAGTTTTGGAATCTCGAAAAAGCACTTTGACGGGAACAGGTTCAAACTCTAACTCGCTGCCATGGTCGTGACCGTGATCATCCCCTTCTTCTTCAGCGGTATGATCGTGTTGAAGTCGTTTAAAGACGAATGTATTCACGCCGTCATCCACAATGGCCGTGATGGGGAGAGGAAAGTGTCCCTCGATCACTTCTACGGGAATGGAAATGTGGACCCGTTGCCCTGGTTTATATCTCCAGGTTCGGAAAACATTGCCATCCCGGTCGAGCGTTTCGGTGAGGACATCGTTTTTCAAGGGAATGTAAAATCGAAAAGTTTGTGACTCTTCATCAACATGGTTATCGATGTAGAGAATTTCGAATCCTTTGACGTTTTCTTCGTACTCACCCAAGCCGAGTTGTAGCGTGACATCCCATTCCGAGGCTTTGAGACGGATCAGGTTTTCGATTTCATCTTCAAATGCCTGTCCTTCCACATACAACTCCGCATGCCAAGCAAGATGGCTGAGATCATCCCCCGGTCGGACAGATTTCCCTGGAAAAACATCGAGATCTTCGATGGTGTAAAGATACGATTCCTGTGTTACATCCTTCGAACTGTTGGACTTTGGGCTTTGTTGATTGAAATCAGGAACACGGACGGTAAATTCTCGGAGCAATTTTCCCGTTGAGACGATGCCGTCAATTTGCGTGTTGTTGAGCCCTCGGACCAGTAATTCCTGACTGCGCACATCCCGCTGGCCGAGCAATTGCTTGCGTGTGTATTCGAGTTCGAGTTTCTGTTTCCCGGCGATCCCCCCCGACTCGGCGAGTGGTTTCAGGCGTTCAATTTCTGATTGGTTGATGTCCAGCTTTTTGAGAATTCCCAAAAGTTCGGATTGGGCGGTGGCGAGTGCTTCTCCGGTGAGCTGCAAATCGAAAAGAGGGTCTCCCGGATTGACAGCCTGACCGGGAACCGCATGCACGCGGGTGACGATTCCATTGACGGTTGTTGAGACGATATGACTACTGCGCCCCGGTTTTTCCACAACTGATCCTGGAATAAGAGACGATTTTCGATAGGGAGCAGCAATGACCCGGCGCATTTTGAGGTCGATCATTTCACGTTGTTCTTTGGTCAGAACAAGGACATTTTCGTGATCATCGTGCGTTTCTTCTTCTCCCTCGGTTTGAGTGGACCCTGTAGGAGTTCCCCAAGGTGCGATGATGCCCACGAGAAGACCGGATGAAAAAACCGTCCCAAATGCAATCAGGCCGACCAGAATGTTTCGTTTGACGCTCATGGATGTCAACTTCAGGAGGTAATTAGCGAGGAATTGTACGTGCCCAAGTCCTTGCAAACATTATGGTTACTTATGGACGCCAGGTACAGGCCGCGTTGGGAGGGTGTGGGGATCAAAAAAGCCGCGGTAGAGGGCTCCACAACGGCTCTTCAAGAAAGGAGATGTTTGGCGGGTGCAATAATTTTGTTGAGAGACTTCAATTCAAGAACGCAATTGAGTGTGACTCTCTTCACGATTCCTTTATACCGTTCCGTCCCTATCGATTCAAATTTTATTCAGGAGTTCACATTGACCGCTCCCTCGGTCATAATGGGTGATAGTCTCTAAATTGCCTCCAGCTAATGAGTTGATATGTATCGACAATTTTTGATATTCGCGACAACTGTTGTTCTATTCGGGGCTTTGTCTGCCTTTGCTGATGACAAAATTCCCGACTATGAACGGGATATTCTGCCGATCTTTGCAGAGCGTTGTACTTATTGTCATGGAGAAGACGAGCAGAAGTCGGGGCTTAGTTTGCACGCTTTGGGGCATTTGAAACGGGGAGGAGACCGCACGGTCCCCGTAGTGCCGGGGAAAAGTGAAGAAAGCTTGCTGTATAAGGCGTTGGTAGAAGAGGGTGATCTTCCCAAAATGCCGCTGGATGACGACCCGCTTTCCAAAGCAGAGATCGCCGTCGTCAAAAAATGGATCGATGGCGGAGCTCCAGGTTGGAAAGAAACCCCTCTCGCTCGCCGTATCGTCAAGACCGATCATTGGTCCTTCCAGCCGATTGCCGACCCCACGCCCCCACAATTGAGTGACAGTTCGCGGATTCGAAATCCGATAGACCAGTTTGTCCAGCAGAAGTTAATCAATGAGGGAGTCTCTCCGTCGCCAGAAGCCGATCGTCGGACATTGATTCGTCGCTTGTCGCTCGATTTGCTGGGCTTGCTTCCCGAGCCCAAAGAGGTTGAGACGTTCGTGAATGACACCCGTCCTGATGCTTACGAGCAAGTGGTGAATCGCTTGCTTGATTCTCCTCACTTCGGCGAACGCTGGGGAAGACATTGGCTCGATGCCGCCCGCTACGCGGACTCCAACGGCTATACCATCGACGGAGCGCGCAGTATCTGGCCATATCGTGACTGGGTGATTGAGGCGTTCAATCAAGATATGCCGTTTGATCAGTTCATCATCGAACAGTTGGCAGGTGACTTGCTACCCGAGCCTACTCGCGAGCAGTTGGTGGCGACTGGTTTTCATCGCAATACGTTGATCAACGAAGAAGGTGGAACGGACAAAGAACAATTCCGTGTGGAAGCGGTCGTTGATCGTGTTTCCACGACGGGGACCGTCTTGATGGGGCTGACGGTTGGTTGTGCTCAATGTCATACTCACAAGTACGATCCGATCACTCAGCGTGAATTTTATGAGCTGTTTGCTGTCTTCAATCAATGTGATGAACCTTATCTCGATTTGCCAACTCCTGAACAGGACAATCAGAAAGCAGAACTGACGGCCAAAGTTTCTGCGGCGAAGAAGGCTCTCAAAGATTACAAATCGCAGGACGGCAAAAGTGACTCCATCAAAACCGATTCCTGGAACGCCATCGAGCAATGGCTTTCTTCCCCAGAACGCTTCTGGAAACCGACGAAACTCGCAAGTGTTTCTGCCCAAGGAATGACAACATTCGAAGATTTAGGCGACCACTCGTGGCTTGCTGTGAAGCCCGAAAATCATGAAACGTACATCCTCGAATTTGAAGCCAATGTCGGGATTTTAAGTGGTTTGAGACTCGAAGCACTCACGCATGAACGAATTCCCGGTAACGGGCCAGGCTACACGCCACACGGTAATTTCACGTTGAACAATGTCCGCCTGGAAAAAGCGGATGGCACGGAAATCCCGCTAGTTCGAGCGGTTGCCGATCACGCACAAGATGGAGGACCGGCAAAAAACACGCTCGATGACGATCCCAAATCCTTCTGGGCCATCAACGGGGCGAAGGCTCATACCGACAAAGAGATTCAGTTTGAATTGGGTGAGGAAGTCACCATCACCAAAGGGGCCAAGTTACGACTGATTCTCGAACAGGCATACGGCGATCGACCCTATGTCATCGGTCGTTTTCGCCTCTCACAGACATCGGCTCATCGTGATTACCTGCAAGTCGGATTGTTGAATCGCCGAAAATGGGAACAGGATGGAAAGTTTGATCTCAAACAGAAATCGGCGGAGATTCAAAAACAGATCAAGGATCTCGATCCCGAACATAGGCGGTTGCAACAAGCGATCAAAACTGCCGAAGCAGAATTGAAAAACCTGAAGGCAAAAATCACGCGGTCAATGATCTTGAGACAAAAGGCGCAACCAAGGACAACCCACGTTCATGTACGGGGCGACTTTCTTCGTAAGGGTGTTGAAGTAAACGCGAATGTTCCTGCTGTCTTGCACGATTTGCCAGAGGGAGTTGATACCCCCAATCGTCTGGAATTCGCACATTGGTTGATGTCTCCTCAAAATCCGTTGACGGCACGAGTGACCGTGAATCGTTTCTGGCAACGGTTGTTTGGATTGGGCATTGTTGAGACTGAAAACGACTTTGGACTACAGGGTTCTAAGCCCACTCATCCCCAGCTACTCGATTGGTTATCCCGCGAGTTTATGGATCAAGGCTGGAGCGTCAAATCGATTCTCAAGACCATCGTGATGTCTCATACCTATCGACAATCATCCCGTCTTAATTCGGAGATGCTCAAAGATGATCCTCGAAATCGACAACTCGCTCGACAATCCCGCATTCGGCTTGACGCAGAAATCATTCGAGATGTGGCCCTCGATGCGGCTGGGTTACTTTCGGAAAAAATGGGTGGCCCCGGCGTCTATCCTCCACAACCTGACGGGATTTATGTGCTCACTCAGGTCAAAAAGAAATGGGACACCGATACCGGCCCAGATCGGTATCGTCGAGGCGTTTACACATACCTATGGCGGTCCTCTCCTTATCCATTTTTGCCGACATTTGATGCACCATCACCTACGATGGCCTGCACTCGTCGCCCGCGATCCAATACTCCCCTGCAAGCACTGACTATGGCGAACGATGCCGCCTTTATCGAGATGGCAGAAGGACTCGCAGAGCGAATTCTGAAAGAGGGCCCCGATTATCAGGAAGGTCGGGTTCGTTACGCCTGGGAAATCTGTTTTTCACGCGAACCGACCAAAGCAGAATTGAATCGGATGTCTCAATTTGTTTCGCAACAAAAAGAACGTCTGACAAATAGTAATGCCGAAAGTCCCATTGCAGACTCTGTCGAATCGGAAAAAATTCCGCTGGCCGATCGTGCCGCGTGGCTACTCACGGCTCGTGTGATGATGAATCTTGATGAATTTATTACCCGTGAATAACGGATCTTGATGATGACAAATATTCAATTTGAACAAGCCGCTCTGCGCGAGACCACTCGTCGGCATTTCTTTTCCGATTGCCGATTAGGCTTGGGAAGTATCGCTCTGGCGAACATGTTGGGGCAGCGATCTCTATTCGCTGATCGTGATCGTTCCACCAATCCCATGGCGATTCAGAAAACGCATTTCCCGCCGAAAGTGAAGAATGTTATCTACCTTTTCATGGCAGGAGGGCCGAGCCAGTTTGAGTTGTTTAATCCAAAACCGAAACTTGCCGAGCTGCATGGAAAAGTGATTCCCGAATCGTTTGTGGAAGGGAAACGCTTTGCGTTTTTGAAGAAGGACGCACAACTTTTGGGGCCTCGATACAAGTTTCAGCAATACGGTGAATCGGGACGCACCATGTCGGAACTTGTTCCGCATATGGCTGAAATTGTTGACGATATCGCGTTTATCAAGACAATGAAAACGGATGTCTTCAATCACGGTCCTGCCAAGTTATTTACGAACACCGGGTCACCACAATTCGGACGACCCAGTATGGGTGCGTGGGTGACTTATGGCATCGGAAGTGCTTCCGAATCGTTACCCGGTTTTGTGGTTTTGCAGTCGGGGCCGCGTGGTCCTCGTGGAGGAACTCCGTTGTGGGGAAGTGGTTTCTTGCCGACATCATATCAGGGAGTTCCCTTTCTGAACGGGAAAGATCCCATCTTGAATTTGTCGTCTCCCGATGGTGTTTCTTCGGAACAGCAAGGGGACTTTGTCAATGCGGTGAAGGATTTGAATTCCTTGCGATTGTCGGCAACCAACGACCCCGAGATTTCGACACGCATTGCCTCTTACGAGATGGCCTACCGGATGCAGACGAGTGCTCCTGAAATGATGGATCTCTCAGGGGAAACCAAAGAGACACTCGACATGTACGGCGTCGATCCGAACAAACCGTCATACGCCCGCAACTGTTTGTACGCGCGACGTTTGATCGAAAAAGGTGTGCGATTTGTCCAACTGTATCACACCGATTGGGACCATCACGGAGGTGGACAAAATTTGGAAAAGAATTTGCCAGAAGTTGTCAAACAAGTGGATCAATCCTCGGCGGCACTCATCAAAGATTTGAAACAACGTGGATTGCTCAAAGATACCTTGGTGATTTGGGGAGGAGAATTCGGTCGGACGCCTCAAGGAGAGCCTCGCGAGACGACCGGGCGCGATCATCATATCGATGCTTACACTTTATGGATGGCCGGTGGTGGAGTGAAGCCCGGCATTAGCATCGGCGAGACCGATGAAATTGGTTACAACGCGATTGAAGATCCCATTCATGTGCACGATTTTCAAGCGACGGTATTGCATCTGCTGGGTCTTGATCACAAGAAGCTGACGTTTCGCTTTCAAGGTCGCGATTTTCGTTTGACCGACGTACATGGACATGTCATCGAGAAGTTGTTGTCTTAAGGATCTTCTGTGTCTTCGATCCGCGCAATAAAAAACACCCCGAGCTGATGCTGCGGGGTGTTTCTGTCTTTTACACGTTTCAACGAAATGTTGAAACTGCCTGAATCAAAATCACTCAGCTTCAGGTGCTTCTTCTTCAGCAGGAGCTTCTTCTTCGGCTGGTGCTTCTTCTTCAGCAGGTGCTTCTTCTTCGGCAGGTGCTTCGGTTTCAGCAGGTGCTTCGGTTTCAGCTTCACCACCACCAGCGGCAGGAGCAGCTTCTTCACCACCACCGCAACCAACGATTGCGAAAGAAAATGCGAAAATCATCATCCAGGTAAACAACTGTTTCATAGCAGGAGACTCCTAAGGTCTTCAAATTGAAATTAACGACAGTTCAGACATCTGAAACCGTCCCAACGTGAGATAAGAGACACCCCAACACCGATTTATTCCCGAGATTTTGAAATTTCTGCAAGAAATATGAGACTATGATTTATGGGATAAACGGCAAATATTGCAAAAAGTCTCGAACAGAATCGAATTTCCCGATCTTCGCTTGACACATTTCTGGAGTTGCCATAAAAGCCTCTCACCTATCCGAAGTCCCTTTCCGGGGCGAATGATGGAATTGAAGGTTTTGGCCTGAAAGATTTTTCTTAGGGCTTACCGACAATTCACCCTTCCTGAGGACCGACCGGTCCAAACTTGATACCACACTGAATTATACAAACCCCGATTTGCAAATTTCTGATTCCTCCCACACAGGATGAATGAGTTATTTCATTCGGACCTTGAAATCACCTGTATTCATTCAATTGCGAAGACAGGAACATCGATGAAAACTTTGCGACCTATTGCCGCCCTACTCATTTCCGCCGTCACATTGTTGACGGGGCCAGAGAATGTCTGGTCACAACCTCAGAGTACCTCGGTCTCACAAACCGATGCTCAGGTTTCGGGAACCCTGCCGAATTCGCGAGCAGGACTGATGACACTCGATAGCCTTGGCGGGCTGAACGAGATGACCATCGGTGCTCTTCCTTCAGCGGGTGTCTCGGGGAACTTCGGAGACAACTACTGGCGAGAAGACTTTTACACAGTCGACGCCTTCCTGCCATGGAATACAAATCCGGGAACGGATTACTTCTTCTCGCAGATTGGCATCTCGATGACAGAGAATAGTCGGTTCGCGGGTAACCTCGGTATCGGCTATGCCTATTATCTGGAGAATATGGACCGGCTGTTAAGAATGGGAAGTTTTCTGACCGTTGATGGTCAATATGAAGAAACAAGATCTGCCTGGTCGCTTCGCGGAGAAAGTCTCGGAAAGTTTGTCGATGTTCTCGCAGGATTTCAGCTTATCACTTCAGACTCCGACGACTTGGTTGGTTCCGGCTTGACAGGGAACGAAGGCTTTTCAGGAAACAATTTTCTGTTTGAAGGGATTGCTGTTCGCGAAACTGCGTATCACAATGCCGACATCGAGATTGGTGGACCGTTGGCCTATCTAGGCGATTACGGCATCAATATGTACGGTAAAGCCTACTACATGATGAACTCTCAGAATGATCGAGATTCAATCGGTTGGGGAGTGCGTGGCGAATGGTCAATCACAGAAGATGCCACATTCAATGTCAATCACACCAAAGACGATATCTTCGACAATAGCACTTGGTTCAATATTACATTGACGACGCCAGATGGTGCTCCCCGAAACTTCTTGCGACCGATCAGTACACGCGAACGGTTCTCCAAGCGTATTCATCACTCTGGACGAATTCCCACAAAGGTCACGACTCAAAGGTTCGAAGTACCACTTGTCAATCCGAAAACAAGCCAGCCTTACTTCTTCGCTCACCTCGATCCCGATGCCGTTGGCGTTGGAAGCGGTACCTTTGAGTCTCCCTACGGTGATATCGATGCGATGGTCGCCGCCAATGAAGTTCCCGGCAACATGATCGATGCGTTCTACGTTCGCCCACGGGCCGATGGAACATCGACCAACCTGACACTTTCAGCAGGTACCGCACGTCCTCTCGCCTTGCGACCTAACCAATTGTTACTCGGTTCGACCATCGATCAAACTCTCGATATCACCGCGAACCCCTTCACTCCTGCATCGACATTTACCATCGGAGCACTCGATGCCGGTTTGGCGAATCCTGTGCTGATGAACGGCTCGGCAAATCCGAACGCGATTGTCTACGCCTCAACAGGCAACCTGATTTCTGGACTGACATTCGATGGCAGCGGTATTCATGATGGTATCCGTCTGCATTCAACCGGCATGTTACCAATGGGACCAGACCCGATTGGTGATGGATTCGGCCAAGACTTGCATGTGCGTAACAACACATTCCAGAACAATGTTCGAGGTGTCTGGGCTAACGATCTCTCTGATGGATTACCAGCCGCCTTCTGCAGCCTGCTGGGTCACAGTACTCTTTGGAACAATACGTTCGACAGTAATACAACCGGGTACGACATCACAATTAACGCCGCCAATAATGACGGTCCCGGCGCAACCGATCCGTTTGATGGTTTGGTGCTAACTCTCTCGATGCTGAACAACACAATCACCAATAATGTGAACGGTGGTAACGTGACCGCCAATGGCACTGATCCACTATTATTCGCAGGGACAGATTTTGCTCGTGTCGATTTGATTGGGGATGAAGACCTGAATGGCGACGGCATCTTGCAAGGCAACGAAGATCTTGATGGTGACGGGCTTTTGACTCAACGCGATCTGGATGGTGACGGAATTCCCGATCCTGTTCTTGCCGGTAATACAACGGGTGGTAATACCAATCACGGCATGGCATTTTTTGCCAACAACGGCGGTCAGGTTTACCTGCAAGCAGGTGCCTTGCCAGACTTTGTGCAAGCCGACCCACTTAGTCCAGTCTTCTTCAACACCTTCAGTGGAGATGGCGGGAATGGATTACACATCGAAGCCAACTCTGATAACTCCAACGGTGGTCGTTCCAGCTTCATTGGCGGTACGATCCTTGCCAACAACTTCTCGAATCCGGCAGCCGGAGGAAACGGTTTAGGAATCGTGGCGAACGGTCAAGGGACAGTTGCCGCTTCTACACCATCCTTTATTGACTTCGGTAACACGGCTCGAATTGAAGGGGGAGCCGATGTCGATTTAGATGGAATCATCGAAAATACCATCGACGGTACAACACGAAACGCGGGAATGGGTGTCTTTGGTTTTGCTGGGTTGCAAAATTACTCCGGTGTGATTCGCGGCAACCTGTTTGATCGTCAAACAAGTGGTGATGATGGTGTAGAAATCATCGTGACGAACTCGGCCGCCGACATTGACTTCATCGGAAACACCTTTATCGCGGATGAAACAAACAACGCTGCTGCGGGAGCCGGTGTGAATGCCAGCCTCATTGCGGGAACCTCTCCAAACCTGTATCAGAACTCACAACTGGTGATGTCGGTGGGTGGAACAATCCCCGGGCAAGGCAACGTCTTCACCAACAACGGTGACGCGGGTGTGATCTTCAGTACCGAAGGGTTTGTCGGTTCTCCGACACGCCAACAGGATCGTAGTTTCTTGTCGGTCCAAGGAAACCTGTTTGAAGGAACCTTCAATAATACGTCAGCTAATACGAATGTTTCCCCAGATGGTGCCGGTGTCTTTGTACGACGCTCAGGGGCTTCGCTGTTAACAGCCCTCATCGGTGATGGCATTGCCAACAACGGCTTGAACGGCAACATGTTCACCGGGAACGATGTGGGTGTGCAAGTCGTGGGTGCCGGTTCAGAACAATCGGCTCTGAACGGTTTCGCCGCTTCAATGGTTTATATCGACGACAACATGTTCGATGCGAACGGCAACGGCATTCAATACGATCTGACAGCAGACACCGTGATGCAGACATTCGTTGTCACCAACAGCATCACCAATACGATCAATGATGCCATTCAAATTAACTCTTCAAACAACTCGTCCCTCGGTATGCCCGTCCAGGCCACCAACGGTGAAGACTTGAACTTTGATGGTGTCCTTCAGCAATGGGAAGACACAGACTTTGATGGAACACTGCAAGGAGCAGGACCGACTGTCTTGTCATCCGTGTTTGATTCGAACTTCATCCAAGGCTTTGGGGATGACGGATTCGACATCACACATACCTTCCAGGCGTTCCACGATGTTCGCATCTCGGGTCGTCAACTGGACCAATTTAGTAACCAGATTCGAACGATCATCGACGGTCAAGAAGCCGGTGACAACGGAATTGAGATCTTATCATCCGGTAGCCACGTTGTGCAGGGTGCTCCCGGAACAAACCTGTGGACGATCCAAGGTGTCGATATCTTTGATGTCGGCGATGACGGGATCAACATCAACACACTATCCGGCCAAAATACCTTCATCATCGGTTCTCCCGAAGTGACCGGGAACCCGTTCGGTGGACAGTATGTTCGCGTTTGGAACTCGGGCGATGATGGTCTCGATGTCCTTTCCGATGGCAGCACCTTCGATAACTTCTTTATCAATAACTTCATGTCAACCATGAACGGTGACGACGGTGCCGTCTTCTTCCAAGATAGCGTAGCCGATGTCGCCGTGAACATTACAAACTCTGTCTTTAACGAGAACGAAGGGAACGGTCTGCAAGCTGACATTCGTTCAACTTCAACATCTGTCGATGGTACCTTCACAGCGGTCTACAACATCGGGACCGAAGATACCACGAGCAATGGTTCTGGACTTAATGAAGACAATGACGGTGTGAAGGGAACGATTAATGTGGCTGTATTCACCTTTATGGATGAAGATGTCGACAACACTGGAGCTCTCGCTACCAATGTAGACCTGAACGGTAACGGTATCCTCGACTTTGGCGAAGATGTCACACAGACCGGGAGTATGATTAGTATGATTCCCGGTGTCGCTGGAAACACATTCAGTAATAACAACGAACAGGGCTTCTTCTTCCAGACATTGGCAGAAGGAATCGGTGGAGAGTTAGCGGGTGACATTACCTTATTGGATGCCGTTGCCCCGACAGATCCTCGTAATGTTCAAGGAAGTAATCAAAATGCGGGTGACATTTTTCCAGCAGTTAGCTTTGATGGTGAAAATGAAGCCTTTATGTTAGCCAATGCTGCGACAACCAGTGTGAGAACAGCGACAGTGTTGAACTTTGTGAACAACCAAGTGACCGACAACGGCTCTCGTGCCGGGAACGCGGTTGACGGTATGGTACTGCAAATTGGTACCAACACTCAGCAAATCGCTTGGCTCGATGGCAACCTGTTTGGTGGTAACGAACTGGATGACTTGAGAACTCAAGTGGTGGTTTCTGCCAATCCACAAGCTTCGGGAACTCTGGGTAACCCGAACCGAACACGGTTTGAATTCGATCCAGTTGCCTTTCTGGACCTCGCCATGGGTGAGAACTACACCACAGTATCAGGAGGTGTTCCACCGCTCATCGATCCGGCGTTCAACGCTCCTATGGGACCAAGTACTTTGTTGAATCCGAACGGATTGAATACGGGTAACTTTGGCGAATCAGCCTTCTTCAATATCGATGGTGAAGGGACGGCTCTCTTCGGACGCACCGAACTGGGACTGTTCACAAACAGCGATCTTGTGAAGCCTTCCGGACGTCAGGCTGTCGGGTTCTTCACCTTCTACGATTCGACTGCGACAGGGACCAATATTGGTGGTACGTCCAACACTTTCACTCAGTCGATATTCACCTCTGGAAGCTTGACACTACCCGATACCGACAACACAACGGGAACACTCATTCGAGCTGGTTTCAATACTCTTAACTTCAGTTTAGACCCTTTTATCATCCGATGATCATCGGATAAAGAATTCTTGAGAATTTCCAAAACTCCCCCGGTCGCATTGGCAACCGGGGGAGTTTTTTGATGCGCGGTGTTATATGAGTCTTGTTGGCAAAAGACTTCCGTTGATCGATCCCCCGGCTTGATCTACAACTCTCGCTTGTCAGCAAGGCATTTCTTCTATCGAATTCGATCCCGCATGAGTTCCGCGACACTCACCAACGATCAATCCACCACGGCCAGTCAGCAAAAGCTCGTTGGAGTTTTTCTCGTGGTCGGGTTATTGATGCGCTGTAGCCGCTATCTGATGAACTTCCCCTTGTGGGAAGACGAATGCTTTTTGGTGGTCAATTTTATCGACCGCAGTTATTTGGAGTTGCTTGAGCCGTTGCGCTATCATCAAGTCGCACCGGTTCTGTTTCTCTGGATTGAACTGACAGCCGTCAAGCTGTTTGGATATCACGAATTCGCTTTGCGTGCCTTTCCCTTTGTTTGCAGCATTGCCGGCTTGTTTCTGTTTCTCCATCTTGCCAAACGGTTACTCTCAGGACCGGCGCTTGTGATTGCAGTCGGCCTTTTTGCGGTTTCTTATCCCAATATGCGGTACGCGGCGGAAGCCAAGCAATACGCTTCGGACATGTTGGTCGGCTTGATCTACATAATGATGTGCGTCGAATGGTGGTGTGCGTTTTCATTGACTGACGCAGATAATCACAAGCGAGCAAGTCGTTGGCTGTGGGCGCTGATTGTCTTCACGCCAATGGCTGTTGCTCTTTCTTATCCGGCGGTCTTTTCCGCCGGTGCAGTGAGTCTGTTTGTGCTATTGGTCGTGTGGAAACAGGCTACGACCGGTAGTGATCCTGCCGTCAGCTTGCTGCGATCTCTCTTTAATCAACGACAAGTACGTCTTTGGGCAGTTTACAATATCGCCCTATTAGGTAGCTTTGCCATCGTGATGCTGATTGCCGCTCAAGGACAAGCTTCCGCCGAGCTTGATTGGATGGGCCGCTACTGGAACAACGCATTTCCTCCCTTGAAGACACCTTGGCAATTACCGCAGTGGTTGTTGGAAACTCATTGTGGACCGTTATTGGCATTTCCCCTGGGCGGGCATAATTACGCAAGTGCGTTCACGACGATCTGTGTCTTGATAGGCGTGATTGCTCTCGTTCACAGAAACAAAACATTGGCCGTGCTGTTGATCATGCCGGCAATGTTGCATCTGATTGCCGCCGCTTTGCAGCGTTATCCATACGGAGGCCATTTCAAATTTTCGATGCACATGGCGGGGATCATCTGCTTGCTCTCCGGTTGGGGTGCCGCATTATTGCTGGAAGCGATCGGGAATCTTACTCGCACTCAACGACACACTCTCGGCGTTACCACGGCTTACCTTTTACTGGTAGCCAGCGGAATTGTGATCCGGGATGTCAGATCTCCCTACAAAACCGAATCCGACATGCGTGCCCGCGCGTTTGCACAATGGTTCTGGTTTAGTACCTCATTTCAAGGGGAGTCTGTTTGTGTCGAGAAGGATTTGGGGATCATTTTGACGCCGAAGGCACAAACGGAATTAAGTTTCGCAGCCATGTATCAGGCCAACAAAGCAATTTACTCGTCGTCAACACCTCGTCAGATCGACGATTTGAAAGCCACACACAAACGGCCGTTACGATGTGTGATCTATCGCGATCCCAAATTGGAATTTGACCAAACAGAATTTGACCAATGGCTGTCGGACATGACATCGCGGTGGGAACTGATATCGATTGACGAATATCCGTTTCCTCGCTTTGCCAAATATCAATCGTACGCTGATGGAGATGCAGCACGACTGGTCGATTATGTGGAGATTTACCAGTTCGGCCCAAAGTCCTCGAAGCAGGCGAGTCCTGCGAACCGTCGTTGATATGTTAACTCTGTTGCCAATGGTCGATATCGTCTTGTCTCGTGGGATTTGAATTCGGCTTGGCTTTGACAAACAGTGTGACCAAAGCCAGCCCCGCGATGAACCCACCGATGTGGGCGGCATACGCGACGCCTCCTCCTTCTTGACCGAGGGTTCCCAGCCCGCCGATGACCTGCATGACAAACCACATTCCCACCACAACCCAGGCTGGTAGAGTAATCACCACACGAATGGCAATGACATGCACGCCTCGCGTGGGATGTCTCATCAGATAGCCACCCAGCACGCCGGCAATTGCCCCGGAGGCTCCCAGGCAAGGGACTAATGCGCTGGGGCCACCCGCGTTCAGTAACACATGCGATAACCCGGCGATAATTCCGCAGAGCACATAGAAGGCAAGATACCGACCGTGTCCCATTTCGTCTTCGATATTGTCTCCAAAAATCCATAAGTACAACATATTCCCCAACAAGTGCATGATGCTGCCGTGCATGAACATCGCCGTCAGTAATGTTCCCCAAACCGGGATGGGAGTCGGTTCGAGGCCCGGCATCTCATAGACTTGACCGGTTGCCGGGTCTTCGATGTATTCCGGGTCGGTGACAATATCCTCTCCGGTGACAATCTCTTTGGGCACGGTCGAAAACGCCATCGTGAATTGATCCCCTTTGGGACCCGATTGCAGCAAGAAGAAGACCGCGATATTGATGGCCAGCAGGGCGTAATTGACGACAGGTTTAATCGTTCGACCTTGATTATCGTCACCGATGGGGAAGAAAAATAATGGCATAAAATCTCTTTCGGAATTCAAAGGATTGCTCGAACGATTATAGACAAGCGGTCGGGTAGCGAAAAGCAGGTCGTTGAGCAAACGACTCGACAATACGAGCCTTGATAGCTATGTTGCTGAAATGAACGAGCCTGCAGAATCAAATATCAGCATCAATTCGACGCCGATGGCTCCTCGTCTCCTCGTCAGCGTGCGCAACTTGGAAGAAGCTCGGATCGCCCATCATGCGAACGTCGATTTGATCGATCTGAAAGAACCTCACAAAGGTTCGCTCGGCATGGTCGAACTCTCCACCGCTCAAAAAATCGCGGAAGTATTGCCTGAAGCGACGCTGAGTCTGGCATTGGGTGAATTGAGCGAAAGGAAACAAAAATCATCCGTCTTGCGAATTCCAACGGCATTTCGATATCTGAAAATTGGGTTGTCAGGCGAAGAGGAAAACAGAACTTGGCAGGAAGAATGGCAATCACTCAGGAACAATATCGAAGCAGAGGCTGAGAAATCATTCCAATGGATTGCCGTTATTTATGTCGATCATGAGCTTGCGAAGAGTCCCGCCCCGGATGTAATCATCGAGACTGCCATCACGACCGGTTGCGCTGGTGTATTATTCGATACTTGGTCGAAACAATCGGGCAGTTTGCTCGATTGGTTATCGGTCGAGCAACTCAAAGCGTATCGAGAAATGATTCAGGGAGCAGGACTGTTGACGGCACTTGCAGGTAGCTTACGCGAGAATCATTTGCCGATTCTCAGACCGATAGGAACCGATATTTTCGCCGTGCGCGGCGCAGTGTGTGAGGAAAATGATCGAGTCGGAACGATCTCTGCGACTCGCATCAAAACATTTCAGGAAGTTCTGAATTCACCCATTGCACAACCGGGGTGAGTTTTTTTATTCGTCTTTCTTCTCTTTGACGGCGTTCGCTGCGGCTTTCGCTTTTTCATCTTCTTTGTCTTCCTCTTTTTTCACAGGCGGTTTCATCGCGGCTGCAAAGACAATCTGTTTTCCGTTGCGGGTATATCGAGGATTCGTAGCAATCATTTGCGGGGGGAGATTGGGGACAGGTACCGGCTTGGCATCGGGCTTGAGGGGTTCCATCGTGTAGAGACGATAAATTTTCAATTCGGGATCAATTTGCGAAAACAGAATTTTCGATCCATCAGGATGCCAATCAACAGATTCGTGGACTGAGCTGATCTCTGTCAACAAAATGGGTTCTCGCTCTTTGATCACTTGTGCTGCAAAAATACCGGTTTTACGTTCGTGAGTAATCCCCTTGAATACAATGTTGCGGCTATCGGGTGACCAAGCGAAGTTGAAATAAATGATGCGAAAAGGGGATTTTTCTCCTTCAAAGACAATCCATTCGTCCCCCTCAACAATGTCTAAAATTTTGAGATTGTAACTATTGGAATAGGAAGCCCACGCGAGCATCTTTCCATTGGGAGACCAAGCCGTCCCCCAACCTTTCGGGTCAAGTTTTGTGGCGGTCTCTTCAGGATTCTCGACGTTCGCCACCCACACGCCGCGATCATCGTAACGGGAATAAAAGAAACGTTTTCCGCGTGGGGAAAGTGACGGGTTTAAGCCTTGGCAAAGTTTTGTTTCTTCCCCGGATTCCAAGTCCACAAGATAAATGACGGAAGATGTGGCACGCTCTTTTTTTTCAGCATTGAAACCACTGAAAATCATCAACTGGCCACCCTCAGAGAATGAGGGAGAGCCCTCGGCACGATGGGTTGATTCCGGGAACAATCGCTTCGGATTTTTGCCATCAACATCTGCGATATAAAGTTGGGGCCAGGTTTGCAGATTCAAAGTGGTATTTGCAGGAGGCTGATCTTGAGCCGACAAATGTCCTGACGAGGGCAGATACGCCAGAAATATGATGATAACGATATATTTGTGGATCATATCTTCGATTTCAGAGAAACGATGACCGGTTGACTCTTTTTCAAATCCTCGCCGAACTCATTCTCGAACACAAGGACGATTTGCTCCAACGAGGGGCTTCATTTTGTGAGATCCCTCGAATTTCTCACCCCGAACTGCCTTTGCACTTCTGGAGTCAACAGTCACAATAGAGCCACAATTCAAACCCCTTCATACTTTTAGCTTCTGAATACCGATGACCACGCTGCTTGAACTCCGCGACGCTCTAAAATCATACGGCGGCCAAACTCTTCTTGATGAAGCCGATTTGACCCTGAGTGATGAATACAAGGTCGGTTTTATTGGCCGTAACGGGGCGGGGAAATCGACTCTCTGTAAAATTCTGCTGGGAAACGAACAACTCGATTCTGGGGAATGTATTCGGCATCCGCATTTACGACTGGGCTATTTGCATCAGCACGATCCGTTTGATCCCGGGGAATCGGCGATGGAATTCCTGATGCGTGATTCCGGTCAGCCCGATTATCGTTGCGGACAGGTGGCGGCTCAATTTGAACTGAAGAACGAACGCTTGGAATGTCCGCTCAAAGAACTCTCGGGCGGTTGGCAGACTCGTGTCAAATTGGCGGCGTTGTTATTGCACGACCCCAATTTGTTACTGCTCGATGAACCGACCAACTTTCTTGATTTGCGAACACAAATTTTGCTGGAAAACTTTCTACGTGATTTGCCTTTAGCGTGTGTCATCGTTTCCCATGATCGTTCATTTCTCAAAGCCACCTGTAACCAGACACTCGAACTGGCGAAAGGGAAGCTCACGATGTACTCGGGTGACATCGAAGCGTATTTGGAGATGAAGGATGAACAACGCGAACGAGACATGCGTTACAACGCCAACATTCGCTCCAAACAAAGACAGCTCAAAACATTCATCGATAAGAATAAAGCGGGTGCCAACACGGCGTCTCAGGCGCGCAGTAAAGCCAAACAACTCGCGCGTTTAGAAACGGTCGATATCGAACAATCGGAAGCAACCGTTTCAATTCATGTTCCACGAGTCGAAGCCAGAAAAGGTTCGGTATTGCGTTGCACCAATCTCTCCATTGGGTATGAAAAAGGAGAGCCGGTTGCCGACGAAATCCATCTCGATTTGGAGTATGGCGAGCGGATTGCCATCGTCGGAGACAACGGCCAAGGGAAAACGACCTTCCTGCGAACCATCGTGGGCTCACTGCCAGAGTTGGGTGGAAACATCAAATGGGGTTACGGCGTCGATATCGGAACTTACGCTCAACATGTCTATACGTCGTTACCCAAAGACATGCGAGTGCTTGAATATTTGCAGGCAGAAGCGCTTCCCGAAACGACCACTCAGCAAGTGATGGAAGCGGCGGGAAGTTTTCTGTTTCGCGATGAACATCTGAAAAAACCGGTGTCGGTATTGAGCGGGGGAGAACGGGCACGACTTTGTCTGTCGGGAATTATGCTGGGGAAATCGTCGGTCTTAATTCTCGACGAACCGGGTAACCACCTCGATGTGGAAACGGTCGAAGCACTCGCCGATGCATTAAAGACTTACGAAGGGACCGTGATCTTCACGAGCCACGATCGGCACTTCATGCAAAAAGTAGCGACAACTGTTGTGGAAGTTCGCGATGGGAGCGTCGTTAATTATCCCGGCAGCTACGAAGATTATCTCTATCGTGTCACCAAAGAAGTGGAAGACGGGCAGCGAGACGCCTCTTCGTCACCTCGCTCCAAAGGGCCAGCACCGAGTGTGAAACAGGCTGGCAAAGTGATCTACGAAACCTCGAAAGAGCAAAAAAAAGTCGAGCGAAAAATTGAGAAACTCGATCAGCAACGGCAGAAAATCAATAAAGAGTTTCTCAAAATGACGGATCACGAAAAAGCAGCCGAGTTGCAGAAAGAACTCGATGCTCTCAATGACGAAATCGGACAACTCGAAGAGCAGTGGATGGAGTTGCAATCGGAGCTGGATGATGTCGAATAAGCCAGGTCGCGAGGTTTCTTCCTGAAAATCGCCATTCGCGCACCTCGGCTTGCTCTCTATAATTAAAGTCAATCACTCGCTTGCTCTCATGGATGGAAGAATCGCGATATGCGCGCAACGACACGTTTTCTCGTCAGCTTGGTACTCACAAGTATGGTGGGATCTCTGCCTGCTCAAGAGCGGGATCAGTTTTATGATCAACGCCTGGAGATGGTTCATACATTTTTGATTCCTGAAGGAATCACGAACAAACGGGTCGTGCATGCTCTCAAGACGGTCAAACGACACGAGTTTGTCAGCCAGTTTCGTCAGAAGTATGCCTATCACGACGTAGCCATCGAAATTGGTTACGGCCAGACAATTTCGCCTCCCTACATCGTTGCCTATATGACTCAGGTTCTCGATCCACAACCCGACGACAAAGTGCTCGAAATTGGCACCGGTTCGGGTTATCAGGCTGCCGTGCTGGGAGAAATTTGCGACGAAGTATATTCCATCGAGATTGTCGAGCAGTTGGGAGTGAAAGCGGGCAACAAATTGAAAGAGCTCGGTTACGACAACATACATACGAAAGTCGGAGACGGTTATCTCGGCTGGCCCGAGCATGCACCGTTCGATAAAATCATCGTGACTTGTTCCCCGGAGAAAATTCCCAAACCGCTCGCTGATCAACTGGCCGAGGGAGGGAAGATGGTGGTGCCGGTCGGTGAGCGTTATCAGCAAGTCTTTTATCTGCTGGAAAAGAGAGACGGCAAACTGGTCGAGACGGAGTTGATTCCGACATTGTTTGTCCCGATGACCGGTGAGTCAGAAAAGAATCGAGAAGTCAGACCGAACCCGCTTGCTCCCAAAATTGTGAATGGGTCGTTCGAGCTTGATGACAATAAAGATGGCAAGCTCGATAATTGGCACTATCAACGGCAGATGAAATATCTGCTGTCGGGTGGGTTGCACGGTGATCGTTGTGTGCGTTTTTTCAACCTGACACCCGGACAACCTGCACAAGCCTTGCAAGGAATGGGAATCGATGGGCGAGTGCTGGGAACGATCAGATTGCAGGTCTCGGCGACTTTCGAGAACCTTCGATCCGGGACCAACGATTTTGAAAAACCGGGCTTGCAGGTATTTTTCTACGATTATCGCCGAAAGTATATCACCGGTGAAATGGTCGGCCCCTGGACGGGGAACTCACCGTGGCGCACCTACAAGAAAACATTTTCGATTCCCCTCGATGCCCGAGAAATGATTGTGCAAGTCGGAATCAATGGTGGCACTGGGAAGCTGATTCTGGACGATGTGCGGATGGAAGTCGAGAAACGCTGACGGCTGTGACTCGGCGTTTTCCTCGTCAGTGTGGATTGCGCAGATATTCTTTTGCGATAGATTCTGGGGCTGAGTTTGCGTGATGATAATCCAACGATCTTCCTGTTGCTTCGGGTGAGATCTGCCTTACAAGTCCACGAGAGCCCCAGCCACCCAAAATCTTACTTGGCTTGATGATCGGCAAAGCGCGCCCGGAACTTTTCCAATTTGGGTTTGATGACCGCGTTGCAATATGGCTGGTTGCC
This sequence comes from Planctomycetota bacterium, assembly GCA_030836185.1. GTDB lineage: Bacteria > Planctomycetota > Planctomycetia > Planctomycetales > Planctomycetaceae > JABURQ01. The sequence goes on from JAURQH010000012.1 coordinate 23,647, forward strand.
GTTTTGCTGATAATATCCTTGGTGATATTCTTCTGCCGGGTAGAAAGTGGTTAGCGGTTCGATGAGTGTCACAATCGGACTGGCGAACTCATCGCTGGCATCGAGTTCGCTCAATAACTGTTGGGCAACTTGGCTCTGCCCGTCATCGTGAGTGAAAATAATAGAGCGATATTGTGTGCCCCTGTCGGCACCTTGCTGATTGAGTGTTGTCGGATCATGAGTCGCAAAGAAGATCGTTAGCAAATCACGATAAGAAATATGATCAGCATCAAACTCCACCTGAATCACTTCCGCATGCCCGGTGGTTCCCGAGCAGATATCCTTATAGGTGGGGTTTTCCGTTTTCCCGCCTGCGTAACCTGATGTGACTGATTTGACTCCCAGAACTTCGGAGTAAATCGCTTCGGTACACCAAAAACAGCCACCACCGAATGTCGCCAATGAAGCGTCCGTCATAATATTGCTTTCAGTCGGATTAATATAAGTCTTGCAGATTCACATCGGGGCAATGCGTGGAGAGCCCATGTCGGTCGTCAAGCAGACATGCGAATTAAAGCTCTCTTCGATGAGCTGATGTTTGATTGTTTGATGTTCGGCAGAATCCCATAAGTCATCAAACTCCCAAGGATCGACCTGTAAATCGTACAGTTCGCCCAGGTTTTTGTTGTGATACATGCAGAGTTTGTAGCGTTCGATTCGATACATCGTGCCGAATGTTCCCGTGCCGCCAGTGAAGAACGGGTCGAGCGCGTCAAAATATTCACTCCGCACAAATTCACGGAAATGTTCTGGGTTGGCTTCTCCTGTGAGCACGGGAATCAACGAACGCCCTTGCATATAGTCGGGCTGTTCGAGCCCAGCCAGTTCGACAATCGTTGAGGTCAGGTCGAGCATTTCGACCAAGCCTTTGGCTTTAAGGTCTGACTTAAATTGTCCCGGCCACGAGAAAATCAGCGGTATGCGAACAAGCCCTTCGTAAAAACGACATCCCTTGTACATCAAGCCGTGATCGCCGAGAGTCTCACCATGATCGCTGGTGAAAATGATCACCGTGTTTTCACGTTGTCCAGTTTCATCGAGGTAATCGAGGATGCGGGCAAACTGATCGTCGATCTGTTTGATCATGGCATAATAGTCGGCCTGTTTGCGAAACGCATTGTGTTGCTCGGGTGTTTTCAGATCATCCTGAAAGTCGAGCGAGGCGAGTTTCTGCTGTTGCTTGAGATCGGAATCGCGAAAGTAAGGGCCGGGCATTTGCTGCGGGTCAAATTGATCGGCATAGAACTTGGGAGGAATGAACGGCGGGTGCGGATCATAAATATTGACGTTCAGCAGCCAAGGTTCATTCGATCCCGACTGCTGTTTGAGAAACTCCAATGAGCGTTCGGTTCCCCAAGTTGTCTGATGGAGTTCTGTGGGGACTCGCTCTTCGCTACTGCGAAGCGTGTCGAGTTCTCCACCTTGTTGCCGTACCCAGTCGGCGTAATCGTGTCCCGATTCCCAATCGTCACGCGGTGCGTGTGAGAATTTCCAATAACTGAAGCCATCACCATTAGAGAGCCTCGGTTCCGTTCGATGCCCCGAGCTTTGAAGATGAAACTTACCAATCAGCCCACACGTGTAACCGTTCTCAGCAATCAGTTTTGTGATGACGGGTGGGAATTGAGGAAACGTATCGTTGCCATTACGTGTATTGTGCAGACGCGATGGATACAGACCGGTCATAAAGCTTGATCGACTCGGAGTACAGATCGGGCTCTGGCAATAGGTATGTGTAAATGCAGTCCCCTCGTGGACCAATCGGTCGATGGTCGGCGTGCGAACGTGAGGATTACCGAGTGCTCCAATCGTGTCGAAGCGTTGTTGATCGGTACAATACCAGAGGATGTTGGGGCGTTTATTCATATTTGTATTGTCGCGGAGAGGTGACCGTTTCTCAACTCTGGAAGCTGTTAATGAAGTCCGATTCAGGTATCTCCTGTTTGGCTGGCGGCTAATTTTCTGGGCTTCTTCTGGAATCGGACACAGAAAACTCGCTACACTCAATCGTCATGAAAGTCGCTCGCAAAGTCTTAGCCTTCAATTTCTGCCTCTTCACAGGTTTGATTTTCGGCTGCGCTCAGTCCGAAGACTCGATGGACGCAATTTATCCTCAGCGTCCTATTAAGGTTATTGTTCCATTTTCTGCCGGGGGCGGAAGTGACACATTCGCTCGGATTATACAGCGTGTCATCGAAGATCAGGAACTGCTACCCGAGCCTCTCGTCATCGTCAATGTTCCCGGTGCGGGAGGAACCATCGGCTCACGCCGTGTGAAGGATGCCCGACCGGACGGCTACACATTGCTCTTATTGCATGATGGGATTATGACCGCCCAACATTCGGGGCAAGCTGCTTATGGACCGGAGGCATTTGAACCGGTCGCGGGGACCGGCGATGTGGGGCTGGTGATCGCGGTGACTGATGATTCACCGTATCAATCATTGGAACATTTAATGCGCGTTGTGGTTGATGAACCCGACACGATTCTGTTTTCGGCCAATCTGGGCGCTCCCGTTCATTTTGCCGGATTGATGCTCGAGTCGGCTGCGAAAGAGCAGGGGGAGGCAAGATTCCGTTACGTCCAGCATGGCGGCGGAGCAAAGCGGTACGGTGCGTTGATTGGTGGGCATGCCGAGGTCTCGGCGTTTTCAGTCGCCGAATACCAACAGTTTCGCGAAAGTGGGTTAAGAGCATTGGCCTATTGCGGAATCGAACCACATCCTGCCGTTGATGCGACAACAGCCCTCTCGCAGGGGTTCGATGTCGTCAGTCGAAATATGCAGTTCTGGTGGGCGCCCAAGGGAACATCGTCCTCACGCATTGAGTTTGTCGTGGGGGTCTTGAATCAAGCCATGAAGTCTGAATCGGTTCAGAAGCAACTTGCGGAACTACAGATTGATCCAGAAGTTCTCTCAGGTTCAGAATTACAAACTGAGCTTGCGGATCGGTCTGCACGTATTGCTGCTGTCTCACAAAGGCCAACGATTCCACTGCCCAATCTCCCCATGATGACCTTCGCTATTGTGTGCTTTTTGGGGATTGTTGTCGCGGGGCAATCCTGGAAAAAAGAAGCGATTAAGAGCGTCATTGAGTCAGTAAAACGACCCCCTCATGTCATACGCTCAATGTTGATGACAATTTTGGCCACCATTGGTTATGTGTTGCTCTTGCAATCGGAACGGTTCGATTTTCGCGCGTTAACTTTTCTGTTCGTGCTGATGACGGCTCTCATCATTTCTGAGCAACCAAAACGTCATCTGTGGATAATCCTGGCAACATCACTCGTGATGAGCGTCGGCTTGCATGCTGTCTTTACCAAAATCTTTGTCATCGATCTTCCTTGAAGTTGAACCTCTTCTATGTCTGGACTCCCCGAACTCATTTCCTTCATGTTGACTCCCACAGCACTTGTGCTGATGGGTGTTGGAACATCGTTGGGAATTCTGGTAGGTGCGATCCCCGGACTCACGGGAGCCATGTTGATTGCACTCTCGCTACCACTGACCTTCTCGATGGGAGGCGATCCGGCATTAGTGCTACTGATCTCCATGTATGTGGGATCGGTAAGTGGTGGACTGATCACGGCCACTCTCTTGAGAATGCCGGGAACTCCAGCCTCGATGATGACCACTCTCGATGGCTATCCACTCGCCAAGGGAGGCCAACCGGGGCGAGCGTTGGGACTGGGCATCGGAGCGTCACTTTGCGGTGGGCTCGTTTCGTGGGTGATACTCGTCTTATTGTCTCAACCAATGGCGGTCTGGTCGACGAAACTCGGAGCGTTCGATTTCTTTTCGCTCGTTATGATGGCATTGGTGCTGATTGCTTCGGTGGGTGGAGCATCCCTTTCACGCGGTTTGTTGTCCGGCATGTTGGGCATTCTTGTCGCCATGCCGGGGGCTTCGCCCGCAACGGGAGAGATTCGTTGGACACTCGGCTTTCATGCTCTCGATGACGGTTTCAAATTGTTGCCTGTTTTGATTGGTCTGTTTGCAGTCAGTCAGATTGTGCATGAATTACTGACTCTCCATCAACCGGCCACGCGCGTGGATGCGGCTCAATCATCACTCGATTGGCGCTGGGCCGATTGGACACGCTATAAAATCAACTTGTTACGTTCATCTCTACTGGGGACGTTTATTGGAATTCTTCCCGGAATTGGCGCGAATATTGGTTCGGTCGTCGCCTATTCTGCCGCCAAAAATTCGTCGAAAACTCCCGAACAATTCGGAAAGGGGAGCGAAGAAGGCATCATTGCGTCTGAAGCCGCCAATAACGCAACCGTCGGTGGAGCTCTTATTCCTCTGATTGCCTTGGGAATTCCCGGCAGCGTGATCGATGCCATTCTACTCGGGGCACTGGTCATTCACGGCTTGCAACCGGGGCCATTCCTGTTCGAGAACAATCCGCAGACAGTGGGTGTGATCATGGCGACGATGCTGTTCGCGAATGTGTTCATGTTCGGATTCTTGTGGCTGTTTGCCAAACGATTGGCGGGGTTGGCATCGTTACCTCGTTACATTCTGCTGCCCATTATTTTGACGTTTTGCGTGGTGGGCTCTTATGCCTTGGCAAATCGGATGTTCGATGTTTGGGTGATGTTGGGGTTTGGCTTGGTTGGTGTCTTGATGGACCGATGGAAAATTCCCGCTGCTCCCTTTGTGATCGGGTTTGTGCTGGGGCCGATTGCTGAAGAACATCTCTGTGCCGGTTTGATGGAATCAGGGGGAAGCTATCTCCCTCTCATCACTCGCCCCATTTCCCTCGTGTTTTTACTGCTCGCATTCGCTCTTCTTCTTTGGTCACTCCGCAGTGTGCTGAGACCGGAAGAAACTCAACAATGGGCAGAAGAGGAAGTGGCTGATCAGTCTGTGGAATAGAGAAGTAGAAGAAGTGTTCTGATTTCAGAGTGCGTTACTTATCGCAGCAGAAACCAGATTGTTCCAGCAATGGCAGCAACGAGAGCCGTTGCTCCAACCCAAACTCCGATACGGAGAGACTTCTTGGCCGTCGGATCGGGTTGAGTGGGATCAAGAATTCTGAAGCGATGGTCGAAAGAGATGATAATTTCATCGCCGTGCCAAAGCATTTGCTGAGAGACCTTCTGATTATTGACACGAACACCGTTGGTGCTATTCAGATCGGTAATCGTCCACCACTGTCCTTCACGACGTAATTCACAATGTTGTGCTGACACGTCACCTGCAGAAAGTGTGAGATCACTTGACTCATCGCGACCGATGACGAATCGGTCTTTTGTGAGACTCAACCGATGATTGTGTTCAACATCGACTAAAATCGCCGATGCCTGGTTCTTCGGCAAAGTATTTTCTGCCAGTTTTCCTGCATCGGCAGAGGCATCGGGAAGCACAAACTCTTGCTGCATTGCGCATAAGGGATCTGTTTCGGATTCAATTTTTGTCTCCAGACTTTCGACCCTCTGATGAGCGACTTCCGCGATTTCGCTGACAGTGGCTGCTTTTGAAGATAGTCGGGGACGAGGCTGACTGGGATGCTCGACGAAAGACTTCTCACGGGCCTGTTTGACACGCCGGCGGATTGCTCCATTCACACTGAAGTCGAGAGGTCGCGATTCGGAAATCGGCGTGAGCACTTTGATCAGCTCATTCATTGATTTGAATCGATTGTCGGGATTCTTCATCAGCAGTTTCTCAACGATTGCCGCAACTCGATTGGGAATGTCGGGGGCGAATGATTTCACCGAAGGGGCTTTGTCCTGTCGGTGTGCACGAATTTTATCGATCCGACTGGGTTCCACAAATGGCAGACGACCTGCCAGAAGATAGAACATGGTGCAGCCGAGACTGTACTGGTCAGATTGGGGCGTAGCGGTCTGCGCATCGACCGATTGCTCGGGGGGAATGTAATCGGGAGTTCCAATACAATCGTGACCAAATATCATGGACAAAGAAAATTCGGAATCTGCCTGATCGGGGAGAAGTGCCAAACCAAAGTCGAGGAGTTTGACATCTCCCTGTTTGGTGATGAGTAGGTTTTCGGCCTTCACATCGCGATGAATGATTCCCAAATCGTGTGCATGCTGAAGTGCAATCGTCGCTTGTCGCATGTAATCGCAAACTTGTGGCCAGGGAAGAGGCCCATTCAAAGCCAATAACTCAAGCAGGTTGATCCCGCTGATAAACTCCATCGCCAGATAGCAAATGGCACCCGTATCATGAAATTCAATGGTGCGCACAATGTGTGGGTGTTGTAATTGACGCCCCGCGTCGGCTTCGAGTTTCAAACGCAGTAGCATGCCCGTTTCATGTCGATACTTTTCGTTCAAAACTTTGAGTGCAATGAGTTTTTTTGATTCGATCTCTTCTGCCAGATAAAGCCGACCCATTCCACCGAAGCCGATCAGTTCGAGCACTCGGTAATGATCGATCACTAATCCACGGGCGCGACCGCTGAGTAATTGTTCTGCCTGATAGCGGGTCAGTAGTCCCTGCTGAATCAGGCAGCGTGCAATTTCCGTTGGATCGTCAATTGTCGTCAATTGGTATTCTTCGACCGCGCTGCGTAGAATGGAAGCCGCAAGCAAATTGCTTTTGGCTAGCAATTTCAGAAATTGGTCGCGATGAGTGACTAACATGGCGAATGCCGTTATCGATAGGACACTCACCCATTGTATGTCAGAAGGGACAGATCTCTAGGGAAAAATTGAGAAATCGGAGGCTCAAAAAAATACGCCTCGAGGGCTTTCCTGTGAGTAGAGCCCATGATTCAGGCCGCCGCCGGATGTTTGGGAATAAAGAGAGGATCCGGTTTGGCCATTTCGCTGAGATATTTCAGTCGACCAATGCGGATTGAAGTTTCCCAAAGTTCGCGATAATACGAAAAGAACCATGGTGTCGAACGCGGACTGATCATCAGCACTGCATATAACCAGCGAAGCCGACGTTGATGTTTTTGAGTGATGCTGGAAACCTCTTCTGGCTTGTCTCGATACCACTGCCACTCTTCACAAAGATAATCTGGATCATTTGGAGGAAAGTAATGGTTGCTGTGGCATTCGTGAAAGCCGTAGTGAATCAGTTTAGCGATCAGAGTTTTTGGCGATGGTTGATTGTAATGAGCGACGAACGAGAGATCCGCATACCCAAATGTTTTTCCAGCCTGTTGCAACCTTTGCCCAATCATCAACTCTGCGAAATGTCCATACTCAGTCGGAAATCCGCCCACTTCATCCCAGGAAATACGCTCAATTAAGAAACCGCGGAGTGAGAGTTTGGAACGAGGGCTTGCTTTCCATCGCTCGACATCAATCTCAAACAGTGTTTGTTCCATCTCGGCAAAACGGTTTGCGTTGGCACCCGTACTGTTACTGTTGATGCAATCGATATTTTGGGTTTTGGCTGCTTCAATGGCATTCGCCACACACTCAGGCTGTGCAAAGCAGTGACATTCTGTGAGATAAATGTACTGACCATACGCGTTCTCGACCCCAGTATTATACATTTCATGATCTTGGTAATGATCACAAAACACGATGCGCACATCAGGATAAGCTGTTGTGATCTCATCAAGTTCAGGAGCAGTTTCGATACACGCGACAATGATCTCATACGACTCATTCTCAAGCGTTTGATCACGAAAAGATTGAATGCTTTTCATGTACTGATCGCGATGGTCGATCAATGCAATGATAACAGAGGCGAGGAGTTTGTGTTCAGACATAATGAGTCGAGATTGTTGAGATGTCGTGATGGTATTGTTGTACGAAAGAAGCGGATCTGGGGAGAATCCTAGGTGATTACCGGAGGGGGAACAATAGGTATCTGAGTTGTGTTTCGCTTGATATTGAAGGGGAAACACTCAAAATGAAAGCTGCTCTTGCAGACTTCGGAATCACAATTGAGCAGAAGGCCTCATCTCTTTGAAGCCGTGGATTAGTCGTCGCAGAATTCGATTAATGTTTGCGTTTTGACGACAGCACAATTTTCGGGGTAGGTATGATAGGTATGTATCAAGAAGCTATCGAGTGTGATTTCTGTTCTGACAAGACTGATCGGACCGGGAGCAAATCGTCCTTGTCCTGGGTATTCTCGCGCCAGACAAGCTCGACGAAAATCTGTCTGCAACTCTTGATGAAAGTTCAGAAAGATTTCGGAATCAAGACGTTCTAACTGAAAAGATGACTGATAGCGGATCAGGTCATTGAAGATTAATTCCGAGTCGCGGCTGCCGCGAACCGTATGCTGCAACTCAAGCCCGTGTTGGGGGAGTGGATGATTTCGAGAACTCATCACTTCGGAGATGAGAATATCTCCGTGCCGAAACTCAATGAAATGCCCTGCATCGTGAAGACGAACGACACAGGAATAGTCATCTTCCGCGATGACCAATTCATCGTGTCGTTGTATCAGTTCGGGATGGATCGGCCTGTTGTAGACGTGAAAAATTAAGTCGCCCACATCGGGCCGAGTGATTACGAGGCTCATGAATCGCTCGGTCGAATAACAAATAATAAGAAACTATTCTAAGAGGTGGAAAGAACCGTTGGACAGTGTTGTTTTTCGATTTTGCGGTTTTTTCCGAGTCTTCTATAGGTCTGTTCATCCCGCCGAGAATTCGCTTAGCAATTGGCTTCCAGATCCAGTAAACGACGCTTGAAATCGACACCTCCCGGAGCGGTAAACCCGCCCCATTGTCCACCAGAAGCCAATACTCGGTGGCACGGAACCACGATGGGAGTGCGGTTTTGTGCCATGACATTCCCCACGGCACGCGCGGCTCGTGGTGATCCGGCTTGTTCGGCAACCTGGGCATAGCTGAGTGTCTCGCCAACGGGGATTTTCCGAACCGACCGCTGAACTTTTTTCTGAAACTCAGTCAGGTGCTCGCTGGACACTTTGTATTGTCTGAAATCAATTGCGTCTCCGGTAGCAAAGCGTTCCAGATCTTTTTTCAGGCGAGATGCCTCCTGAGAAGAAGCCATTGCAGTCTCTGAGCAAATCTCGATTTCGCTGAGTTTCTGACGCAGTCTGCGTCGAGAGGCTTGTTCCGAGGTGTCCCCGATGGTGAGGGCAAGAACGGTCTCGTCGGACATCGCGAACCCGAACCAACCCAGTTCGGTCGGAACAAAAGCGACTTCCACAACTTCCGTCAAGCACTCGGTCGAGACTGGCATTTCATGAAATCCTTGAGAGAGGTGAGTTTCCCGTAGGTTGGTCTGTCGGTACAATGCCACATGGTGAATTGATTGAGTGTTCCCGACTGTTCAGTCGAAAGACCCTATATGCATTTCTACTCCACATTAGCCGACGATTATTATACCAATATGCATCTGAATACCGAGATGCCTTTACCGACGGCTCGTGAAACAGTCCTTGATTTTTTTGGTCGGACTCAAAAAACTTATCCCAGTATGCGGAATTTCTACACGCGTGAGAATGGGGATTTTGTTCTCGAAGAAGATAAAGATCGAGAATCGCATCGTTGGTTGTCTCTCGAACCTCGGCGGATTTGCAGTTCGCAAGTCAATCCTCCCACTCCCGAAGAAGCCTTCGAGCAGCATTCTCTCATTCTGCAACTCGTCCCTTACATGTTGTCGGTTTCACCGCTTGATTGCGAAGCGCTCGATTACATGATCGGTTTTGATTTCACGTATCGCGGAAATCACGATGCGTTGGTGGCCGAAGCCCTCGGCGTCGCCCCTTCCGTCGACAGCTTGATTGAGATCCCCAATGCACAACCGCTGAACTATGAGCCGCAGGTCACTCTGAGCCTGACGGAAGATTGCCGCCTGCAAGCACGCTTGATGATTGAAACCCGCACCAATGCGTATCAAGTCAAGCGTGGAGACTTCCCGGAAGAACAACTCAGCGTCTTCTTTACGGTCCGACAGTACGGCAGTTTACTTTCCGAGGCGTCCTTCGAGGAAGAGCTTCATCACCTGCGTATCAAGAGCGAAGAACTTCTCGAAGCGCATGTCGTCGAGCAAGTGCTCAAACCACTCGCGCAGACCATCTCGCGGAAGTGACCGCAGCAGGTGAAGACTTTTCGCAGTCCTCACGATAACTTGATTCACTCAACATTGATTCGGGTCATCACCGCATCCAGGTAACCACCCTCGATCATTTCAAACGTGTTCGAATCTTTTTTCTGCCAGACCAGATCGGGATATCCCGGGTTTTCATCGACCATTTTCATTTTTCCATCGACAAATTCATAGACTCCCGAAAAGACTGTCCCCTTGGGAGTCAACCGATGGCGAGTTTCTGAAATGGCTTGAATCCTGACTTCGTGCTCATGTTCGGAGTTCGCTCCATGAGTAATTCGCCAACGACCATTCCATTCACTCGGGATTGCGTTGATGGGCTTGTAGTTGCGGTAGACCAACAATGGCGGAGAACAAATGGAACCTTTATCATCCATTTGGAGGAAGCCCATGTCAAACAATTCTGCCAACCATTCCCACTCATCCGAGAAGCCAAAACGCACCAGACGCGTCTTCTCCGATGAGT